>JBDGTI010000020.1:0-26969 GCA_042216995.1 Halodesulfurarchaeum sp.
ACCTGCTCTCGGTGACGAACGTGTTGGCCCTCTACAACGACGACGAGGGGGCGTACAACCTCGTCGTGGACCAGGAGACGATCGTCGACCGCGTGTGAGGCGGTGCGCTTTTGCGGGGGGCTCGCCTGCGTTCCCGTATGTCCGGGACTCCCGACATCCTGTTGACCAACGACGACGGCATCGAGAGTCCCGGCCTCGGGGCGCTTCGCGAGGAGCTCTCCTCGGTCGGGGAGGTCACGGTCGTCGCGCCGGCGTCGAACAAGAGCGCCGTGGGTCGGGCCAGCTCGCGGGAGGTCCGGGTCCGGGAGACCGACATGGGGTATGCCATCGAGGGGACCCCGGTCGACTGTGTCGTCGCCGGCATCGGATCGCTGGCACCCTATCCGGACGTGGTCGTCGCGGGGATCAACAAGGGCGCCAACCTGGGGATGTACGTCCTCGGCCGGTCCGGGACCGTGAGCGCCGCCGTCGAGGCCGCGTTCTTCGACGTGCCCTCGATCGCGGCGTCGCTGTATCTCCCCGACGAGAAGTGGCAGGGGACCCTCAAAGCGGAGGCCTACGACGTCGCCGCCCGGGCCACTCGCCACCTGGTCGAGCACGCGGTCGGGAGCGGGGTCTTCGAGGAGGCCGACTACCTCAACCTCAACGCGCCGGATCCGGACGTCGAACCGCGTGGCATGCGGGTGACCCGCCCCTCGCGGGCCTACGACATGACCGCCGAGCGGAACGGCGAGTGGGTCTCGCTGAAGGACCGGATGTGGCAGCGCATGGAGACCCGGAGCCTCTCGGACGACCCGGACACGGACCGCCGGGCCGTCGTCGACGACCACGTGAGCGTCTCACCGTTGACCGCACCCCACACCCCGGAGGGACACGGCAGACTCGAGGAGCTGGTCGCGTCGTTCTAGCGCTGTTCTCGCTGCTCGACCTTGTTCAGTTCGATCAGCAGCCGGAAGATCGCCTTCACCAGGTTCGAGTCCACGCCGTACTTCTCGGCGTTCTCGCCGGCCCGCTCCATCACGGCCTGCTCCTGGCTCTCGTCGGTCGTGGGGAGGCCCTGTTCGGCCTTGACCGCCGCGATAGTGTCAGCGACGTAGGTCCGTCTGGCGATCAACTCCACGATGTCGTGATCGATCATCCTGATCTCCTCGCGCAGGTCCTCGAGTGACATCTCCTCGGCCGGCGTCTCGCCCGGTGTGTCGGATCCGTTCATTGGATGGTCGCCCCCGTCGATTGGGTCCGCGTTCGAAGCGTTCGCCCGTCCCGATTCCCCCACTGCGCTGCCACCGCGTCGATGGGCGCGCTTTCCCCCACGGCCACGTAACTCGGGCCGGTGCCCGAGAGGGACGCCCCCGCGGCCGCCGGGAGCGCCTCGATCATCGGCTCGGTCGGACGGCGAAGGGCCGGCGCGAAGGCCAGGCCGTTGACCGTCATGGCCGTGGCGTAGTTGCCGGCCTCGGCGAGGTCATAGACCACCTCGGCCACCGGCGCGATCCGCTCGCATCGCTCGACATCGGCCTCGGCGCTGAACGCCCGTTCCGGCGGGAGCCAGACCGCGACCTCCCAGTCGACGGTGTCCCGACTCAGGAGGCGATCGTCGGTGTTGTCCGTGAGTGTCAGCCCCCCGAGCATGCTTGCGCTGGCGTCGTCGAAGGCCCCGGTGACGGTGACCCCGGCCTCGCGGGCCGCCTCGACCCCCAGGCGGGCCGCGTTCTCCCGGCTCGTCGATTCCGCCACGCCGAGGGCCGACAGCGTCGCCAGCACGGTGGCGTTCGCGGCCGCACTCGAACTCTTCAGCCCCGAGGCCGGGGGAACGTCACTCTCCGTGCGGACCGTGGCACCGTCCGGCCCCCCCGATTTGCCGTGTGATTCGAGAACGACCCGCACTGCCGCCTCGATCAGCGTCGTGTCGGCCGCCGGGCGGCCGGCAATCTCCCCACGGATCGACTCCCCCGCAAGCGTGACCGTCGCGGTGACGTACTCCTCGATGGCGAAGGCCGACCCGTATCCCGTCGCCAGGGCGTTGAGAACCGTCCCGGCGGCCGGGGCCCGTGCGCGTCCGTCCATGCCCGGGCGTTCAGTCAGCGCTCACTTACGGTTGCCGGTCTGCCGGAACGGCGGGCTTTTCTTCGACGGCCGGAAATTCCCCCTCATGAGCCGACGCTCGGAAGTGCCACCGGAGCCCCTGGGCGTGGAACTGGACGAGGGGGGAATCTACGTGCAGTACCGGGACGACCGCCGAGTCTTCTACAACGGCGTGCCCGAGGCCACGAGCGGGACCGTGCGCTGCCGGCCCGGGAAGGATGTGCAGGTCCTGGTCACCGACGAGTCCGAGACCGAGGGCGTGATGATCTACGTCAACGAGGTCAAGACCGCCGACAGCATCCTCGAATCGAGCGGCGTGGGACGGGTCTTTCTCGATTCCGGCGAGGAGGCGGAACTCTTCGAGGGGGTCCGGGCGACCGTCGACGGGATGGCCATCGAGGTCAGCGCCGACATGGACCGGATCGGGGGGCGGGTCTTCGTCTTCGAGGAGGACGAACTCGGCGAACGGATGTACGAGCTCCGGTCGGCCGAGGGCTGATCACTGGAGGTAGGACGGTTCCTCGGCGTCGCAGTTCTGCTCGTGCTGGCTGGCGGTCTCCCGGTCGTCGAACATCATCCCGCACTCCTCACAGACATACCACGTGGATCCGTCCTTCGTGGTTTCGGATACCATATGGCCATATCGAGTCGCCGGCAGTATAGGCATTCCCCCGACAGGCTTTACCCGCTCGCCCCGAAGGCAGCCCATGAGCGGGACAGCCGTCGTCGAGGCGGTCCTCACGGACGCCAGGCCACGGGATGCCGGACGGGGAGTGATCCGGCTGCCGCGCTCGCTGATGCGCGAACTCGGGGTGTTAAGCGGCGAGTCCGTCCAGGTGGAGGGGGACTCGACGACCGTCGCCCGGGCGTGGCCGGCGCGGAAATCCCTCGATTCCGGCCGAATTCGAGCCGACGGGGAACTCCGGGCGAACGCCGGGGCGGCCGTGGGCGACCGGGTCCGGATCCGGCCGGTCGAGTTGCGCGCCGCCGAGACGGTCACGCTCGCCCCGGCAAGCGATCTCGATGCGGAGGAGACCGTCGTGCGGGAACGCCTCGAGCGGGAGCTCGCGGGGCGGTCGCTTCGGCCGGAACAGCAGATCCGCGTCGACTCGTTCGGCAGCGCGGGGGAGTTTCGCGTGGCCGGAACCGCCCCTGCCGGCCCGGTCCGTGTCACCGGGGACACGTCCGTCGAACTCGAAACGGACACCAGCGAGGGGGCGGAAGTGGGGGTCACCTACGAGGACATCGGCGGCCTCGATGCGGAACTCGGGACCGTCCGCGAACTGGTCGAGGCGCCCCTCTCGGAGCCGGAACTGTTCGATCGGTTGGGAATCGATCCGCCGAAAGGGGTGCTTCTCTACGGCCCGCCGGGGACCGGCAAGACGCGGATCGCAAAGGCCGTGGCCACCGAGGCCGACGCCGCCTTCGAGTCGGTCTCCGGACCGGAGATCGTCGGGAAGTACAAGGGGGAGTCCGAACAGCGCATCCGCGAGGTCTTCGAGACGGCCCGGGAGGCGGCCCCGGCGGTCGTCTTCTTCGACGAACTCGACGCGATCGCGGGGAAACGCGATGCGGGCGGAGACATGGAGGGCCGCATCGTCGCCCAGTTGCTCGCCGAACTCGACGGCCTCGAGGCCCGGGGCGAGGTCGTCGTCATGGGGGCCACCAACCGGATCGACGCCATCGACCCGGCGCTCAGACGCCCGGGCCGGTTCGACCGCGAGGTCGAGATCGGTGTGCCCGACCGCGACGGACGCGAGGAGATCCTCCGGATTCACACCCGCGGAATGCCCCTGGCGGGGGACGTCGACCTCGATGCCCTCGCCGACCGGACCCACGGGTTCGTCGGGGCCGACCTCCGGGCCCTCGTCGTCGAGGCCGCCATGGACGCGCTGGGCCGGTATCGGGCGGGGGAGGGCGACGGGGAACTCTCGGTCACGCGGGCGGACCTCGAAACGGCGCTCTCGTCGATCGAACCCTCCGCGATGCGGGAGTTCGTCGCCGAGCTACCGGAGACCGCCTTCGCGGACATCGGCGGGCTCGAGGACGTCAAGCGGACCCTCCGCGAGACCGTCGAGTGGCCCCGGACCCACCGCGAACTCTTCGAGTCGGCCGACACCGACCCGCCTGCGGGAATCCTGCTTCACGGGCCGCCGGGGACCGGGAAGACGATGCTCGCCCGGGCGGTCGCGAACGAGAGCGGGGTGAACTTCCTGCGGGTCGCCGGGCCGGAGCTCTACGACCGGTACGTGGGCGAGTCAGAACGGGCGGTCCGCGAACTCTTCGAGCGCGCCCGTCGGGCCGCACCGACGGTCGTCTTCCTCGACGAACTCGACGCCATCGCCGGTCGGCGCGGTACCACCCATGCGGTGACCGAACGGGTCGTCTCCCAGCTGTTGACCGAACTCGACGCCGCGGCCGAGGACCCGAACCTGGTCGTGCTCGCGGCGACAAATCGCCGTGACGCCATCGATCCGGCGCTCCTCCGGCCGGGGCGGCTCGAACGCCACGTCCACGTGCCCGAACCGGACCGGGCGGCCAGGCGCGAGATCCTCGCGGTGAAGACCCGATCCAAACCGCTGGGTCCCGACCTCGACCTGGACAGCCTGGCCGGGGCACTGGAGGGCTACACCGGGGCCGACATCGACGCGCTGGTGCGGGCGGCCTCGATGCGTGCGATCCGCGAGGCCGTCGAGGCGGGCGCGGGGTCGGTCACGATCACGGCCGCGCACTTCGAGGCCGCTCGATCGGTCGTCGATCCCGGCGGGTGACCGCTCCGGAAACGACACCCTCTCCCGTGACTCCGCCCGAGTGAGGACATGGCCACAGCCGTCGTCTTCGACATGGACGGGGTGATCGTGGACACCGAGCGGTACTGGCTCGAGGCCGAGGGGGAGATCCTCGACGCCGCGCTGCCCGAGGACCACGACGTGGATCCACGGGACGTCACCGGAATCAACGTCCACGAACAGTACGAACGCCTCGCAGCGGAGTACGACCTGCAGGTCTCGAAGGAGACGTACTTCGAGCGCTTCGATCGGGAGGCCGAAGGCGTCTATGCGCGTGCGGATCTCCTGCCCGGGTTCCACGACCTGCTCGGGGCGATCCGGGACCGGTCCGTCCCGATCGGGCTGGCCACCTCCTCGTACCCCCGCTGGATCGACATCGTCTTCGAGCGCCACGACCTGGGCGGGCGCTTTGAGGAGGTGCTCAGCGCCGCGAACCTCGACGGACCGGGGAAACCCGATCCCCTCATCTACGAGACGATCGCCGGGCGCCTGGGCGTCGCTCCCGGGGAGTTGCTGGTCGTCGAGGACTCCGAGAACGGAATCGCGGCCGCCGCCAGCGCCGGCGCGCACACGATCGCGTACGCCCCCCACGGAACCGAGGACGGCGTCGACCGCTCCCCGGCGGACGAGGTGGTGGGGACCCCCGAGAAACTGCGGGAGCGGGTGCTCGCCCGCCTCGACGGCGACCGGTAGAGGGGAGACGGGCTCACAGACCGAATCGGGGGCCCTATTGTGGTCGGTCCCCTCGGATAGGCCATGCCCCTCCCATCACTGCCCGGTGGTCCGGAACTTCTGGTCCTGGCACTCGTCCTCGCGTTCGACCTCCTCCTGCTCGCCGCGGTCCTGGGGGGAGCGGGGTACTTCTGGCTCCGAATCCGCTCCGGCGGGAGCGTGGCGGAACGACTGGCCCGCATCGAGCGGAAGATCGGTCGGCTCGAGGCCCAGGTCGACCACCTACGGGACGATGCGGAGTGAATGGGCTCGCGGGTCGAACGCGCCATCGGCCCGGGCGATCTCTCCATCGGCCCGAGAGCCGTCTCCCGCCCCCGTTTGATCACCGAGTGGGATCACCAGAAGGCCTTCGTGCGGGCGTACTCGCGTTCGCGCTCCAGGATGTCCCGGTAGAAGTCACTCGCTGACTCGCGGTGGCGGTTGATGATCCGGGCGGCGTTCTCCGGGCCGACGCCGCGGGCGGAGAGGGCGATGACCGCCTGCTTCCCGTGGCCCTGGACGAGGCTGGCGTTCCGGTAGGCCCGCTCGGTGAGCCGCTCCTGGTCCTCGTCCCTGTCCGTGGCTTTCAGCGCCGAGACGACGTCGTCTGCGTAGGGGCTCAGCGCGGCGATCTGGGTCGATTCGCAGTGCGGACACCTCGGCTGGTCCCGGACCCGCTTGACGGTGGTCACCCGGTCGTACTCCAGGCAGTGCAGACAGACCAGTCGCACCTCGTCCTCCTGGATGCGCTCCCGAACGGTCTCGATCACGCTCGCATCGGCGTTCTCCGGGGTCAGAAGCTCCGAGCCGCTCTGGCGTCCGCCGGTTCCGATGGGGGTCCGCTCGCCGATCGACGCCAGTTCGACCGATCCGGACTGCAGCGCGTCGAGGATCGACTGCGCGTGATCGACGTCGAGCACCTCGTGGAACACCTCCCGCACCGCCTCGTCGTAGACCGGGGTGTCCTCAAGGGCGGCCATCACCCGGTCCACGGAGACCCCGTCCCCGCCCTTCCAGCGTTTGAGGGCGCCGAACTTCGCGGCGACCTGCGAGAGGGTGAACTTCAGCGTCTCCGAGCCGTTCAGGCTCAACTCGAGCAGCGGTCCGACGTGCTCGGGATCGGTCGACTGTACCACCTCCCGGACGTCGGACGCCCGGACGCCCCGGGGGACGTCGAGTTCCACCCGGTAGGGATCGACCTCGAGGCCGATCGAGGAGCCGGTTCGCTGGCCCAGGAGGGCCGCGAGGAGGCGACCGATTGTCTCGTTGGCCTTGAGTCCGCCGGCCACGTTGAGGACGATCGTCCGGCCCTGGGACTCGACCAGGACGCGGTCGTCGGTCGGAATCGGGGCGCCACTCTCGACGTGACGGTCGATCCGGTCGAGGGCCCGCTCGATCGTCTCGGGCGACCCCGGATAGCGACTGGCCAGGTCGGCGGCGACCGCCGCGGGCGACCCGCCGGCGGCCAGTTGACTCGCCGCGACGTCACGTATCTGCCCGACCTCCCGTGCGACGGCGGCGGGCACGGGGATCTCCTGGCCGGTCCAGGACGGGACCTCCCCGGCGGGGTCCTCGATCGGCGAGACCTCCACGCGCCCCTCGTCCTCGTCGATTTCGGAGATCCGCCACATGTCCCCGCGCTGGATGAAGGTGGCCCCGGGCTCGGCGAAGTTCACGACGAACCGCTCATCGAGGGTCCCGACCTGTGTCCCGCTGGCGATATCGAAGACCTCGTAGGTCTCCTCCTCGGGGATCATCGAGAGGTTCCGATAGTAGTACTGCCAGGTCCCGCTTGACTTCTCGATGCGATCCGCCGCTTCGTCCAGCCAGAGGAGGTGATTCGAGTTGAGTTCACGGACCACCTCCTTGAATCGCTCCCGATCGAGATCCTGGAAGGGATAGGCGTTCGTGACGATCTCGTAGGCCCCGCGGGCGGAGATTTCGCCGGCGTCCATCGCCAGCCCGACGACCTGGTTGGCGACCACGTCGAGGCTGCCGTGGTGGATCTCGGCCGGTTCGACCGCCCCGTCGCCGGCCCGCCGGGCGATGGCCAGCGCCTCGAGGGTGTCATCCGGGCGCCCGGTCACGACGGTCCCCGTGGAGACGGTGTCGTGGCGGTGGCCCGCCCGACCGACCCGCTGGAGCAGGCGGGCCACCTCACGCGGGCTCGCGTACTGGACGACGTGATCGATCCGACCCACGTCGATGCCCAGCTCCATCGAGGAGGTGCAAAGCAGGGCGTCGAGTTCGCCCGCCTTGAACCGGTCCTCGACCTCGATGCGGGCGCTCTTCGAGAGCGAACCGTGGTGGACCCCGATGTCGGCGCCCAGCTCCTTGAACCTGGATCCGAGGGCCTCGGCCGTCTGACGCGTGTTGACGAAGATCAGCGTCGAGTCGCGTTCCGCGACCAGTTCGGTGATGTACCGGAGGTGGCTGGCGACGGTGGGCGTGGTCATCGTCTCGGAGGCCAGGTCCCGGTCGGCGTCGGTGATCTCCGGCTGGACCACCTCGACGTCGATTTTGCTCGTCACGTCGACGGTGACGATCTCACAGCCCCGGTCGCCGGTGAGGAACGAGCCGACCTCCTCGGGGTCCCCGACCGTCGCCGAGAGCCCGACCCGCTGGACCGGCCCGGCGAGTTCGCGGAGTCGTTCGAGAGCCACCGTCAACTGCGCGCCCCGCTTCGCGGCGGCGAGCTCGTGGACCTCGTCGACGACCACGTAGCCCAGGTCCTCGAGGCCCTCCCGGAGCGACGAACCCGTGAGCATCGCCTGGACGGTCTCCGGCGTGGTGACCAGCACGTCCGGCGGGTCCTCGGCCTGCTTCTGGCGCTGGTACTGGGTCGTATCGCCGTGGCGGACCTGCACGTCGAGGCCGAGGATCTCGCCCCACCACTCCAGGCGGTCCCGCATGTCCCGGTTGAGGGCCCGTAACGGGGTGACATAGAGCGCCCCAAACCCCTCCCGGTCCTCCCCGAGAAGCGCGTCGAAGATCGGCAACATCGCCGTCTCGGTCTTGCCGGTGCCGGTGGGGGCGATCACGAGGGTGTGCTCGCCGGCCGCGATCGGGGGGATCGCCCGGCGCTGGGGCTCGGTCGGGGTGGAGAAGCCCCGCTCGGACAGCGCCCCCCGGAGCTCGGACCCGAGAGCGGCGAACGCGTCTTGACGCCCCGTCTCGCTCATTGTCGGGTCTAACGTGGAGGACAGGTTAAGCCCGTTGCTCGCTCAGATCGAGGCGTACTCGCCCAGCCGCGTCCCGTCGAGGAGGTAGGCCTGGGCGGTCGGAGCGGCTTCGGGGAGGAACGGCGAGAGGAACTCCTGGCCCTCGACGTTGACCCAGGTCCCGCCCGAGAGTTCGTTGAACGCCGGGAAGACGACGACTTCCTCGGGGGCCGCGACCGACTCGTCGTAGTGCTCCCGGAACGGGGCGGGATCCCCGTCGCCGCGGAGCCAGACCCGCTCTACCCGGCTCCCGCCGACCTCGTCTTCGAGGCGAACACACGGGTGTTCGTGGCCGACGGCCAGGATCGAGACGTCAAGCACCGCGGGATCGGGCCAGGTGTGTCCGTGGGCGAAGCCGACATCGCCGATCCGGACGCCGGTCCCGTCAGTGATCTCGACGTCGATTGCGTCCCCGAGCAGGCTGTCGTGGTTGCCGGGAACCAGCAGGGGATCGCGGCCCCGGAGCAGGTGTTCGAGTTCCACGAGTTCCTCCAGTTCGGCGCCGTCCGGGTGGCCGATGTGATCGCCCAGGTCGCCGAGGAACAGCACCCGCTCGGGGTCGTGGGTCTCGATGAGGGACTCGAGGCGGTCGCGACGTCGGTCGGCGCGGCTCTCGATCTCGACGCCCTCCCGCCGGAGCGAACTCTCGATGCCGGCATGGTAGTCGGCGATCGCGAGGATCGGCCCGTCCGGACCGGCGGCGACCGCGGCCGGTTCGTCCCGGATCGGCTCGATCCCGACCATTCAGATCGGCTTGAGGGCGTCCGATCCCGACTCGAAGCAGCGACCCCCGAGCAGCGCGTCCTCGATCGCGCTCTCGATGGCCTCCTCGCTCAGCCCGTGACGATTCGTGAGGGTCTCTTTGAGCGTCCCGCGCGGGACCCCGTCCCCCTCGCCGAGTTCCCGGAGGGTGCTCACGACGAGGTTCTGGACTTCGCCCTCCGAGAGGTCGGCGGCGTCGGCATACTCCTCGCCGGAGTCCGCTGGCTCCCCGGCCGCGGTCTCCTGTTCTGCGGCGTCGGTCTCGGGCTGGGCGTCCGATTCCGAGTCGGGTGAGGTCCCCTCCCCGGGCGTCGCTTCGGCCGGTTCGTCGGAGGTCGGTTCCACCCCGTCGTCATCCCCGGATTCCCCCTCCGGGCTCGTGACCTCCGTACCGCTCTCGAACCCGACATCGTAGTTCTCGTGGACCTCGGCCCGCTCCTCCTCGGAGAGCTCATAGAGGTCCTCCTCGTCGACTGCCGTCTCGGTCTCCCGTTCCGCCGGTTCCGCGTCGCCCGTGGACTGCATCGGTTCGTCCTCCGTCCCCCGGTCGGCCTCGGCGTCGCCGGGTGCCGGGTGCGCTTCTGACGATGCGCCGGAAGCCGGCTGGTCCTCCGTCGACTCGCCGGGCGACGGCCGTTCCGCTGTCGGCTCGGCGACCGATTCCTCCTCGGCGGGGGGCGCCTCGCCGGTGGCTGATTCCTCCGCCCCGACGTCGGCAGCCGACTCGCGCTCGGCGGGGGTGTCCGGCGGCTCGGACTCCTCGATCCCGGAATCCCGCTCCGGAGCCGGGGCGTCGGCCGAGTCGAGGGTCACGTCCGTGAAGCCGGTGTGCACCTCGCGCTCGCCGCCCTCATCGGGCGCCAGGCCGACCCCCTCGACCTCCTCGCGGTCGCCGGTCACGACGCGAACGGCGTCCAGGGCCATCTCCTGGACGGCGGCGAGGTAGCCGGTCGTCGGCTCGTACGCCGCGATCGCCCGGGGAATCCCGGCGGCAAGGGCCGGGCCGACGCCGGCCGATTCGAGTGTGGCCTGCAACTCCTCGCCGCGGGCGTCCTGCTCGAGGGCCATCGCCAGCAGGCCGGTCCGCTCAAGCGTGTGGAGGGCCGTCTGGACGACCCAGGTGTCCCGGGTCGTGGCGTCGACCTCGTTCACCCGTTCGGGCCGGATCGAGGTGAACACCCGATCCGAGTCCTCCGGTTCGAACGTCCGGGCCTTGCCCGTGAGGGCGACGAATTGCGGCGACGTCGCCCGCTCGAAGAAGGCCAGGGCGTCGGGCTGGTACTGACCCGCATAGCAGACGAACGCCCCGGTCGGGTCGACGATCCGGGCCCGGAGGACCCCCTCGCTGACCTCCTCGGTCTCGGTGAGGACCCCGACCGCGAACGCCCGGTTGACCCGGGCGCCCGTCGGCGTGACCAGGTACTGGGGGGCGCGCTCCTCCTCGCTCTCGGCGTAGGTGTAGGAGGCGGCGTCGAACTCGTCGGCGAAGACCCGGTAGGCGACCTCACGGGTCTGCACGGCTCCGCTCATCGGCTCCCCTCCACACCGCTCTCCGTGTGTTTCAGCTTCGGCGTGGCCGGGATCACCGGATGCCGAGGTGAACGTCCCTGTGTCCTCCTCTTCATCTTCATCGCCTCTGATTACTGCTGCCTCACGGTAAAAGGGTAGGGACCGAAACCGTTTCCAGGCCGGCCAGGCACCGATCGAACATGGACGTGGTCGTGAACGCCGCCATGAGCGTCGACGGGAAGCTCGCGTCCCGGGACCGGGAGCAGCTGGCGATCAGCGGGTCGGCGGACTTCGCCCGGGTCGATGCGCTCCGCGCCGAGCACGACGCGATCATGGTCGGCGTCGGGACGGTTCTCGCCGACGATCCGTCCCTCACCCTCGATGATCCCTCGGACGGCGGTGATGGCGCCCATCCCGTTCGGATCGTCGCCGACTCGCGGGCCAGGACGCCGCCGGACGCGGCCGTGCTCGACGACGCGACCGAGACCTACGTGCTCGTGAGCGAAGCCGTGCCCCCCGAGCACGTCGCCAGCCTGGAGAGTGCCGGCGCGTCGATCATCGAGACCGGCGAGAGCCGGGTCGACCTCCTCGCCGCCCTCGATCGCCTCGAGGCCGAGGGCATCGACAGCCTGCTGGTCGAGGGCGGGGGCGAACTCATCTTCTCGCTGTTCGACGCCGGCCTGGTGGACGAACTCACGGTCTACGTCGGGTCCATGATCATCGGCGGGCGGGACGCCCCGACCCTGGCCGACGGACGGGGCTTCACCGAGGCGTACCCGACGCTGACACGCCGGTCGGTCCGCGAGCTGGGGGAGGGGGTCCTGCTCGAGTACACGGTCGAGTGAGCCGGCCGCCTAGTGGGAGTGGCCGGTTGCCTCGGCGTAGGTCATGTCGAACCGGTCCTCGAAGGCCGAGAGCATCTCCGCTTCGATCGCCTCCATGTCGACTTCCTGCTCGCCCTCGTCGTGGTGGGCCAGCGCATGGGCCCGTTCGGCAAACGCCATCACGAGCATGTCGGCGACGATCGTGGCGTCGGTCTCCTCGGGGTCCTCCCGATAGAGATCGACGATGTCGAGCGGGAGGGTGATCTCGTCCGTGCCGGTCTCCGTGTCGACGGTCACCGAAATCGAGTCGGTCATGCTCCTGCTTGGCCGAGGTGCCTTGTAAAGCTGTGTATCGAAGTCAGTCGTCGGCCGGCGCGGGCGTCTCCGCGTCGAGCTCGGCCGGACCGCCCTTCGAGAGCCACTCGTCGGCGTCCAGGGCCGCCTGGCTACCCATGCCGGCCGCCGTCACCGCCTGCTGGTAGTGGAAGTCGACCGCGTCACCGGCGCCGAAGATGCCCTCGACGTCGGTGCGTGTCTGGCCGCCACCGCGACCGGTCCGGGTGACGATATAGCCCTCCTCGTCCAGTTCCACTCCGGTCTCCGTCAGGTAGTCGGTGTTCGGCGTGTGGCCGATGGCGATGAAGACGGCCCCGACGTCCATCGTGTCCTCCTCGACGTCCTCGCCGGCCTCGAGTTTCTCCGTGGGGTGGCCATCCGGGTGAGAGACGACGTGGACGTGGTCGACCCCCTCCTCGGGCGAGCCGTGGATCTCGGTGAGTTCGGTGTTCCTGACGAGTTCGACGTCGCCGGCATCGACGTTCTCCATCGTGCGGTCGATCCAGTAGTCCTCCGCCCGGAACTCCTCCCGGCGATGGACCAGGTAGACCGTATCGGCGAACTTCGTGAGGAAGTCGGCCTCCTCCATGGCGGCGTCGCCGCCCCCGACGACGATCATGTCCTCGCCCTGGAAGAACGCGCCATCGCAGGTCGCACAGGTCGAGACGCCATAGCCCATCAGCTCCTCCTCGCCGGGGATGCCAAGCGTTCGGGCGCTGGCCCCGCTGGCGGCGATCACGGCCTCGGCGGTGTAGACCGTGCCGTTCGTGAGCGTGACCTCGAAGGGATAGACCGAGTCATCGACCGCCTCGACGATGCCGTGTTCGATCTCGGCTCCGAACTTCCGGGCCTGCTCGCGCATCCGGTTGATGAGCTCCGAGCCGTTGATGCCCTCGGGGAACCCGGGGTAGTTGTCGACGTCGGTGGTGAGCGTGAGCTGACCCCCGGGTTCGTCGCCCTCGATCAGGAGCGGATCGTTGTTGGCCCGGCCCGCGTAGATGGCCGCCGTCAGCGCGGCGATGCCGGAGCCCACGATGAGCAGTCGCCGGTGGTCGGCCGCCGATTCGTCGGCCTCCTCGCCGATCGAGGCGGCATCCGTTTGTGGGGCGTCCATACAAGACCAAAGTGCCCGACGCTCCTATTTACCTTGCGCCCTCGGCCGCAGATGACCATTTCCCCGGGCGGCACGTTTAGGGCCGCTCCGGTCCTCGCCCGGGGTATGCCCGCTGACCTCCAGGAGAAGACCGACCGCTATGAGTCCCTCCTCGCGTCGGCCCTCGAGGCGGCCGAACCGGCCGTGGCCCCGGGGACGCCCCTCGCCACGGTCGCGACCGAATACATGGAGATGGCCCGCTCGTACCTCGAGGACGGCCGGCACTTCCGCGAGCGCGGGGACCCGGTCAACGCCCTCGCGGCCTTCGCCTACGGGCACGCGTGGCTCGATGCCGGCGCCAGGATCGGGGTCTTCTCCGTCCCGGCTGACAGCGACCTGTTTACCGTCGACTCCGGACCCGCCTGAGATTGGGAACGTGCGTTTTTTAACCGTCACGGCTGTACCGATTCCCACCACTATGCCGTCGTCCAATGGCCCCCTCGAAGGAACCCGGAACAAGCTCTCGAATCCGCCTCGCGAGCGTGGCACCTCCCCGCCCCAGCGATCCGTCGCCGAGTTCGACGAGGGGCAGAAGGTCCACCTCCGCATCGATCCGAGCGTCCCGGATGGCCGCTTCAACCCCCGGTTCAACGGCCACACCGGTGAAATCGTCGGGACCCAGGGCTCGGCCTACACGGTCTCGATCAACGACGGGGGGAAGGAAAAGACCCTCATCGTCGGCCCGGCCCACCTCCACGAGCAGACCGAGTGATGACCCTCTTCAAAGAGTCACTCGAGGAGGAACTCCTGACGATCCCCGAGGCCAAGGAACTCCTCGGCGAGATCGAGGCCGAACGCGCCGGCGAGGAGGACCGCGAGCTCCGGTACGAACTCGCCCGGGCGATCGATCACGTCAACCGCTTTGCCGTCCTCGACGTCGAGGAGTCGCGGGAACTGGTCGCGGAACTCGAAGCACTCGAGTACGTCGAGGAACCCGCCGCGTACAAGATCGCGGACCTCCTCCCGCGCACCCGGACCGAACTCCGGTCGGTCTTCGCCCAGGAGCGCTACGCCCTCGACGGGTCCGAACTGGACGAGATCCTCGACATCGTCTCGAAGTACGCCTGATTCGGGGCCGGCGCCGGCTCGAGACCACCGTTTAAGTGTCGGCTTCACGTAGGGCGGGACATGACCGAGGACACCGGCGAGTCGGACGCCGCGTTCGGGGTCGTACTCGATTTCCTCCCACACGGCCGCAGCGACGCCGACGAGCCGCAGTACCGCCGGTCGCCCGTGATCTACGCGGTCGGGACCGAGGCCTTCACGCTCTATGAACTCATGCTGGGCGAGGACGCGGACGTCTCCATCGGCGATCGGGTGCAGCTCCGCCCGGACTTCGATTCGGGCATCGAACGGGGCCGACAGGTGGAATACGGGGAGCTCTCGGACGGTGCCCAGTCCGAACTGGAGTACGTCATCGAGGAGATCGTCGAGGCCGACGAGCGGCGCTTCGTCGACTTCTTCAACGAGGCACAGCCGGTCAGCCTGCGCATGCACCAGCTGGACCTGCTTCCCGGGATCGGCGACAAACTCCGGGACAACATCCTCGAACAGCGCAAGCGCGGCCCCTTCGAGTCCTTCTCGGAGCTCGAAGAGCGGGTCTCCGGGCTCCACGACCCGAAGTCGATCGTGATCGATCGGATCCGCGCGGAGGTCACCGGGGCCGAGGACCTGAAGTATGCGATTTTCGCGGGCTCGTAAGCGGTAAAGCCCTCCGAGCGCAAGCACTCGTGATGCCTGTGCGAGATCCGGACCGACTGGCTGCGGCCGCCGGCCGCGGTGATCCGGACCGGGACCAACACTTCCTCGTCGACGACCGCGTGCTCGACCGAATCCCGGAGTACGCCGCCGACCTCGACCGCTCTCACGTGCTCGAGATCGGCCCGGGGGCCGGTGCGCTGACCGATCGGCTGCTCGCCGTCGCGGGCCGCGTGACCGTCGTCGAACGCGACGCGGCGCTGGTCGAGTTCCTCGAAGGCGAGTTCGCCGACGCGATCGAGAGCGGCCGGCTCGCGGTCATCCAGGGGGACGCCCTCGAGGTCGACCTGCCGGAGTACACCGCCTGTATCTCGAATCTGCCCTACGGCATCTCGACGCCGGTCACGTTTCGGCTGCTTCGCCGCCGGCGACCCGCGATCCTGATGTTCCAGTCGGAGGTGGCCGATCGGCTCGTCGCCGAGCCGGGAACGTCGGCATACGGCCGGCTCTCGGTGGGCGCCCAGCACTACGCCAGCGTCGAGATCCTCGAACCGGTCCCGGCGGCGGCATTCGACCCACAGCCGGCGGTCGACGGCGCCATCGTCGCGCTGTGGCCGCGTGAACCGGAGTATGCGGTACCGGACGACGAGGCCTTCCTCGCGCTGGTGAAGGCCCTGTTCACCCAGCGCCGGAAGACCGTCCGGAACGCGATCCGAAACACCACCCACATCTCCGGCATCGAGCACCCGGGGGCGCTGATCGAGGCCCTCCCCGAGTCCCTGCTCTCGAAGCGACCGGACGCCCTCGAACCGGCCGAGTTCGCGAGCATCGCGGCGAGTGCCGCCCGAGACGATGGGTGACCTCGCGGATCGGCGCGGGGTCGAGACGACGGTCTACGAGCCCGCGGCGGACTCCCGGTTGCTCCTGGAGGCCGCCCGTGAGGAGGTCGGGGGCCGGGATCTCGCCCTGGAGGTCGGAACCGGGTCGGGGTACGTCGCCGCCGAACTCGCTTCCGAGACCGGGGCCCGGGTCGTCGGGTCGGATCTCAATCCCCACGCCTGCCTGGCGGCCAGGAACCGGGGCGTGCCGACCGTCCGCGCCGATCTGGTCGAGCCCTTTCGGGACGGGGCGTTCGACGCCGTGCTGTTCAACCCGCCCTACCTGCCCAGAGTCGAGGCCGCAGAACGCGATGACTGGATGGAACGGGCCCTCACCGGCGGCGAAACCGGCCGGGCGGTGATCGAACCGTTCGTCGAGTCGGTGGGTCGAGTGCTGGACCCCGGGGGGTCTGTGTTGCTGGTCGTGAGTACGCTGACCGGGGTGGCGGCGGTCGAGTCCCTGGCCCGCGAGGCCGGGTTCGAGGCGGCGACGGCCCGGGAGGAGTCCGTTCCGTTCGAGAGACTGGTGGTGTTGCGGCTGCGGCGGCGCTGATTTGCCAATCCCAGTCAGTTCGTCGGTTCCGTGACCGCAAGAACCGAAAGCGTCCGGGAACAGGGTTCCCGATATGGCAATCGAACCCGCCCTCGAGTCGGTGCTCACGAGCCCGCTGGTTCTCGGGATCTGGTCGGTGCTCGTGGTCAGCTCGCTCGCGGTCCTCGGGTATGACCTCTCCGTGAACAACCGGGCGATCGCGCCGTTGATGAAATTCGTCTGGGGGCTCACGGTGCTCTACTCCGGACCCATCGGCCTGGCCGTCTATGCCTACTCCGGCCGGCGACAGATCGCCCGCGACTCGCTCTGGCGGCGGGGCTTTCGGTCGGTGGCCCACTGTTACTCGGGGTGTGGCGCCGGGGAGGTGGTCGGCATCACGGTCGCGGCCGGCATTCTTGCGCTGAGCCAGACCCCGGTCGTCCTCATCACGTTCACGTTCGCGTACATCTTCGGGTACGCCATGACGGTCGGGCCGCTCATGCAGGAGGGGACCGGGCTGAGCGAAGCCCTTCGGGACGCCTTCTGGAGTGAGACCCCCTCCATCACCGTCATGGAGATCGTCGCCATCTCGACGGACATCTGGCTCGCCGGGGAGGCCCTCATGGGCGAGGTGCTATTCTGGTCGTCCCTGATCTTCTCGCTGAGCCTCGGGCTCATCGCAGCCTATCCGGTGAACCTGTATCTCGTCCACCGGGGGGTCAAGGAGGGCATGCAAAACCCGGCCGAACTGGAACCGGTCGTATAGGTTCCACGACGAACGGCCCGTTCGCTTCCCGAGGAGCCGGAAAACCCCTACTCGTACAGCCAGGCCTCGTCGATGCGCTCGTAGTCCTCGAGTTCCGCCTCGTCGAAGAACAGTTCGATCTCGCGCTCGGCGGAGCCGGGCTCGGTGTCCGAGCCGTGGATCACGTTGCGACCCAGATCGAGGCCGAGGTCGCCCCGGATGGTGCCGGGGGCCGATTCGGCCGGGTCGGTCTCGCCCATCATCGTCCGAACCTGGGCGATCGCGTCCTTGCCTTCCCACACCATCGCGAGGACCGGCCCCGACGTGATGAAGTCGGTGAGGTCCTCGAAGAACGGTTCGTCGGCGAGTTCGGCGTAGTGCTCCTCGGCCAGTTCCTGGTCGATCCGCATGAGCTTCGCGCCGACCAGTTTCAGGCCGCGGTCCTCGAACCGGGAGATGATCTCCCCGATGAGACCGCGCTGCACGCCGTCCGGCTTGACCATGACGAACGTTCGCTCCATGTTACTCCCCCTGGTCGGTCCACTCGAGGTCGCGGGATTCCCGACCCATGTCGGCGTTCTTCTCGCACTTCGAGGAGCAGAAGTACATCGTCTCGCCGTTCACCTTGACGTACATCGTTCCCGTGCCCCGCTCGATTTCGTCGCCGCAGTAGTCACAGGTGCGTGTCTGTGGCATTATTGACCACCGATGGCGTCCGCTTCGCGGGCCGTCTCGCGGAGCTGCAACACGTCCCCCACCCGAACGGGACCGAGCGCGTTCCGCGTGATGATGCGGCCCTGGTTGGATCCCTCCTTGATTCGACACTTCACCTGCATCGCCTCGCCGTGCATGCCGGTCTTCCCGACGATCTCGATGACCTCGGCGGGCGTCGAACCCTCAGTCGATTCCTCGGCGCTCATCGCTATTGCAGGTCCTCGACCTTGGTTGCGATGTCCTCGACGTCAGAGTCGGCCTCGCCGGCGTCGACGATGGCGGCGGCCGCGCTCCCGACCTCGAGGCCACAGGCGTGGCCGATGTCGTCCTGGGTGTCGATGAAGACACAGGCGATGCCCTTCTCGTCAGCGAGCTCGGGGAGGTGCATGACGATCTCCTCGGGGGAGACGTCCTCCGCCACGAAGACGAGCCCGGCGTTGCCGCGCTCGACGGCCTTGGTCGTCTCGTTCGTTCCTTTCTTGATGCGTCCGGTGTCTCGGGCGACCTCGAGAGCCTCGAGGGCTCTGTCCTGGAGGTCCGATGGGACGTCGTAGTCTACGTATACTGGCATATGGATCACCGTTCCCACAGCGGGCTTTCGCTCCCCCGCCGACAGATCCTGAGGCTGGGAGCATCATCGTCCCCTGTGAGGTGTACTAAGCTGTCGGCACCCCGTGCTTAAAAGCGTGTCCAAAGCAGGGTCCGACGCGTCGAGGGGAAACACCCTTGCCGGTCGACGGCCCAGACCCTCGCCATGGAGTGGTCGGTCGCCGCAAAACTGGCCCGCGAGGCGAGAGCCCACGACGAACGCCGGGTGCTCGTGATTGCCGGCGCGGCGGAGTCAGCGGGCGACCCGCTCGCGGCCGCAAAACGGGCACTCGACGCGGCCGAGATCCCCCTCACAGAGACCACGCTCGTCGGTCCCGAGGCGGGGATGGCCTGCGAGCACCTGACCCCCGCCCGGGCCGGGAGCCTCCTCGGGACGACCCGCTCGGCGGTGGTCCTCGACTGTCGGGATGCCTGCCGGCCCAACACCCTTGGAACCGTCGTGGGTGCCGTGGACGGCGGCGGGCTCCTCGTGTTGCTGACCCCGACACTCGATGCCTGGCCCGATCGGCGGGACGGGTTCGACGAGGGCCTCGCCGTCCCGCCGGACACCCTGGCGGACGTCACCGGTCACTTTCGCGAGCGGCTGGTCCGGACGCTGCGGACCCACCCCGGCATCGCGATCGTTGACCTCGGCGCTGCGGGCGATGGGGCCGTTCGCCGTGACGGGCTGACCCACGCCGCCCCCCGTCGGCCGCCGGAGCCCATCACGGAACCGGCCGAGTCGGTCCCGGACGAACTCCTCGAGGCGTGTCTCACCCAGGATCAGGTCGACGCAGCCGGCGACCTGTTGGCCCTCCCGGACGGGCCGGCCGCGGCGGTGTTGGCGGCCGACCGCGGCCGAGGCAAGTCGAGCGTCGCGGGGCTGGTCGCCGCCTGGTACGCCCATCGGGGGGAGACGATCGTGGTGACGGGACCCCAGGAACGGGCCGCGACGGCGTTCTTCGACCGGGTCGCGGAACTGCTCGATCGGCTCGGCACGCTCGAGGCGGGCGGCTCGGAGCCGACTCGTCACTTCGAGACGACGAGCGGAGGGAGCATCAGGTTCGTCCCGGCGAGTGACCTGTCCGGGCAGCTCGACTCGGCCGATGCGGTCTTCGTCGAGGAGGCGGCGGCCCTCCCGGTCGGCACCCTCGAATCGACCCTGTCGGTCGACCGGCTGGTCTTCATCACCACCCTCCACGGGTACGAGGGATCGGGCCGGGGCTTTGCCGTCCGGTTCCGGGACCGCCTCGAGGCGGCCCGACACGCGGTTCGTGAGATCTCGCTCGCCGATCCCATCCGGTATGCCGGAGGGGATCCGGTCGAGGTCTGGGCGACCCGGGCACTCCTGCTCGGCGCCAGCCCCGTGCCGGACTCGGTCGTCGCCGAGGCCACGCCGGAACGGGTGACCGACGAGCACCTCACGACGTCCGAACTCGTCGCCGACGAAGCGCTGCTCGGGGAGGTCTTCGGGCTCCTCGTGACCGCTCACTACCGGACCGAGCCGGACGATCTGGCCCGCATGCTCGACGGGTCGAACCTCGCCGTGTGGGTCCTGCGCCAGAACGGCCACGTCGTCGCCGTCGCGCTTCTGGCCCGGGAGGGGGGCCTCCCCGCCGGGACCCGCGAGTCGGTCTATCGGGGGCAGCGCATCCGGGGGAACATGCTCCCGGACGTGTTGATGAGCCAGCTCCGGGACGAATCGGCGGGGGCTCCGGTCGGCCTGCGGGTCGTCCGGATCGCCACCCATCACGCCGTCCGGTCGCGGGGGCTCGGGAGCCACCTGCTCGATCGGATCCGCGAGGAGTTCGCCCCGATAGTCGACTGGATCGGCTCGGGATTCGGCGCGACCCCGGAACTGGTCCGGTTCTGGCGCGAGAACGGCTACCGGCCGGTTCACCTCTCGACGGGGCGCAACGACCGCAGCGGCGAGCACTCGGTGCTGATGCTTCGCGGGACCTCGCCGGCGGGGGACCGGCTGGCGGCGGCCCACGGGCGCTGGTTCGCCGCCCGGATCGGGGGGAACTGTGCGGACTCGCTCGCGGCGGTCGATCCGGCCGTGATCCGGGCCACGCTCGACGCGACGGCCCGGCCGCCGCCGCTCTCGCTCTCGCCCCACCAGTGGCGGGTGATCGTCGGCGCGGCATTCGGTCCGGGGCTGTACAGCGTGGATCCGGCCCCGTTCCGCTCGCTGGTCGTTCACGGGCTGATCGACGGCAACGCGTCGCTGTCGGACCGGGCGGCCCACCTCCTGATCGAGGGGGTGCTCCAGCTTCGGGGCTGGGACCGGGTCGCCGCGGATCTGGATTTCGCCTCCCGGACGGCGGCCATGCGGGCGCTCGGGGAGGCCCTCCAGCCGCTGGTCGAAACGTACGGGCCGCCCGAGGCACAGCGGGAACGCCGTCGGTTCGAGGACCCCTAGGGGTGGGCGAAGTAGGTCGTCGTCTCCGGGCCGTCCCGGTCGTCGATCCGGGCGAAGCCGACCCGTTCGAACTGAACGAGCTCGTCCGGCTCGTAGGTCGTGAGCCCCGGTTCGGCCCAGCCCGTCACCACGCCGTCCATCGTGTGCATGGAGACCGGAACTGACTCGCTCGCCGGCACCCAGTGGACCACGGCCACCTCGCCCTCGGTGACCACCTCGAGGCCCTCGCGGGTCGCGAGGAGGCGGTCGTCCTCGTGGCGCACGGCGCCAAAGCCCTTCAGCCAGACCCGCTCACCTGCCTCGGGGAGGTCCGTCGATTCGAGCCGGACGGCGTCCCCGACCGGGATGTCCCGGGTCCCCCGGTCCTCGTGATCCGGATGGAGCGGCGGATGGGCCATCTCCGGGCCCCCCTCGATCGGGATCGTGACGGCTTCGGGCGGGGATGGATCGGACCCGGGATAGGGGTCGATGTCCTCGCGCACCAGGAACCGGCGGTCGGTCTCGTCGTCGATCAGCTCCCGGTTCCGGGCGTAGACGGTGCTCATCGAGAGGTCGACGTTGCTCGTGGAGGTCCCCAGGTCGACCATCGCCGAGACGATTGCCTCCCCCTGGATCCCGCGGCGCTTCACGCTCTGGATCGTCGGGGCCCGGGGGTCGTCCCAGCCGTGCAGGTCGCCGGCCTCGATGCGCTCCTTGATCCGTGAGGTGCTCATCGCCACGTCGTACGCATCGATCTGGACGTGGCCCCAGTGGACGACCTCGGGGTACTCCCAGCCGAAGTAGTCATAGACGAACTGCTGGCGTTTCGCGGAGTCCTGCAGGTCGATCCCGCGGATGATGTGGGTGATTCCCGTGAGGTGATCGTCGATGCCCGACTGGAAGTCGAGCATCGGCCAGCACCGGTACTCGCGTGCGGCCTCCCGTGGGTGGGGCGTGTCGATCAGTCGGAAGGCGACCCAGTCGCGCAGCGCCGGGTTGGGGTGTTCGATGTCCGTCTTCACCCGGAGGACCATCTCGCCGGGGTCGTACTCGCCTGCGACCATCGCCTCGAACTCCTCGCGGACGGTCCCTGGGTCCTTGGTCCGGTGGTCACAGGGTTCGCCGGCGTTTTTCAGCTCGGAGAACTCCTCCGCCCCACAGGAGCAGGTGTACGCGCCGCCGGCCTCGATCAGCTCCCGGGCGTGCTCGTAGTAGATCTCCAGCCGGTCGCTGGCCATGAGGACCGCATCCGGTTCGAACCCCAGGTACTCGATGTCCGCGAGGATCTGATCGTATGCGTCCAGGTCGGGTCGCTTGGTCTCCGGGTCGGTGTCGTCGAATCGACAGATGAAACGCCCGTCGTACCGTTCCTTGTACGAGCCGATCACGGCGGGCATCCGGGCGTGTCCCAGGTGCCAGGGCCCGTTCGGGTTCGGGGCGACGCGCATGTGGACGTCGCCCGCCTCGGCGTGTGGCAGCTCCGGAAGCGCGTGCTCGTCCTCCTCGTCTTCGGCCTCGAGTTCCTCGATTGCCGACGGATCGAGCTCCTCGAGGCGCTCGCGCATCCGCTTTCGGTCGAGTTCGTTGACCCGCGAGACGATCGAACCGGCGATGTCGGGGATCTCGTCGCCGTACTGCCTGAAATCGGGATTCTCGCCCATGAGGGGGCCCATGATGGCCCCGACCTGGGCGTCGCTCTCGTGTTTGAGCGCGTTGTGGAGGGCGTGTTTCTCGACCTCTCGTTCGATCCGGGCACGGAGCTCGTCGTCCATTGGTGCGTGGGTGGCGTCGGGCGGGCAAATCCGTTGGGATTCTCAGTAGCTCCGCTCGATGAGGTACGTCGCGATCTGTCCCAGTCGCGATCGGGCCGCGTTGTCCGGGAGGGCCTGGAGTTCCTCGGTGCCCTCCTCGATGAGGTCCTCGGCCATCTCGCGGGCGTAGTCGATCGACCCGGCGGCCTCGAGTTCGGCCACCGCGGCGTCGATCTCCGCGTCGGTGACGTTCGCCGGATCGTCGGCCGCGACCAGGCCGTCCACGTCGACGCCCTGCTCGCGAGCGTGCTGGGTGACGAGCGTCCGCTTGCCCTCGACGAGATCGCTGCCGCGCTGCTTGCCAAGCGTCTCGCTCGGGGTCGTGAGATCGAGGATGTCGTCCTGGATCTGGAAGGCCTGCCCGATGGAGCGTCCGTACCCGGCAAGCGAGTCGACGACCGACGAGTCGGCACCCAGGAGGACCGCCGGAATCGCGGCCGAGGCCGCATAGAGCACCGCCGTCTTCCGGTCGACCATGTCCCGGTACTCGTCGGTCGTGACCGTCTCGCGGGTCTCGAAGTTCACGTCAAGGGACTGTCCCTCACAGATCCGGGTACACGTCGAGGCCAGCCGGTCGAGGGCCTCGAGGCTCCGGTCGGCTGGTGCCCCGGTGTCGAGCATCGTCTCGAAGGCCTTCGAGTAGAGGGTGTCCCCGGCCAGGATAGCCGTATCGGGGTCGAAAGCGACGTGAACCGCCGGCGACCCGCGGCGCATCTGGTCGTCGTCCATGATGTCGTCGTGGATCAGCGTGAACGACTGGATGATCTCGACGCTCACGGCGGCGGCCAGGAGGTCGATCGGGGACTCCTCGCCCGCCAGCGTGGGAAACGTCTGGTAGTCCTGGGCCCCCGGCGGCGTGTCGATCACGGCCTCGCCGGCGACGAGCAGGACCGCCGGGCGCAATCGCTTGCCGCCGGCCTTCAGGAGATGGCGGGAGGCCTCGTAGAGCTCCGACGGGTCGGCCATCGGGAGGTACTCGTCGATGTGTGCGTTGACGATCTCTCGCCGACGGGCGACCACCGCTTCGACCTCCGCTCGTCCCTCCGAGTCCATGTCACTCGACGAGCTGGATCCGGTTGCCGTTCCGGGTGACGTGCAGGTCACGCCCGACCTGATAGCCCTCGCTCTCCGCGAGGTTCACGTAGGGCGCATACCCGGACATCTCCTGGTGGGCCGGGATGACGTGTGTGGGGTTGAGCGCCTGGAGCATCTGGTAGTGACCCTCCTGGCGGAGGTGGCCGGAGACGTGGATCTCGTCGTAGATCCGTGCGCCCTGCATCCCCAGGAGTCGCTCGGCCTGGTAGCGCTGGCCCTCGTTCGTCGGCTCGGGGATGACCCGCGCCGAGAACACGACCTTGTCGCCGCTCTCGAGTTCGTAGGGCGTCTCGCCGCGGGCCATCCGCGTGAGCATCGCCCGGGGCTCGCCCTGGTGGCCGGTGACGACCGGGAGGAACCTGTCCTTGCCCTCGTTCATGATGCGCTTGAAGGCCCGGTCGACGGACTTGCGGTGGCCGAACATCCCCAGATCGTCGGGGAAGTCGACGTAGCCCATCCGCTCGGCGGCCCCCGAGTAGTGCTCCATCGACCGCCCGAGCAGGATCGGCTGCCGGCCGATCTCCTTGGCGAACTCCACGAGGCTGCTGACCCGGGAGATGTGACTGGAGAAGGTCGTGGCGACGATGCCGCCGTCGTAGTCCTCCATCGACTTGAGCGCGTCCCGGAGCTGGTGGCGAGCGACCGACTCGCTCGGGGTCCGGCCCTTCTTCTTGGCGTTCGTCGTGTCCTCGATGTAGGCCAGGACGCCCTCGCCCTCGCGGCCGATCTCGCGGAACCGGTCCATGTCGATCGGGTCCTCGAGGACGGGGTCGTGGTCCATGCGCTTGTCGAGGCCGTAGACGACCGACCCCTCGGGCGTGTGGAGCACGGGGTTGATGGCGTCGATGATGGAGTGGGTGACGTGGACGAACTCGAGCTCGCAGTGCTCGCCGATCTGCATCGACTCGCCACTCTCCATCTCGACCAATTCGTTCTCGGCGCCGAACTTCTGCTCGCTCTCGAGCTGACCCCGCACGAGCTCGGTCGTGAACGGGGTCGCCACGACGGGCGCGTCGTAGCGGTGGGCCAGCTTCGAGATGGCGCCGATGTGGTCGAGGTGGCCGTGCGTGGGCACGATGGCCTGCACGTCGCCCTCGATCTCGGTCATGACCCGGTCGTCCGGGATGGCCCCCATGTCGATGAGGTCCAGACTGTGCATCCGCTCGGTCTCGACGTTGTCGTGAATGAGCACCTTCGAGAGGTTCAACCCCATGTCGAAGATGACCACGTCGTCGCCGGCCCGTACCGCCGTCATCTGCCGGCCGACTTCCTCGTAACCGCCGATTGTCGCAATTTCGATTTCCATTGTGGATCACTGAAAGCCCTGATGGGCCCGCTCAGTACTGAAACACGCCGGCGGGCACCTGACCCGCTCGCGGCGTCTTGCAGCCGTCGAGGCGGGCCCGGCTTCGTCCGCCGGCGCCAGTTACGTGTGCTTCGCTCCCGGGTCCTATAAAGCACCTGATTGCCGTCTCACTCTCGGTCGCCGCGGCCGTCGATCCGGGTGCCCGGTTCCCCGCCGGCCAGGAACGATTCGAGCCCGGCGCGGTCGAAGATCCGTGCCGGCGTCTCCAGGCCCAACAGTGCCCGCACCTTGCCGGCCATGCCGCCGGTCACGTCCGTCGCCGCGCTGCCTTCAACGACGTCGGCCACGTCGTCGAACTGCTCGATGCGGTCGATCACGCGACCGGCATCGTCCAGAACGCCCGGCACGGTAGTACAGAGGCCGACGGATCCGGCCGCCAGGTCGGTCGCGAGCGAGACCACCAGTTCGTCCCCGCTCACGATGGTGGCTCCCGCCCCGGCCGAGGTGAACACGTCGCCGTGGAGCACCGGGACGAACCCCTCCGCGAGCATCGCCTCGATCTGGGCGGTCGCGTGGCTCACGGCCCCGGACTCGTCGCGGTACCCCGCCGAGAAGGGCCGGACCGGGACCGCCGGCACGCCCGCTGCCTGCAGGGCGTCGAGAACCGCGTCGTTGAGCCGCCCCATCGCGGCGTGGATCTCACGGATCGCCCCCGCGTCCCCGGTCCCGCGCTCCGGGGAGACCCCTGCGGTCTCCGCTGCCGGGTGGCCGAAAGAGCCCCCGCCGTGCACGAGAACGAGGCCCTCGACCTCGGCGTCCCCGATGGCCGCCGCGGACTCGTTCAGCCCGGTGCTGTCCACGGTTTCGGGCCGGTCCTTGTGGGTGATGACGCTGCCGCCGAGTTTGAGAACAGTCGCGCTCATTGCTCCGCCCGCACGCCGTCGGTGTCGAGTTCGGCCCGGAAGGCCTCCATACAGGCCGGCGCGATCTCCAGGGCGGTCTCCGCGGCGTCCGTCTCATCGAGCGCGACGATGCTGCCGCCGCCGCCCGCGCCGGTGAGTTTCGCCCCGGCCGCCCCGGCGTCCCGGGCCGCCCAGACCATCGCGTCGAGGGACCGCGAGGAGACCCCAAGCGCCGCCAGGAGGCCGTGGTTGAAGTCCATCAACCGGCCGAGTTCCTCGATGTCTTCGGCCTCGAGGGCCTCGATCCCCTCCTCGACGAGGTCGCCGATGGACTCGACGGTGTCCGCCACAAAGGGGTAGGTCTCCCGGAGTGAGCGCACCCCCGAGACGAGCGCGCCGGTGTCCCCGGCGCCGCCGTCATAGCCCACGACGAGGGGCAGGTCCGGGGCTGCGATCTGTCGGCAGTCATCGCCCTCGACCAGTACCGCCCCGCCCATCGCCGAGCAGTACGTGTCCGCTCGGGAGGCCTGGCCGTCCTGGACCGCGTGTTCGACCCGGTAGGCCCGATCCGCGATCTCCGCCCGGTCGAGTTCCACGTCCAGGGCCCGCGAGGCGGCGTCGATGGTCGCCACGACCACGGCGGCCGAGGACCCCAGGCCCGCCCCGAGTGGAATCTGGCTCTCGATCTGCACGTCGAAGCCCGCCTCGGGCGTGTCGGCGACGTCCCGTACCTGATCGATCGCCCCCTCGACGTACCCCATCGCGGCCTCGAGTAACTCCTCGGTCACGTCGACCTCCGGCGTCCCCCTCGTCGAGCCGTCGTACTCCACCGTGAATCCCTCCAGGCTGAGGTCCTGGGCCTGGACCCGGAGCCGAGGGTCGTCTCGGGGTTCCACGGTCACTGTCGCC
>JBDGTI010000013.1:0-24890 GCA_042216995.1 Halodesulfurarchaeum sp.
CCTCGACCGAGGAGACGTTCGTGTAGAGACAGCCCTTCAGCGTCGAGCGGCTGTAACTCTCCAGTTCCTTCTCCTGCTGGATGAGGTCTATCGTCCGCTCGGGCTGGGTGGCCATGATGTGTTTGGCCTCGAGTTCGGCTTTCAACCACTGTTTGGCGGCCTTGGGGCTGTTCTTGAGGAGTTCGTCGGGCATGATGACGCCGGCGGCGTCGTAGAGGTCGTACGGGACGCCGGTGAGCAGGTACCGGCCCGCGTCGAGCTGATTGACGAGTTTGTACATGACCGGCTCCCAGCCGAAGCCGACGTCGATACTCCCCTCTCGGATGCCCGAGAGGATGGTGTTGATGCCCTGGTCCCGGATGCTGAAATCGAGACCCTCCTGTTCGGCGAACCGCAGCGCGAACCGGTGTGCACACGCGCCAGTCGTCACGGAGAACGTCTTGCCGTCCAGGTCCGAGACTGACTGGATGTCCGACCCCTTCGGGACGACGCCCAGATTACACTGCTGTCCTGGCGAGTAGCCCGCCAGGGCCGTGCAGGCGATGTCTCGTTCGTCGTTGACGATGGCGGTAATCGTGGGCATGTCGCCGGTGTAGCCGATCTGGTTCTTGCCGGTGATCATCCGCTGGCCGATGATCGAGCCCTGGAGGGCGACCTGCCACTGGTCGACCGAATACCCCTCGGGCAGGTACTTCTCGTCGAGTCCGGCGTGTTTGATGATGAGTGCCGACCAGGACTCGGTGTAGTAGGGCTGATACCCGACGGTCAACTCGCGGCCGCCACCGCCACCGTCACCGCCGGTTCCGATACAGCCGGCGAGCATCCCCATTCCCGTGGCGCCGGCGGCCTTGAGGAACGAACGGCGGGCGCTCGTCTGTCTGTTCGACTCCCCGTTCGAAGTGAGCATCGAGTTATCGGACATAGTTGATCTCTGCCTCCGTGGAAGACACCGTTTGAGGCCGATACGGGTGGCCAATGGACCCATCCGAACAGTCTCAGCGAACAACTGACTCCAAAGTAAAATATTTCGCCCTGACATAAAAACTTGATTGATCAATGTCACGAGCCATATTCGGCGTATACGCCAGTTACTCCCGTTCCTGGCAGTGACTGTTTTCTCTACTGTCAGAGTAATGGCCTTAATTCACTGCGCTGGCTCCGCTATGTCCCGTTTCTCGAACAGTTCCGCCGCCAGTATGTCCGCGATCCGCTCGTTCGTCTCCGGACTGTAGTGGCCCCCTTCGCCGTGCTGCACGTACAGGGATTCGACCTCGTCCGTATCCGAAAGCCGCTCTCCCATATCGACCGTGACTAGATCGGGATGCCGTTCGTCGAGGCGGTCGAGCAGGTCCCCATAGATCGGCTCCTCCTCTTCGTACGCGGCGTATCGAAGCTGCTGGACCATCATGAACACGGGCGTGAAGTCCTTCTCCTCGGCGAAGTCGACGAACTCCGCGACCAGCGACTCGAACAGGTCGGCTTCGGTCTCGTAGAGTTCCTCGTGGTAGGCGGCCCGCTTCTGGTCGAGGCGCGTCTCCGCCTCCGACTGCCGGGCACTCACCTCACCCATCGGCAGCGACGTATCCAGCCACTCTTCGATGTCCGCCAGCGCCGAGTAGAGGGCGAACCGGACGTGGTCGGGATCGCGGAGAAACCGCGGCGCGTAGGGGAAGGAGACGAGATGGTCCTGGAACCAGGAATCGTAGTGGTAGTCCCATTTTCGCAGATACTCGGCGTGGGTCTCGATTTCCAGGAGTTCCGATTTCTCCTCGATCGGGCTCTCCGTGCGCTCTAGCTCGCCGTCCTCGAGAACGTATCGCGGTTTGACCGCCAGGACGTTGCCGAATTCCTGGTAGTGTTTCCAGACGCTGAGGATGCGGGCGATCGAGGAGGCGGTCACCGTGATGAACACGTACTCCGTCGGATCCTCGTCGTACTTCCGCTTGAGGCGCATCAGCGCCTGATCGAACCCGTAGTTCCCGCCGCCGTAGTTGCCGACGTGGGTGTCCAACCGCTCGGCGAGATAGTGCTGAATCGTCTCGTCGTCATCGACACCACGACAGAAGCAGTAGGAGTCCCCGTACATCGAAACGGAGAACTCGGCATCCGGATCGCGGTCGCGGGCAGGGCAGATGCGGCTTCCGTACTCGTCGGTCGAGTACTCGACGACGTTCTTTACCTCCTCCCCGGGGAGGTGATCGCCGGTGTCTTTCTGCTTGACGGTATTTGGTTGGGGGACCCAGCCCAGTTCGGCGTCAAAGCTCTCGAACTTCTCGAGCAACGACCGGTCGATGTCGGGAAATTCCTCCCACGCGACCGTCGGCATGCCGTCGATCCCCTCCCCGTACCGTTTGAACGAGAGATACGCGAGCGCTTCGGTCGCGCCGAGGAGGGCGGCGACCGAGAGTAACACCCACACGAGACGTCTGCTGATCGATCGCATCGGAGGAACGAAGCGGAATATCACAAAAAAGAGTTGGGATGATGACGGACCGATCCCCGCTGTCCGTTCGGGCGGAAGAGCCCGTTCTGGCGGCTGTATCCGCAGGCAGGCGAAGGCCGCCGGATCGCGTTTTTGGCCGCAAGCGGTTCGGTTTCCGGCTTCGTTTCCCGATACGTACTTCCCTGTCGAGAAGTAACGTTCACCATGGTCTCGATCACCGAGGCAGTTGCGGTCGTCACGGGTGGTGGATCCGGAATCGGGCGCAGGACCGCCATCGAGTTCGCGGACCGCGGAGCGGCCGTCGTCGTCGCGGACGTCGACGTGGACGGGGGCGAGGAGACGGTCTCACGGATTGAGGACGACGGCGGCGAGGCCACGTTCGTCGAGACGGACGTGACCGACCCGGCGGCCTCCCGGGCGATGGTGGACCGAGCCGTCGAGGCGTACGGTCGGCTCGACATCGCCTTCAACAATGCGGGAATCGGGGGCGAGCAGGCCCCGGTTGCGGAATATGCTCCCGATGACTGGCAGACCGTCATCGACGTCAACCTCGTTGGCGTGTTCAACTGCATGCGGGCCGAGATCAGCCGGATGCTGGAGCAGGAGGCGGGCGGCGTCGTGGTGAACAACTCCTCGGTGCTGGGACAGGTCGGATTCGAGACGAGTTCGGGCTACGTCGCCGCGAAGCACGGCGTCCTCGGACTGACCAAGACGGCCGCCCTGGAGTATGCCGAATCGGGGATCCGGGTGAACGCCGTCTGTCCCGGGTTCATCGAGACCCCGCTCCTCGAGGAGGGCGGCATCACGAGCGACCCCGAACTCCGGAGCGCGATCGAGGGGCGTCACGCGATGAACCGTCTCGGAACGCCGGCGGAGGTCGCGAACGCCGTGGTCTGGTTGAGCAGCGACGAGGCCTCCTTCGTCACCGGGGAGGCCCTCGGCGTCGAGGGGGGATACCTGAGCCAGTAGGGCCGGTTTCTCGCGGCGTCGAAAAAGGAGAGACCCGCGTTGGCTCGGCGCCAATCGACTACCCGAATTTGCCGGTGATGTAGTCCTCGACGCGCTGACTCCGGGGTTTTTCGAATATCTGGTCGGTGTCGCCGTACTCGACGAGCCGACCGCCGGTGAGGAAGACGGCCGTCTGATCGGAGATGCGGGCGGCCTGTTGCATGTTGTGCGTGACGACGACAACGGTGTACTCCTCGGCGAGATCCGTGATGAGATCCTCGATCTTCGAGGTGGCGATCGGGTCGAGGGCGGAGGCGGGCTCGTCCATCAGGATGACCTCCGGGTCAGTGGCGAGACAGCGGGCGATGCAGAGGCGCTGTTGTTGGCCGCCGGAGAGGCCAAGCGCGTTGTCGTCCAATCGGTCCTGCACCTCCTCCCAGAGCGCGGCCTGTCTCAGCGCACGCTCGACGAGGTCCTCGATCGCCTCCTCGTCGCTGCGGCCGAGCAGCCGCGCGAGCAGCCCGGTTTCGACGTCACCGTGTTTGCGCGGGCCATAGGAGACGTTGTCCCGTATCGTCTTCGGGAAGGGATTTGGCGTCTGGAAGACCATGCCGACCCGCTTTCGCAACTCCACGAGGTTCGTCTCCTGGGTGTAGATCTCCTGCCCGTCGAGCGTTACGGATCCCTCGACGCGAGCGGCCTTGATGCGGTCGTTCATCCGGTTGAGGGTGCGGAGGAACGTGGACTTCCCACAGCCGGAGGGGCCGATGAGCGCCGTCACCGAGTTCTCCGGGATGTCGATGGAGATGTCCTTGAGGGCGTGTTCGTCGTCGTACCAGACGTTGACGTCCGTCGTGGAGAGTTTCGTCTCGCCCTCGAAGTCATATTCGGTCCACTCGGGGCGGATTTCCTCGGGGGATTCCCCCGTCGCGGTCGTCTGGTCGGACGATGCCTCGTCGATGTCGGTCACGTCGCTGATTGCTTCACTCATAGTCGAGCTTCCGGCGGAAGTACGTTCGGGAGGCGATGCCGACCGCGTAGAACGAGAGGACGATACAGAGCAGGATGAAGGCAGTCGCCCAGCCACGCGCGGGGGACCCGCTCACGCCCGCGGAGATGATGGCCCAGATCTGTGTTGGGAGTGCCGCGGACTCCGTCAGAATCGCCTCGTTCGTGATGAACGGCGGGTGCATGACGAACTCGAATCCCCTGATGACGTGGACTGCCTCCGTGCTGTTCAGCGTCGAGCCGAGCACGAGGATGAGCGGGGCGGTCTCGCCGGCGATACGCCCCACCCCGAGGATCCCGCCCGTGATGATGCCGGGCATCGCCGCGGGGAGCACGACGCTCCTGATCGTCTCCCACTTCGTGACCCCGAGTGCGGCACTGGCGTCACGGTACTCGTCCGGGACGGATTTTATCGCTTCGCGGCTGGTGATGAGGACGAGCGGGAGGAGCATGAATCCGAGAACGAGCATCCCGGCGAGCAGTGACCGGTCGCCGCCGAGACGCGGGATGAGAAACGCCGCACCGAACAGGCCGAACACGACACTCGGCGTGCTCCAGAGGGCGCTGGTCGCGGTTTCGACGAGCCGGGTGAACCGTCCCTGCTCGGCGTACTCCGTGAGAAAGACCGCGGCCCCGACGCCGAGTGGCACCGCGAACACGGTCGCCCCGATGACGAGCCACACCGTGCCGACGATGGCCGGGAGGATTCCCGTTATCCGGTCGGTGAGCGGGATGAAGGGGCGCATGACGAACGGCCACTTGACGAACGGGAACTGGGCGACGATCTCGAACCCGCGGAACGCGTATGGCGCGCCCCTCGATGTGACGAACGCGACGATGGCGACCATCACGGTGAGGATTCCGAACGCGATGAGGTAGACGACGAAAAACGCTCCCCGCTCTCGACCCGGTGCGCCGAAGTTCCCCCGCGCCTTCGCGAGCGCCCATCCGGAGAGGAGCGCGCTGAACGCGACGAGCAGCGGCACCGTCGCTTCGGCGGTGAATCCCCCGGAGAAACTCCCGGCCTGGGGTTGCCACTGCCAGCCGATATCGAGCAGCCCGCTCACGAGCAGGCCCCCAACCAGAAGCGCCACGAGCGCCGGCGGAACGGTCGATCCGATGTCCTCCCGTGGGAGGACGGTCAGGGCGACCATTCCGAGGCCCAGCGCGAGCGAGAGGCCGATCCAGAGGACCCCATCGGTGATGCCCGCGCCGAAGACGCCGCCGACGACGAGGCCGACGACGCCAAAGCCAAGTCCGGCACCGAGACCGGCGCTCCGGTCGGGATCGGTCTCGACGTAGCCGCCCCGCGAGACGAATGCGATCCCGAGGAGGATGCTTCCGAGGAGCCCGAGGGCGATTCCAAAGACCGTGACGAGCGTGAGGCCCGCGAGACGCACACCGAGCGGGAGGATCCCCGCGAGCGCGCCGAACGCGAGGACGAACAGGAGCACGGTCAGCCCGAGTATCCCATCAGCGACGCGTTCGAATGCCGTCGAGGCGGTCTGAACGAGTGGGGCCTCCTCGCGCCCGCTCATTGGCCGCCTCCGAGTCGCTCGTACATCCGCTGTTCGATGTACTGGGACGCCACGCTGAGCCCCGTGACGATTCCGAAGAGGAGGATACCGGCAGCGAAGAGGACGCTAACCGTCATCTCCGAGGCGGTCCCGTACTGGGTGGCGATGAGGCTCGTGAGCGTCGCGCTCGCGTCGAAGACGTCCCAGAGCGGGCTCGGGAGCCCCAGGCCGGCGGCCATGATGGCCGCGACAGCCATCGTCTCGCCGATGGCGCGCCCGAGCCCGAGAATGACGGCGGCCGAAACGCCCGAGAACGCGGCCGGGATCGAGATGCTCTTCATCGTCTGCCAGCGCGTCGCGCCCATCGCGAGCGAGCCGGCCTGCATCGACTCCGGGACGCTTGAGAGCGCGTCCTCGGCCACGGAGACGACCGTCGGGAGGGCCATCACCCCGACGACGATTCCGGCGATGAGGAAGCTCGCGCCGTTGTCGAGAAACGTCGATTGAACGAAGTTGTTCAGCACGCGGAAGCCGATGTATCCATAGACGATGGAGGGGATGCCGGCGAGGATTTCGATGCCGGGTTTGACGGCCGCACGGACCCGGTCGGGCGCGATCTGTGCGATGAAGAGCGCGCCAAGCACGCCAAATGGGCCCGCGATCGCGCCGGCGATGAGGGTCACGATGACCGTCGCCCAGATCGCGGGCAGCAGCGAGTAGAGCCCCGCATTCGGGTTCCAGAACCCCATCGCGTCCGGCAGCAGCAGGTCGATCCCGTGTTCGCGGATCGCCGGCACGGCACTGATGAACAGGTAGACCGTGATGAGGCCGAGCGTGATCACCGTCGCGGCCGTCGCGACGAGGGTGAGCAGTCGGGCGAACGTCGACTGGTACTTCACCCACCCGACTGCCGTCGTGGCCACGAAGACGAGTACGGGATAGACGGCGTACTCCGGCACGACGATGAAACAAACGAGTGCCGCGGCCAGCGAGGCGGCCGTGACGGTGGCGAGCACGCTCGCGCCGCCTTCTGGGTTCTCACCGATGGCGGATCTGTATGCGTTCGTGAGCAGGCTCTCGGACATTACATTCCTCCCTGAGGGCGTGTGAATCCGTGTGGGATACGGATTTGAATACGTTTGTTAGTACGGTATCGAGAGTAAATACTTTATGAAGGCAGGCCGATCCGGGCTTCAGACCGGATCGGGGAGCTTCTCGAGTTGAGTCTGTTGACGGGCAGCGGGGAGTTTGAAGTAGTGGTTCGGGACGACGAAGGTGGCCTGCCCGAAGTCGCTGAGGACCATCCGGAGGAACGCGGCTTCCTTCTTCGAGGTGCCCTTCCAGGTGTAGGCGTGGAGGTCCCGGGAGAGGGGGTAGTCCTTCGCGCCGAGGTTCTTCCCGTATTTGTAGACGGTTCCCTTCCAGTTGAGCGCGATGGGCGTGACCCCCTCCGTGTCCACGAACGCGAGGGCGAGATAGCTGATGGCGTTGTTGGCGGACGCGATCGCCTGTGCGAGCCGCTGGTTCTGTCCGAAGCGATTGTCGACCTCGGTGTTCGCCGTCGGGTCGCCGAAGACGTTCGTGACGAAGGCCGTCCGCGTCCCGGACCCCTTCACGCGTCCCAGGACCTGAATCGGCCTGTCGGGGCCACCGAGTTCGCTCCAGTTGGTGATGCGGCCCTTGTAGATGTCCTTCAGCTCATCGCCCGAGATCTGCGTGACCCCCGCATTCGCGATCTCCGAGGAGACCACGATGGGCTGACCGTCGACGCCGATGACGTGATCGACGAACTTCTCGTAGACCGCCTGATCCCAGCCGGGCTTCTCGGCCCGGACGGGCGCGCTGGAGTTGCCGATGTCTATCTGTCCGCTTCGGAGCTTCTCGATCCCCGTCCCTGAGTGGCTGAGACCGACGGAGACGCGGAAGGGCGGGTCGCCCCCGTTGCCCGTCGGGAAGCCATAGAGACTCCCCCAGTAGTCCGCGAGGTTCTTCGAGGTCTCGATTCCGTACTTGGCGTGTGGCCAGTCCTTCGCGTTGCTCGCTTTCGGGTTCGCGTTCCAGTACTTCGATGCCAGATCGATGATCGGGAAGACCGTCGAGGAGCCACCCGCCTCCAGCGCGCTGATCGACTGACTCCCGCTGCCGGTCGTCGTCTTCTCCGAGTTCGATCCCGAACACCCCGCCAGTGCCGCCGCCCCCGCTGTCCCTGCGGTGGCAAGGAAGTTTCGACGCGATAGCAAGCCGGACAGGCGGTTACCGTCGTGTGCCATCGTCCGGCCATACCCGAAACGCGACTAAAACTGTTTATAATTGGAGTACATGGTGGTCATATCTGTCCCCACCACTATAGCGTACTATACTTTTTCACCAAAATATATTATCTCTCCATATAGATATATACTCCGTCGGAGTGGGAGCTGTGGTCGTGGCGAGTTGAAGCGTCCCGCCCGGGTGGGACTCGAGCGGCCGATTCCGGCGTCGATCTCTCTTTCCGGGTTCTCCTGTGCCGATCGTCCCGTCCACGACGCGTCGGTCCCAAAACGTTTCACCGTCCCGACCCAAACGTGACGTATGGGCGATAGTTCTTCGCCGACCGAAGACGACGAGACGGACGTCGATACCGAGGAGTGGGACCCGGAAGTGCCGGGACGGGAGGAGTCCGGGGAGACAGCGGAGGACCTGCCCCCCGGGGCTCGCGACGAGGAGGAGGCCAAGTACGAGGACCAGTCCGACGAGGCCCGCGAGACCGCGAATCCGGACCAGCACCGCGACGAGGAGGCCTACGACTGATCCGTCGGGCCGACCCCGTGCTGCGAACCAAAACGACCATCCACTCCCAACGACCATGACTGAGGACATCGAGCCCACGGCCGTCGATGGCGTCCCGACGCCCGGCGACGTACCGACCCTCGGCGACATGCCGATGCTCGGCTTTGGCACCTGGGAACTCGACGATCCGTCCGAAGCCGTCGAGGCCGTCTCCACGGCCCTCGACGTGGGCTTCCGGCACGTCGATACGGCCCAGGCCTACGACAACGAGAACGCGGTCGGCGATGCGATCGAGGAGTCACCCGTCGACCGCGACGAGATCTACCTGGCCACCAAGATCTGGATCGACAACCTCGATTACGAGACCGCCAAGGAGTCCACCTACGAGAGCCTGGATCGCCTGGACACCGACTACGTGGACCTGCTTTATGTCCACTGGCCCGCCGGCGAGTACGACCCGGATGGCACCCTCCAGGCGCTCGACGAGCTCGTGACCGAAGGCGCAGTCGAGAACCTCGGCGTCGCGAACTTCGAGCCCGACCAGCTCGAGACGGCGGTGCTCGGAACCGAGGCCGAGATCACCGCCCACCAGTTCGAGTACCACCCGCTGCTCCGCCAGGACCGGATGCTCGACGTCTGCGAAGAGCACGACGTCCATCCCGTGGCCTACTCGCCCCTCGCCCGGGGGAACGTGGAGGAGGTCCCGACGATCACGGACATCGCCGCCGAAAACGCCGTGTCGGCGGCCCAGGTGAGCCTCGCGTGGCTCCGTCAGCGAGGCATCGCCGCCATCCCCAAGGCCACGAGCGAGGCCCACATCCACGACGACTGGGAGTCCCTCACGCTCCGGCTCTCCGAGTCCGAGATGGCGGAACTCGACGACATCGAGCAGTTCGAACGACAGGTCGACCCGTCTTTCGCCCCCTGGAATTCGTGATTTGAGTCGACGTGACGTGGTTCGAATAGCGGCCCTTCTCCTCGTAGGCTGCTCGGAGATGGGCCCTGGCGGATTCGAACCACCGACGACGCGGTTATGAGCCGCGCGCTCTAACCGGACTGAGCTAAGGGCCCGTTACCCGGTCGTATCCGCGGCTCCGACTTGAGCGTTGCCTTACGGGCGAGGGGATGCGCCGGGAGAAAAGCGCCGCCGCCAGGGCTCGAACCTGGGACAACCTCGTTAACAGCGAGGTGCTCTACCAGCTGAGCTACGGCGGCCTGGATAACCGTACTTGGCTACTTTTGATAGGGCTTTCGCTTCGCCGGGACTCGCTTTCCTCCGTTCTGTCTGTCGTCTCGTATTCGATTTAGGGAAGACTTATTTAGGTTTCACAAACTTTTCTTCCGAAATTTTAACTTCCTTCCCGATCACGTCTGACCCGTTCGATGAGCCTGCTCGCCAACCTGGTGCTGGTCTTCGTCGCGGGACTCCTCACGGCCATTGCCACCGGGCTCGGGGCGCTCCCCTTCTTCCTCGTGGAGGACGTCCCCGACCGGTGGAACGTCCTGCTCTGGGGGCTCGCCTCGGGAATCATGGTCGCGGCTTCGGTCTTCGGACTCATCAAGGAGGGGCTGGCCGCCGGCACCCCGATGGAGATCCTCTGGGGGGCCATCGTGGGGGTCCTGCTCGTGGTGGTGAGCCACCGGGTCATCTCCCACGCCGAGGTCGATCCCCGCCAGTACACCGAGGCCGATTTCGAGAAGCTCCTGCTCATCCTGGGCATCCTGACGGTTCATAGCTTTCCCGAGGGCGTGGCCGTCGGCGTCTCCTTCGCCGACCTCAATCTCGGGGTCGGCCCGCGGTTCCTGGGGTATACGGTGCCCGTGCTGGCCATCTTCATGACCCTCGCCATCTCGATCCACAACGTCCCCGAGGGGACCGCGATCTCGATTTCGCTGCGCTCGATGGACGTCTCGAAGTGGCGGATGGTCTGGTGGTCGATCTTCTCCAGTCTCCCCCAGCCGATCGGCGCGGTCCTGGCGTTCGCGTTCGTGCGATACGCCAGGAGCTTTCTGCCCTTCGGCTTCGGATTCGCCGCGGGCGCGATGATCTACCTCGTCATCTCCGAGTTCGTCCCCGAGGCCCTCGAACAGGGTCGAAGCCTGCCGAACCGCGGCTGGCCCGAACTGCTCGCCGGGGTCGTTCTCGGCGTCGTCGTCATGGTCCCGCTGGCGACCCTCTAGGCGCCCATCGATACCCTTTCGGGTCGCCCCGACAATGCGCCCCCATGGTGAGTCCTCGCGGTTCGCCGTCTGTGATCGAGACCATTCGCGAGCGGGTCGTCCCCGATCAGGGCGAGCGGGCGGCACTCGATGCGGCCGTCGAGGCACTCCTCGATCGGACCGAGGCGGCCCTCGCGGACCTCGGAGTCGAGGCCACGACCCTCCACGTCGGCTCGACGGCCCGGGGAACCTGGGTGAGCGGCGACCGGGACATCGACGTGTTCGTGCAGTTCGATCCGGAGCTGCCTCGGGCGGATCTCGAACGCCTGGGCATCCAGGTCGGGCGGGCGGTCCTCCCGGACGGTCACACGGAATATGCCGAACACCCCTACGTCAACGGCGAGTTCCGGGGGTTCGCCGTGGACCTCGTACCCTGCTATGACGTTGCAGACGCCAGCGCGATCCAGTCCGCCGTCGATCGGACCCCCTTCCACAACGCCTACCTCGAAACGCGACTCGACGAGGCCCTGACTGCGGACGTGCGGCTCTTCAAGCAGTTCCTCAAGGGGATCGGCGTCTACGGGAGCGACCTCCGAACCCGGGGGTACTCGGGATACGTCGCGGAGCTTTTGGTCCTGGAGTACGGCGGGTTCGAGGCGACCCTCGAGGCGGCCAGCGAGTGGCGGCCACCCGTTCGGCTCGATCCCGAGACCCACGGCACCCGATCATTCGAGGACCCGCTGGTGGTCGTCGATCCGACCGACCCCGAGCGCAACGTGGCCGCCGTCGTCTCGGCGGCCAACGTCGCCCGGCTCATCCACTACGCGAGGCAGTTCCTGGCCGATCCGGCCGTCGAGTTCTTCTTCCCGCCGGCAAGCGAGCCGATGGACGGGGCGGCCGTACGTGAGGCGGTCCGACGGCGTGATACGACTCCCCTCGCCGTCGTCTTCGAGCCGCCGGACCTGGTCGAGGATCAGCTCTATCCGCAGCTCAGCCGTTCGCTGTCCGGGCTGGTTCGGGGCCTGGAGGAGGCCGATTTCGAGGTCCTGCGGAGCGCGGCCTGGGCCCGGGAGCGGGCGGTGCTGTTCGTCGAGCTCGCCGTGGCCGACCTCCCGGCGATCGAGCGCCACGAGGGGCCGCCGGTCGCCGCCCAGCCCCACGCCGAGCGCTTCTATGAGACCTACGCCGAGGGCGAGGCCACCGGCCCCTTCATCGAGGAGGACCGGTACGTCGTCGAACGATCCCGCGAGATCACGAGCGCCGATCAGTTCGTCGCCGAGCGACTCACCGACGTCGCGCTGGGGGCACAGATAGCGCCCGCCCTCGAGGCCGGTCACACCATCCTCTTTGGCACCGAGGTGGCGGCTCTCGCCGAGGAGTTCGGAGCGGAACTCGCCGCTTACTTCCGCCCCGAGCCCTGATCGGCCACAGCTCCGATCAGCCACAGAGCTCGACGTACAGTTCGATGTCCTCGGCCTGAATCGTCCGCCGACCGGCGTGTTCGGCCAGTTCCCTGGCGCCGTCGGCGATGGTTTTGGCCCGCCTCTCGAGGCGACCGGCGAGGGCGAGCCGTGCGTCCTGTGCGACTCGGAACCGATCCGAGATGTCCAGGCGAGCGATCCGATCGACCGGAGCGATGGGGAGGGTCAGCGACCCGCGGTCCGGGACCGGGACCTCCCCGAAGTCCGCGACCATGATCGTCTTGCGGCCGTCAGCCTCGGTCTGCTGGGCGGCTTCAGCGGCGATGGCGGCCCCCTCGGTCTGAATCCGTCGGGCCAGCGCCTCGGCGGCCCCGGCGCTGACTCTGAGATCCCCCGCCTGGGTTCGGATGAGCGAATCGACCGGAGAAACGGGAAGCTCGACACTCATACCCGAAATCCCGGACGGTCACGGGCTTAACTGTTTTCACTCGATTGAACCGAGACCGCTCTCACTCGATCGAATCGGGATCGAGGGTCCCCTCTGCCAGGTCGCCGGTGACCGTGAGCTCTTCGCCGAGTTCCACGTCCCGGTCCGACTCGAGGGTCACGGTTTGCTCGCCGTCGTCGAGAATGATGGGATCGTGAGCCTGTACGACCACTCCGGTGAACTCGACGTCGGTCTCCCCGTTTGGCTCGCCCGTTCCGGTCTCGGCGTCCGCCGGAGTGCTCGGGGCTGACCCGTCGGCAAAGGCCGAGAGGCCGGTGTCACTCCCCTCGCTCTCGACCGGCCCGTCCGTCCCCCCCGTCTCGGCGGTCTCGACCGTCTCGGTCCCGTCCTCGAGCGGGACGATCGTGGACTGCCAGTTGGCCGAGGCCTCCAGATCGTCCTGCCAGCCGTCCTGGATCGCCACGTCGACGAACAGGACTTCATCACCCGGCCCCAGTTCCAGGTCGGCCTTCTCGCCCCAGAGTGCCACCCGGATGTCGCCGGTCTCGTCCTGGACACGGACGTTTCGGACCTGGCCCTCCGAGCCGTCGTCCCGGTCGAAGGTCCGTTTGGGATCGGCCGAGCGGATCACCCCCGCGATGTCGGCCGTCTCCTCGAGTTCGAGGTCCGCGATGTCCGTCGTGTCGGGGACGTAGGTCACCTCGGCCGCCGTTTCGTTCACCGCGCCGCGATCCCCGACGTGGAGTTCCAGACGCCCGTCCCGCTCGCGGACGTAGCCGTCGATCACCTCGATGGTCTGGTGGGGGTCGATGGTCTCGGCCAGCTCGGCCTTCTCGTCCCAGAGGGTGACCCGCACGCGGCCGGTCTCGTCGCCGACCAGCAGGTTCGAGACCCGTCCCTCCGAGCCGTCGTCCCGATCGAAGGTTCGAACCGGTTCGGTCCCCAGGACCTCCCCGACGAGCGTGACGTCGCTGGCCCCCAGATCCAGGTCCGAGACCCGGTACTCGTCGGTGAACTCGACGTCGATCTCCGTGTCGTGGTCGATCTCGACCTGGTCGACAGACAGCTCGACGCCGTCATATCCCTCCGTGGGTCGTCCGTTGAGCTTCAGCACCTGTCCCTCCTCCATGTTCGAGTCGGCCGCACTTGCCATCTCGTCCCAGAACGAGACCCGGAGCCGGCCGGTCTCGTCGGCCACGTCGGCGTTGATGACCTGCCCCTCGGGCTGGTCCGGATCGTCCCGCTCGAAGGTGCGCAACTCGCCGACGTTGATGACCTTCGCGGTGACGGTCACCTCCTCCATGCCCGGTTCCACGTCCGCGAGTCCCGAGACCTCCTCGTCACCGAGTTCGTGGGCGATGAGCATCGCTGCCGTCTCCTCGTCGGCGAGCCCGCCCATCTGCTCGACCTTGGACTCGACGGCCGCCCGGAACTCCTCCAGGGAGACTTCCTCGGTCTCCAGGTCCTCGTAGATCGTCTCGATATCGCCCATTGAATTGCACTAGACCACGCTTTCGGTCTTGAACCTTATCGTTGGCACTCAGAAGAGCGAGTCCGCGGCGGCGGCTCCGACCACGGAGAACAGCGAGCCGATGCTGATCGCGGTGACGGTGTCCATCGGCGTCGCCCCGAAGGTCTGCGGGGCGCTCAGCAGGTAGCTCATGAGTGTCACCGAGCCAAAGGCCACCCCGAGCAGGGAGACAAAGCGAAGCGGGATCCCGAGGAACTGCGCCTCCCGGTCGGCGTCCCGACCCCGGTCCGCCTTGTAGAGGGCGCTGTAGCCCACGACGAACACCGCGAGAAACGAGAGGCCGGTGTGGATGGGCCCCATTCCAGCGGCGAGTACCCAGACCTCCTCGGTCACCACGAACGGGCCGGCCAGGAGCAGGCCGCCGACGACCTGCTGGGCGATATCAGCCGGTTTGAATCGGAGCCGTCGCATGGGGTCCACCAACGCGGGGTGCCGGTCTAAAGCTTCGGATTGGCCCGGCTCCGAAGTGCCCCGAGCCGGATTCGGCGTGTCATCGGGCGTCGGTCTCCGAGCCGGATTCGGCGTGTCGCCAGAGGTAAAGCGATGCGTGTGTCCGATACGGTTGCCAGTCCTCGGCCCGCTCGCGCATCTCGTGTCTCGTCCCCGTGTCGAAAAGCGAATCCATCGCCCGACGGATTCCCAGGTCCTCGACGGGAAAGACGTCCTCGCGGCCCAATCCGAATATCAGAAACATCTTCGCCGTCCAGGGACCGATGCCCTGCACGTCTGTCATCCGCTCGATCACCGTCCCGTCGTCGAGCCCGGCGAAGGCGTCCCGTGACCAGCCCTCCTCGAAGGCCGTCGCGACGGCCTGGACGTACTCGCTTTTGGCCTCGGAGAGCCCGACCGCCTGGAGGGCGTCCGGATCGGCCGCCTGCATCGCCTCGGGGGTCACGTCGAACTGATCGGTCAGCCGCTCCCAGATCGCCTCGGCGGCGGCCATCGAGACCTGCTGGCGGAGGACGGAACGGACCAGCCGCCGGAACGGGTCCGGCGCGGGTTCGGGAGTCAGGTAGCCGTGATGCGCCAGGAGATCGGCCATCGTCGGATCCCGTTCGAGGTGTTCGTGGGCCGCGCTCGGCTGGGACAGTTTCTCGACTGGCATCTCGGATGGGGGTGTCTGACTTCGAGTTCTGCTGGCCACAGACCAGTGCCATCACGGACGGCATTCCGTGGGAGTTCGCCGGTCGGATGCCGGCGTTGTGAGCCAAGTCAGTGTGGCTCGGGCGGGACAGCGGCTTTGGTGGGGCTTGCCCGACCCCGGCAGGCCCACCTTACGGGCGGCCTGCCAATCAAGCTTGTGTCATCCCACGGCTTCACCCGTGTATTTCGCGCTGTTTCAGCCGTGAACGGCGGATACTCTTCTCGAAGAAAGATCGTTCTCGATGGTCACTCCAGCTGATCGAGTTCTCCCCGCCGTTCACGATGCATACTTCCACCGACGAACCGCCGTCGTTTGACCACCAGTTCGTCCTCAGTCTTGTCGGTTTCGACGCGCAAGTCCCATCGGACAGACGCCGACCGGATCATGGCACTCGTCACCTCATCCTCGTGGACGAAAATTAACCGATCACCGTGGCTTACTGCGGGATTTTCAAGAGTACTGCCACCCTCTTCGCCGACGCCGAAGTCGTGGCCAAGAACCGGCACCACGAACGCGATCGCGTTGCTACGTCGGGCGTACTCAATGCCCTGGGTTACCGCAACACGAACTATCGAGACCGTATTCGGCGAGGTCACCCTCGCTGACGGTGTCGAGGAGTTGATTCGTGGCGAGCACGAATTCGAAGAGCTGCACGATAGTTCGTCCGCCTAACCGCGATACCGTCGCTGCCGATCACCCGTTCTTGCCATCGACCCCCGGGTTGGAGACGAGTGCGGGTCGATGGCCAGAGGCCAGCGAGCGGATTTTCGCGCCGGTTGGTCAGCCGGGGGCGTGACCCGCCATTTGAAAATCGGAACGATCGTGTCGATCGCCGGGACGACCCGACTCCGAAACGGATATACCGGCGTGGGGCCAAGCGGGGATGAGTCCTGATAGGGTAGTGGACTATCCTCCTGGCTTGCGGAGCCAGGGACCGGCGTTCAAATCGCCGTCAGGACGCTCACTCGCTCACTTCGTTCGGTTGTTCGCGACCTGAGCCCCACGGCTTCGCTCGCGTGGGACGCCGTCAGGACCCCCCAAACCCTGACAGCCGACCGTACCAGCAACCGACGAATTCAACGACGGTGCACCTGGCTGCGTGAGGTGTCGGTTCGGCAGACGGGGAGTACCTGGAATCGGGTCGACGATTACTCCGTCGGGAAGGGTTTCGCCGAATGGCCGCGACCTTCCGGTCGGGACGGCGAGGACGCGATCGCCGTGGGCGACGCGCCCGGCGAGGGGTCGCCGGTCGAGCACGCGACGACGGCACTCGATGGGGACGGAACCGGCTCGTCACGACTGGCCGCGGTCGCAGCGGCCGTCTCGCCGGAGACGTACTGGGACCTGATCATCAGTTCGGCGGCCCGGGCCGACGGCTTCGACCTGTCCGGGATCGAGCGGGACGGGCGGACGGTCGTGGTCCGCGGGAGCGTCCCGACACACTCGCTGTGGTCCGTTCACGCCGAACTGCTCGGGCTGGACTGATCAGACGACGACGCCGACCGCGATCACCGCGACCGCGAGAACGTACAGGGCTAGATCGATCCGGCCGTGATCGACGGTTGTGATCGAGGTTCGCGGCCCGGGATCGTCGAATCCGCGGGCCGCGAGCGCGACCGAGAGGTCATAGCCATAGCGGATGGCCGCCGCCAGGAAGGGAACAAGCATCGGGATCCGGGCGCGAATCCTCGCGATCGGGCCGCCCGAGAGATCCACCCCGCGGGTGCGCTGGGACTCCTCGATGGCGCGAAAGCGCTCGCGCATCTCCGGGACGAGATTCATGGTCAGCGAGAACAGGAAGGCGACGGACCAGGGGACACCCAGCTCGGTCAGTGCGACCTCGAAGCGTTCGGGTTCGGTCCCCAGCGTGTACCAGATGGCGGCCCCGGCGACCAGCACCAGCCGAACCGCGATCAACAACGCCGTCAGGAATCCGCCCCTGGTCAGCGAGAGGGTCACGGGTCCGATCGGAACCGCGACCCAGGTCGGGCCGGAGGCATAGAAGAACGTGTTGAGGCCGAGCAGGAGGACGACCAGCGGCGCGAGCGGTCGCAGCGACCCGAGCCAGGCCGGGAGGTCGACCTCGGGGAGGACCGCCACGACCGCCACGAGCCCGGCGAGCAGGAGCAGTTGCCCCCGAATCGCCCCGGTCAGGAAGCCCGCGAAGACGAAGGCGATCGTGAGCGTGAGCTTCGACCGTGGATCGAACCGGGGGCCGTCCCCCGTCATTTCTCTCCTCCCTCGAGCAGCGTGACCGCCTCGGCGACGGACGTCGGCGGGTCGACGCCGTGGTCGCGGGCCCACCGGACCGGTTCCGGCGTGCGCAGGCCGACCCCCTCGGGGTCGAAGTCCGGGTCGGCGAGCACGTCCCGGGTCGGCCCCTCGCGTTCCAGTCCCGACTCGGTCAGCACCAGCACCCGGTCGGCATACCGCCAGGCGAAGTCCGTGTCGTGGGTCACGAGCACGACGGTGCGGTCAAGCGTTTCCACCCGGTCGCCGAGCCGTCGCCGCCCGTTCGCGTCGAGGCCGCTCGTCGGCTCGTCCAGGCCGATCACGTCCGGATCGCCCGAGAGCACCGAGGCGATGGTCACCAGGCGTTTTTCCCCCTGGGAGAGGGTGTGGGGTTGCCGGTCGGCGAGGTCCTCGATGCCGAGGGTGGTGAGCGCCCGCTCGACGTGCTCGTCGACCGGGAGCCCGCGATTCTCGGGAAAGAAGGCCACCTCCGCCTCGACGGTCTGTGCGAACAGGCCGTCAGCGGGGGTCTCGGGCGTGAGTCCCACGACTGGCTCGCGGGTATCGTCACCCTTGCCGTCGCCGTTTCTGTCACCGTCGCTATCGCCATCACCGTCGCCGTCGATCTCGATGGCCCCGCTCGTCGGCTCCAGGAGACCCGCCAGCAATCGGAGGAACGTGGTCTTGCCCGTCCCGTTTGCCCCGAGCACGGCCACGGTTTCCCCGGCGGGGATCGAGACGGTGAGCCCATCGAAGATCTGGGGCCCGGACTCGTATCCAAAGCGCAGATCGGTGACCTCGATCACGGTGTCACCCCGACAGCGGCACCCGGTCCACGGGCTCTTCTCGCTCCAGCGCGACCGCGGTCCCGAAGGGCAGGTCTATCCCCGCCTCCCGCAGGGAGCCCAACACCGCCCGGGGGGCTCCCGCGTCGACGATCGCTCCGCTCTCGAGTACCAGGGCCCGATCGGCCCGCTCCAGCAGCGCGCTCGCGTCGTGTTCGGTCACGAGCAGGCCGGTGCGGGTCTGGCGTTGCAGTTCGTCGATGGTCTCGAGCACGAGCTCCCGGTTCCGGGCGTCCAGGGACGAGAGGGGCTCGTCGAGGACGATCAGGTCCGGTTCGGTCACCAGGATCCCGAGCAGGGCGACCAGGGTCGTCTCGCCCCGGGAGAGGGTCTCGATGTCCCGATCCAGCAGGTGGGCCGCGTCGAGTCGCCCCGCCCAGGACTCGATCCGGTCGCGGATGACAGACGGCTCGACCCCGCGGTTCTCCAGGCCGAAGGCCACGTCCGAGCGAACGGTCCGCCTGACCAGCTGGGTTTTCGGGTTCTGGAAGAGAACGCCGACCGATCCCGCCCGGCGCACCTGGCCCGTCACCGCGAGCGCCGGTCGGTCCTCGAGCAGCCCGCCCAGGCCCATCCCGAGCAGGGACTTCCCGCTCCCGGACGGGCCGGCCAGGAGGACGGTTTCCCCGCGATCGATGGAGAGCGAAATGCTATCGAGGAGCCGCGTTCCGTCCGGCCCCTCGACGGACAGATCCCGGGCGGTCAGGAGGCTCATCGCAGTTCCGGAATGCGATCCTCGAGCAGCCGGGAGAGGGGCACGGCGATCACGAAGCCGGCCACCGCCTGGAGGACGTCCATGGGCAGTTCCTGGAAGATCGCCGCCGGAATCCCCTCCAGTACGGCCCGGGCGAGGACGTAGGCACCGATCATGATCGGTGCTCCCGCGGCCACGGCGATGGCCTTGCTCCTGAAGCTGGCTCCGGAGAGCCGCCCCACGACGTAGCCCTCGGTGCCCTTTGCCACCAGCGTGATCGGCGCGTAGAACGGGTACCCCAGGAGTATGTCGGCTGCGGCCGACCCGACGCCGCCGGCGAGGCCCGCGACTGTCCTCCCGAAGAGGAAGGCGGCAGTGTAGATGATCACCTCCCCGAAATTCAGGTATCCCATGCCCACGGGGACCGAGATGGCCATCGTGCCGACCGTCACGGCAGCTCCGAACACCGCGCTGAGCGCGACCGTCGTCGCGTCGAGATCAAATCGACTCTGGTCCTGTTGCATAGGCAGACATCACACAGTGGGGGAGTAGGCCCTTACGATTCGAGTCAGTGTTACCTGCCGGGCGTCGAGTCCCAGCGGGCTCTGCCGGTCCGCGAAGACACTTGCCCGCCGAGACCGACCCGACAGTCGATGGCTGATCCGCCACCGACAGACGAGGGCTGGTTCGTGTTACACGACTTTCGCACGATCGACTGGGCCGCCTGGCAGGACGCCCCCGAGAACCGGCGTGAGACGGCCGTCGACGCCGCCGTCGACGTCCTGACTGGGACACCCGAGTCCGATGAAGGGGACACGGCGGTGTTCGCAATCACCGGTCACGAGGCCGATCTGTTGGTCCTCCACCTGCGCCCGACTCTGGACGAGCTCGAGCGGGCCGAGCGCCAGTTCAACCGCACGTCGTTCGGCCAGTTCGCCACGCAGTCACGGTCCTTCGTCTCGGTCACCGAGGTCGGGGGCTACACCTCCCGGGACTACTTCGAGGACCCCGAGAGCGTGGATCCGGGTCTGAAGCGGTACATGGAGTCCAAGCTCTACCCCTCGATCCCGGAGGACGCCTACGTCTCCTTCTACCCGATGGCCAAGCGCCGGGACCCCGAGTACAACTGGTATGACACCCCGATGGAGGAGCGCGCCGAGATGATGGCAGAACACGGCGAGACGGGCAAGGGGTATGCCGGCACCATTACCCAGTATGTCACCTCCGCCTTCGGCTTGGACGACTGGGAGTGGGGGGTCACCCTCTTCAGCTCCGAGGCGGACGCGCTCAAGCGGATCGTCTACGAGATGCGCTTCGACGAGGCCAGCGCCAAGTACGGCGAGTTCGGTCCCTTCTTCGTCGGACGGCGGTTTCCCGCCACTGAACTGGGGGCCTACATGGCCGGCGAGGCGGTTCCGACCGGCGAGACCGAGTCCGGTGACGAGTCGATCCGGGAGTCACTGGCCGAGAACGAGGTCTACGCCGGACAGCCCCGCGGCGAGGACGTCTATGCCGTCGCGCTGTACTCCGGGGCCGATTCCGGGGAGCTGGCGGCGGAAGTCAAGGGGATGCGGGAGAACTTCGAGCACTACGATACCCACGTCACGACGGGGGTCTACCGCTCCCGCGGCGAGGGACCGAACGCCGTCGTGAGCATCTGGGAGACCCAGTCGGCCGCCGAGACCGCCAGTGGCTTCCTGCGCGATCTCCCCGAACTCGTCGGTCGACCCGGCGACGCCCCGGACGGCTGGGGGACCATGGGCCTGTTCTATACGGTCCAGCCCGACCACCGCGAGGAGTTCCTCGAGACCTTCGATGACGTCGCCGACGCCCTGGCGAATCGCGCCGGCCACCGCGAGACCGACCTCCTGGTCAACGTGGCCGACGAGAACGACATGTTCATCGCCAGCCAGTGGGACTCGCGGGCCGACGCGATGGACTTCTTCGAATCGGAGACCTTCCGCGAGACCGTCGCGACCGGACGGGAGATCCTGGCCGATCGCCCCCGACACGTCTTCCTGGCCTGATCAGGCGTCTTTCGGCTCGCCGTCGAAGGTGTACTCGGCGGAGTTGTCCCTGGGCTCGTAGCCAAGCACCTCCCTCGCCCGCTCGAGGGAGTAGTACTTGCGGTCGTTGTCCGAGATGCCATAGACGATCTCGTAGTCGTACTCGGCCTCGATGGCCCGGTCGAAGAGGTGAGCACAGTCCCGGTGGGAGAGCCACATCGCCTGCCCGCGCTCGTAGTTCCGGGGCGGGTGGCCCTCGGTGAGGTTGCCGATCCGCACGTTCAGCACCGAGATGTCGTACTCGTCGTGGTAGTACCGCCCGATGAGCTCCCCGGTGGCCTTGCTCACCCCGTAGAGGTTGCTCGGGCGGGGGAGTTCGGTGCCGTCGAGCCGGAATTCGTCGCCCGACCGGTAGATCTCGGGGTCCCGATCGGTCTCGTAGTGGCCCACGGCGTGGTTCGAGGAGGCAAAGACCACCTTCTCGACGCCCGTCTCGGCGGCCGCGTCGAAGACCGTGCGGGTCCCGTCGATGTTGTTCCGGAGCACGCTCTTCCAGGGGGCGTCCGTCCGGGGATCACCGGCCAGGTGGATCACGACGGAGACCCCCTCCATGGCCTCGAGGAGGGTCTCACGGTCGGTGATGTCACCGACGTAAATCTCGTTGTCGACGGGTTCGGTCGGGGGTTCGCGATCCAGGAGCCGGAAGTCATGCTCGTCGCCGATGCCGGCGCGGATCGCGGTCCCGACGCGTCCGGCGGCCCCCGTCAACAGGACCGGTTCGTCCATTCGGGTGGGATGTGGGGGAGCGAGGATAAGTAGGATGTGGTTCGGATCCAAAGGGCTTTGCCGGTCTCAGCTCTGTGTCGAGGCATGCCCTCCGACGGCGAAACCGCGAGTTTCGAGCTCGGAATCAAGTTCGGGGCGCTCTTCCACCAGTTCGTCGGCACCCCGGTCAGCGAGGCCAGCGCTTCGAGCCTCGAGGCCGCCATCGAGGCGGCGATCGAGAACCAGCCCTACACCGAATCCGTCGCCGTGGCCATCGACCGCGAGGCACTCGCCGCGGACGTCGGCCCCCACGGATACACCGGGCTCGATGGACGGCACATGGACGTCGAGATCGCCGTCGACGCGGACGGGACCCGGGCCGAGGGGTCGATGGAACTGGTCGAGGGCTATCCCCGCATGCGCCTGGACGCCGTCGAGTGACCGTTCGTCGCGGTCTCCGCCGGTCACATCCGCCGGGTGATGTACTCCCGGACCGCGGCCAGCCGATCGGGGCTCTCGGTGTAGACCCCCCGCAACCGCCGGGGTTCGACCTCATAGGCCAGTAACCCCCGCTCCCCCGGTTCGGCAGTCTCGGGGTCGAAGATGACGAACCAGGCCTTCCTGAAGTCCGCGTCGGTCCCGCCGTGGATCACCACCTCGAGTTCTCGGGGGATCCAGTCGGGGACTCCATAGACGTGGACCTCCCGGCCGTCACGGGCGGCGAGCTGTTCGTAGACCGCCTCGGTGCCCTGTTCGTCCCTGATCCGCGAGAGCCGCTGGAACGAGCTCCGAAGTGTCCCCGCCCCGGCCTCGAGGGCCCGCCGCTCGACCAGCCGGGAGAGCAGGACCAGGAGCAACTTCTCGGTGTTTGACTCCGGGTAGCCCGAGAGGTCGAACGGCTGGTCGGTAAGCCCCCGGATCACGTCCGGCACCTCGATCCCCTCGACGCCCCTCGTTCCGGTGGTGTAGAGATCGGAGTTGACCAGCAGGATCGTGTCCCGGATCGCGTCCAGGGGCGAACTGGCGAGGACGGTTCCGTCCTCGAGGAGCAACACCGTGTCCTCGGGCTGGTCCGGGAGATCGGTCGCCTCGATCGAGACGGGCTGGTCCTCGAAGAGTTCCAGGAGCATGTCCCGGACCGGTTCGGGAGCCGTCCCGTTCACCAGGACCAGGGACCGCTCGACCGCCGGCTCCTCGGGAACGAACTCGCGGAGGCTCATTTGTGGGGCGGCCGATCGATGGGGCGGGCCGCGACGGTCTCGAGCAGCTCGGCCAGGCAGTCGGTCGCCGACTCGAGCAGGCGTTCGCCCTCCTCGGCGGTGGCCCGGGTGGGATCCCCGACGGTGCCGTTCTCCGTGAACTCCGCGGAGTCATGGGCCAGGTTCTGGCCGCAGGTCCAGTCCCCCCAGCGGTCGGCGCCGGCTTCTCTGCCCGCTTCGAGCCGGTCGTTCCGGACCAGTTCCGGATACGCGTGGAGCAGGAAGGAGGTCTCGAGCGGCCCGGCGTGGCCCATGCTGAACTGGGATTCGGCGGCGTCGAACCAGGTAAAGGGAACCACGAGGGCGTCTTCCTCCCGGGAGATCCGCGAGGCGATCTCGCCCAGTGCCGGACCGTTCCCGCCGTGCCCGTTGACCAGCACGATCCGGTTCCAGCCGTGATGGATCAGCGACTCGGTGACCTCCCGGACGTAGGAGCGAAAGGTGTCCGGCGAGACCCAGAGCGTGCCCGTGAACTGTCGGTGTTCCTCGGAGACGCCCACCGGGATGGGCGGCGCGACGAGCACCTCCGATTCGACTTTCGCGGCCGTCTCGCTGGCCACCCGCTCGGCGGCGAGGAAGTCAGTCCCCATGGGATCGTGGGGCCCGTGCTGTTCGGTGCTGCCCACCGGGACCAGCGCCAGGTCGGTCTCGGCCCGGTCGGCCTCGGTCCAGGGGTGCTCGTGGAGGTCCATGTGTGAGATCTCGACGCGGATCCTCAAAATTATCCCGCTCTCAGTCCTCGGTGGCCTCGGCCTCGAGCAGGCGGTCCCGCGCCCGCTCGACGAACGCCTCGGGGAGGTCCTCGATCTCGCCGGCCTGCACTCCCCACAGGTTCGCGTAGAGGCCGTCCTCGGCCAGGAGCTCCTCGTGGGTGCCCCGCTCGACGACCCGTCCCTCGTCGAGCACCACGATGGTGTCGGCGTCCTTGACCGTCGAGAGCCGGTGGGCGACGGCGAAGGTCGTCCGGTCTTCGGTGAGGTCCTGCAGGCTCCGCTGGATGAGCATCTCGGTCTCGGTGTCCACGTCGGAGGTGGCCTCATCGAGGATCAGGATCTCGGGATCGGTGAGTACGGCCCGGGCGATGGCGATCCGCTGGCGCTGGCCGCCGGAGAGTTTCACCCCCCGCTCGCCGACCGTGGTCTCGTAGCCATCGGGCAACTCCGTGATGAACTCGTGGGCCTGGGCGGCCTTCGCGGCCTCGACCACGTCGGACTTCTCGAGGTCCTCGCTGCCGTAGGCGATGTTCTCCTCGACCGACCCGAAGAAGAGGTAGGTGTCCTGGCTCACGTAGCCCACGTGCTCGCGGAGGCTCGACAGCGAGACCTCCCGGATGTCCTGTCCGTCGATACGGATCGCCCCGTCGTCGACGTCGTACATCCGGAGCAAGAGCTTGAGCGCGGTGGACTTCCCCGCGCCCGTCGGCCCGACCAGCGCCAGCGTGTCCCCGCTCCCGGCCCGGAAGGAGAGGTCCTCGACGATCGGCTCCTCGTCGTAGCTGAACGAGACCGAGTCAAAGACCACCTCGCCGTCCGTGACAGTGAGCGCCGAGGCGTCCGGGTCCTCGGCGATCCGGCTCGGTTCGTCCATCAGTCCGAAGATCCGCTCGGCGGAGGCCCGGGCGCGCTGATACATGTTGATGATCTGGCCGAACTGGGCCATCGGCCAGATGAACCGCTGGGTCAGGAGGATGAACGTGACGA
>JBDGTI010000041.1:0-24753 GCA_042216995.1 Halodesulfurarchaeum sp.
CGAGATCGACTTCAAGTACGACGACGCCCTGACGACCGCGGACAACATCGCGACCTTCCGGTCGGTCGTGCGGGCCACCGCCGAGCTTCATGACCTCCACGCGACGTTCATGCCAAAGCCCATCGCGAATGTCAACGGCAGCGGCATGCACACACACCTCTCGCTTTTCACCAAGGACGGCGAGAACGTCTTCCATGACCCCGAGGACGAGTTCGGCCTCTCCACGCTGGCAAAGCAGTTCCTCGCGGGCATCCTCGAACACGCCCCGGCGATCACGGCCATCGCCAACCCGACCGTGAACTCCTACAAGCGCCTGGTGCCGGGATACGAGGCACCGGTGTACATCGCCTGGAGTGGCGTCAACCGCACCGCGCTCGTTCGCATCCCCGCGGCCCGCCACCCGAAGGCCTCCCGCATCGAACTCCGATCGCCGGACCCCTCCGCGAACCCCTATCTGGCCATCGCCGTGATGCTTCGTGCCGGCCTCGACGGGATCGAGAAGGGACTGGAGGCCCCGGATCCGGTCCGGGAGAACATCTACAAGTTCGACGAGGAGAAACGGGCGGAGTACGACATCCAGACCCTGCCCGAGAACCTCTCTGCGGCCGTCGACGCCCTGGCGGAGGACGAGGTCATCCGGGACGCCCTGGGCGAGCACGTCACCGAGAAGTTCATCGAGGCCAAGCGCCAGGAGTTCGATGAGTTCAACCGCGACGTCACCCAGTGGGAACTGGACCGATACCTCGAGAAGTTCTGATATCGCGGGGATCGACCGAACGGACTGCACGGGTCGGGACCGAATCCGCCCACAATGGACGAACGAATCAGTTCCGAGACGCCAGGAACTCCCCGATCGCGTCCCGCGCCGGACCGCGACGATCGGGCACCGGATCCCCGAGTCGATCACCATCGACGGCGAACCGATCGCCTTGGGAGTTCGTCCTGAAGACGAAGTCCCAGGGGGGGGGCGTCCCGCCCGACCGACACGAGGCGGTTCGGGCGGTCCGAGAAACCCTGAAAGCCAACGAGCAGCCACGGGCGCCTGGCGTCCGAGCCGATCGGCGAATCCGACCGAATCCCTTGCCCGGGCCATCCTGGGGCTGGACCGGGCCATCTCCGCGCTCGGGAACCTCTCGGCGACCGACCTGGCGGCCGAGAGTCACGACGCGGCCCTGGACGGGACCCGCCGCTGGGTCACTTCGTCGACCAGCTCACCTGATCAGCCGAGGAGCCAGATCGGTATCGCGATCGCGACCGTCCCGACCGTTCCGACCAGCGTGAGGCGGGGTCGGACCCGGGCGGCCCACCGCCCCGCCGACGCGACGGCCACGCCGACCGCGATCCCGGCAAGCACGTCGGGAAGGTAGTGCACGCCCAGGAGCACCCGGGTCGCGGCGATGACCGCCACGGCGAGTGCACCGATCGCGTAGTGCCAGCGGGCCGGGGGCTTTCTGCCCCCCAGCAGGGCGGTCACGAAGCCGGCCGTCGCGGTTGCATGCCCGCTCGGAAAGCCATAGCCGCCCGTCGGGATCAACATGAGCGAGTCCGGGGGCCGGGGGAGCGAGAAGCCGTGTTTCAGGAGAATCGAGACCGAGAGGACCAGGGCCACGGCGACGAGAAAGCGCCTGACCCGGGCGAACTCGACCCGGCCGAGCGTGAGCGCGCCGGCGGACCCCGCGATCGAGACCGCCGCGAGGAGCGTCGGGTCGCCCAACGCGGTGAGGGTGACGAGCAGACCCACGAGCGGGTCCGGAACCGCCGGGGCGAGAGCCTCGGTAACCCCCCAGTTCCGCATCATCTGACGCTCCGAAGCGCCTCGAGCAGCCGTCCGGGCACGCTCGCGGCCCGGACGCCCATGCCGAGGAGGACCAGTTGCACGTACAGGCCGAGCGTGGAGAGCCAGACGACGATCATCGCCAAGATGGCCCACCCGCCCTCGAGCCAGTAGAACGCGCCGAGGGTCATCGCGGTCCCGTACAGGAGCACGAGATAGGGGCCCCAGCCGGCGGCCTTGCCTTTTCGCTGTCGCTTCCGAACGTAGGCCTTCAGCTCCGATTCGAGCGCGGAGCGGCTCATCGTCTTCTCCTCGAGATCCGCACGTAACGCCTCGAGTTCCGCCGCCAGTTCGCCGACGTCGGGAGCCGGATCGGTCCGGTCGACGTCCGCGGATTCCGTCGACCGATCCGACTCGCTTGGGCCTCCGTCCAGCACGACGTTGACTACTGCCCCCACCATGATAATAATCCCGCCGAGATACAGCCACGTGACCAGGAGCAACCCCGCCCCGAGGACGCCATAGAGCTGGAAGGTACCGGCGATCGAGGTGTAGGCCGAGAAGCCGGTGGCCAGAAGCGCCCATCCGACCGCGGCGACGACGGTCCCGGGGAGGACCTCCCGCGGGGCGTAATCGACGTCGGGGAACCGGTAGAACACCGGAAAGAACGCGACTGTCAACACGGCGGGCAGACCGAGCCGGCTCAGCGTCCCCGTGAACGGGACCCACTCGAAATGGGGGAGTACGACGCCAAAAACGCCGACGCCCCGAGTGCGAGGGGGATCGAGACGAGCACGACCGCCGCGTCGATGAGCCGTCCCGGGATCGATTTCGCCTCCACCCCGCCGTCGACCTGCGAGAAGGCCACGTCCAGCCCCCGAAAGACCTTGCTCGCCGACCACGCCAGGACCAGCAGACTGAGGAGGCTGGCCCCTCCGCTGCCGCGGGTGCCCGTGAGCGAGCGCTCGATGATCTCGGCGGCGGCCGGCGAGAGGAACTGCTCGGCCTCCTGGAAGAGCAACCCGAGCCCTGGGCCGTCGACGGCCTGGGCGACCGCGAGCCCCAACAGCGCCAGCGGGATGACCGAGACGAACCCGTAGTAGGCGATCGCCGCGGCGAGGAACGTGATCCGGCTTCGACGCACCTCGCGGTAGACCGAGAGCGGCAGGGAGCGCGCGACGGCGGACATGGTCGGACTTCGACCGCCGAACCCAAATAGTCGACTGTCTCCGATCAGTCCTCGACGTCGAAGGCGGCCTCGATCTCCGCGAGCGAGGCCTCGGTCTTGAAGGTCGTCCCGCCGTAGTGGGTCCGGGAGGCCTCGTGACCGGCCGCCCGGAGGGTCTCCAGGAACTCGTCCATCCCGATGGCCGGTTCGCCCCACCGGCGGTACAGCCCGTGCTGGTCGTAGTGAGTCGGGGTGTGGAGTTCCCCCTGGAGGCGGGAGAGCAGGCGTTCGGCCCGGGTCGCCGTCCCCATCGAGTCCTCGAGCGCGTCGATCGTGGCCCCGACGAAGTCCACGTCGTGGGTCTGGCCCAGCCAGAGCGGACCCGCGCTGACCGGGGAGCCACTCCCACAGTGGGCACAGGCCCCAGGCGGGTGGGCGATGAGCCCCGATTCGGCGGTCCGGGCCCCGCAGTTCCGGCAGTGATGGACATATCCCAGTTCCTCCATCGCCCGGTTGGCGGCAGAGGCCCCGTGGGAGAGGTCGAGATAGGTCCGCACGTAGTGGTCCGAGACGTGGCTCAGAATCGGGGTGGCCCCCACGTCGTATCGGGCCGCGGTCCGGATGAGGGCCCCGAGCAGGACCCGCAGACCCATCTCGGCGTGGTACTCCGTGTTTCGGGGGACCGCGCTGTAGCGACGCACCCCGCTCTCGAAGTGGGCCCCACACAGCGGCGCGGTGTCGGTCGCGGTCACGGCGAGGAGGTTCCGGGCGTTCGCGAGGGCCGCATCGGCGAAGGGGATCGGGGAGCCGAAGGGATCCAGGTCCACGACGTCGAAGACCCGCTCCCGGTCCTGGAGCAGGGCGTTCGCGTCGCGGTGGTGGACGGTTCCCTCGAGGTCGTTTCGCGCCAGGTTCTGGCGGGCCAGCTCGACGGCCGCTCCATCGACGTCGGCCAGGGAGACCGTCCAGCCCTCGGCCGCGGCCCGCACCCCTCGAATCCCGCTGGCGGCCGTCGCGTCGAGATACGTTTCGGCGCGGGGCTCGCGCTCCCGGTAGGCCCGGAGCGCGGCGATGGTGACGTCGCGGTTCAGCTCCTGATCGGGATTGAAAAATACCGCGTCGGACCGCCCCGCCTCGGCCTGTTCGGGCACCTCGATGGTGACCCGGCCCTCGGATCGGTGCATATACTCCCTCCGGACGGCGGGATGAAAAGCCGCCCGAGTCGATCCCACAGGCTTTCCCGTTCGGAGGCGAAGGGCGACTGTGGATTCGACAGCGGACTGGCGGGCGGCCCTCGCCGAAGCCGGCGAGCTCACCCCCGAGATCACGAACGCGATCCTCGAGATCCACGGCGACCGCGGGAAGCGGGCCGTCGAGGCGGTCACGGAGTCCCGCGTGAAGGGCTACCGGGACTTCACGGTGGTCGTCGGCCACGGCGACGAGTACGTCGTGGAGAACGGGGGGTGCACCTGCGAGGACGCCACGTACAACCTGGACGAGTCCGACCCCGATGCGCTGTGCTGGCACGCCATCGCCGTGGCCATCGCCGAACGGATCGACGCGGTGGACCACCACGACATGTGGTACGCCGACGTCCGGGAGTTCGTGTAGTTCGCTTCTATCTTGACACAGCGAGAGAATCCCGTCGTTCACGACGGGCGTGAATCGCGTCAGCTCCGGGAACCAGATGTATGATTGGTGCAATCCGGAGATTTAACCTGCTCTAGCCCGTTGCATGACACGTACCGAGGCGGCCTTGACCGCCCGAGTAAACGGATAATATCGGATTCGGGAATCATATGTCTGAAGGAATCCCCTTCGGGCCGCTGGATTCCTACAGTACGGTAACTCCGAATCCCACACGGGATAGGAGTAACGGCGGTCTGGCCCCGCCAGGAGACCCGTCATGCCGAGCGGTCTGCAAACCAGCAAATCTCCCAAACTTGCGGTAGGGAAGCCGCGCCGTTTACGGCGCGGAGGAGGTCACCAGCGAGAAACTCCCGCCGTCACTCGGCGGCGAACGCGACGAAGTTCCGCAGCAGCCCCAGGCCGATCTCGCCGCTCTTCTCCGGGTGGAACTGGGTGCCAACGACGTTCTCGGCCTCGTTCGTGATGACCGCGGGGAACCGGTCGCCGTACTCGCTGGTGAGGAGGATCGCGTTTTCGTTCTCGGGGTCGGCGTAGTAGGAGTGGACGAAGTAGGCGTACCCGCCGTCGATGCCCTCGACGACCGGGTGGGAGCGCTCGACGCGCAGTTCGTTCCAGCCCATGTGAGGAACCTTCAGGTCACCGCGGAACTTCCGATTCCGGCCGGGGATCAGGTCGAGCCCGGTGACGTCGCCCTGGCCCGCCCGATCGGCCTCCTCGCTTGACGTCAGGAGCATCTGCATGCCCAGGCAGATGCCCAAAATCGACTGGCCGTCCGCGGCGGCCGCGAGGAGGTCCTCGCGGAACGGCCCCGCGTTCTCCATGCCATCGCCGAAGGCCCCGACCCCGGGGAGGACGACCCCGTCTGCCGACCAGATGGCCTGGGGGTCGTCGACGACGCGCACGTTCGCGCCCGCCCGCTCGAGCCCGCGGGTCACGCTGCGCAGGTTTCCGAGGCCGTAGTCGAGCACCACGATGTCGGCCTCGGGGGGGTGTCCCTCCGTTGACGTGTTCATACTGGGCCTACCGGGAGTGACCGAAAAGACCCTTTCTATTGCCACAGTCACTCGACGGCGATCGCCGCCGCCTCGGCGATCACGGACTCGAAGGCCTCCCGGGTCCTCGGATCGTACAGGGTCGCCGCCGGGTGGACCCCGATCAGCACGGTGTGTGACCGGCCGCCGATCGAGACCGTCTCGGTGGTTCCCGCCTCCTTCGTGACCGCCACCGAGCGGCCGAGGAGGTGTTCGCTCGGAACCTTCCCGAGCGTGACGACCACGGCCGGATCGACGGCCGCGATCTCGCGGTCGAGGTACGGGCGGCAGTTCGCCAGTTCGGTCGCGGTGGGGTCGCGGTTCTCCGGCGGCCGACACCGGACGGCGTTCGTGATCCGGACGGACGCCCGGTCCAGGCCGTGGTCCTCAAGAACCGCATCCAGGATCTCGCCGCTCCGTCCCACGAAGGGCTCGCCTTCGGCGTCTTCCCGTTCACCCGGGGCCTCGCCCACGAAGAGGCGGTCGGCCCCGGTCGGTCCGGCGCCGTCGACGATCCGCGTCCGGGACTCGACCAGCTCCGCGCAGTGCCGGCACTCGGTCACGTCGATGTCGGCCGCGTCGCTCATGGCCTCACTGGGCCCCGCTCCACAATCAACGCCCGGGTTCGCGTCCGTGTTCGCGGTCCCAGAGCCCCAGGACTCCCCGGGCCGCCAGGCGGGCAACCCGGAGCGGTTCGGGCCGCCCACCCTCGGGTGTGAACGCCGCGACGACGGACGCGGGATCCTCGAGTCCGAGACTCCTGACGAACCGCCGGTGGCCGTTGACCGTCACCGGGTGGCGGGGCGGCTGTGCCCGATAGCGGTCGAGACGGCGTGACAGCGCCTCGCCCTCGAAAGCCTCGCGAAGCGGGCCTTCGAGCCCCGGGCTCTCCTCGAAGGAGATCGAGAGCACCGGCACGTCGGTGGCCGCATGAATGGCCCGGAGGTCGAGTACGTTGTACCAGGCGGGGGCGATCCCGGCGAGGAGGAGATACCGGACGTCCTCGCGGGAGAGATCCTCGACGAGGGCGATCACGGACTCGGTGGCGTCGAGGCCACCGACCTCGCAGGTCTCGAAGGCAAAGCCGTCGACGTCCCCTTCGGGGGTGACGACGGCGCCGGCCAGAATGGCGGTTTCTTCCCGAGACGATACGGCGATGCCCAGGGCCCTGACGCCGGGCTTCACTCTTTGATGTCTTCGAGCTTGTCGAGGAGTTCGTCGTTCGAGGCCCCGATTTCGAAGTCGACTTCGCCGTCGTGGTCCGCCTCGGAAGTCGCGACGCCTCCGTCATCGTCGATGTCCTCGGAGTCGAGCTCCTGGCGCTCCTGTTCGGATTCGTCGTAACTTCCAAATCCCATCGTACCCCATAGTATTCACGCGGGACACAAAAAGTGCCCGCCCGCCGGCCACAGACATCCCCGCTCGCGTCGAGGTTTCCCCATGGACGTCATCAATCTCACCGCGGACGCCGACGTGTTCACCGCGAACGCCTACCTGATCCGGGGAGACGCCAACGCGCTGGTGGACGCGGGCGCCGCGGCCGGCATCGTCTCGGCCATTCGAGAGCACGTCTCGGCGCTCGACGCCGTGGCCCTCACCCACCGACACGAGGACCACGTCGAACAGCTCGAGGCGATTCGTGACGCGTTCGACCCGACGGTCTATGCGGCCAGGGCGGGCCCGGAGGACGCGACGGTGCTCGATGACGGCGAGAAACTCTCCCTCGGCGGTCACCCCTTCGAAGCGGTCGCGACGCCCGGGCACGCCCCGGACCACCTGGGGTTCGTCGGCGACCGGGCGGTGTTCACCGGTGACGTCGTCGTCTACAGCGACGGCGCGTTCGACGACGGCAGCTTCGGCCGGACCGACCTGGCGGGGGGCGACCGGGGGACGCTGCTCGCGAGCATCGAGCGGCTGCTGGATCGGCTCCCCGGGACCGTCGAGTCGCTGTATCCCGGCCACGGGCCCGCCTTCCAGGGCGACGTGCGGGCCGTCCTCGAGCGCGCTCACACGCGGGCCGCCCGTGGCGAACCGAAGTACCCCGAGTAAAGCAGTCAGGTCGCCCGGCGCTCCGTGGCCTTCTGTCGCAGGTTCTTATACCCGCACTTGCGACAGCGATCGGCACGCTCGGGGTTGCGGGCGTTACAGCGCATACAGACCTGCGTGCCAAGCAGGCGGTCCTCGATCGATAGGTGCTGTGTCATATCCCCCGGTTCGCCGGTGAGCGCTAAAAGCCGTTCGACTCGGGGCACCGCTCCAGGCAAACTAGTCAGCGCTCCAGGTACTCGTTCTGCACGGCGACGACCTCCCCCGAGTCCGCACAGTCCGCGTACCGCTCCAGGGGCTCCTCGTTCAGGTCCAGGAAGGTCTGGCCCCAGCGGAACTTCGAGAGCAGGTGTTCGGCCTGGTCGCGTTCTCCGAGAATGATCAGGGCGCCCGCGAAGGCCTCGACGGTCGTGAGCTGGTAGGGGTTCCCGTAGTTCACGGGGTTGCCCGCGAGCATGAACGGGAGCGCCCGGTGTACGCCGGGGAGATCCAACTGATCGGCGTCGGCGGACTCCCAGGAGCTGTCGATCGCGACCACGGTGTCGGAGCGATCCCGGTCGGCCGGGGAGAGGGCCTTCTCCGCGAACGGGTCGAGGACGATCCCGTGGGGCACGGCGCGATCTGTCGCGTGCAGCGTGGCCAGATCGAAGCGTTCGAGCTTCTTGGCCGTGCACTTCTGGGGGTCGTCGTCGCCCGCGTAGCGAACGTGCAGTTCCACACCCCGGGATAGCTGGGGGCGGACCAAAAACGTCCCGCCCCTCCCGGCCGGTCGACGTTTCGGCCCGACCGAACGGTCGACTTTTGTCCCTGACGACCCAGTTTGTGACATGGCAGCGTCTTCGACCGGGCCGGAACTGGCCCGGGAGTACTACCGGGCCATCGACGCCGACGAGTACGAGGCCCTCGAGGCAGTGCTCGCCCCGGAGTTCACCCACGTCCGCGGCGATCGAACGCTCACGGGCCGGGCGGCAGTCGTCGAGTTCATGGCCGAGAAGCGCCCGGTGATGGACACCACCCACGAGGTCGATCGGATATACACCGGGCCCGAGGGGGTCGCCGTCCAGGGCCGGCTCCTGCGGGCCGACGGCGACCTGTTCTTTCGCTTCGTCGACGTCTTCGCGGTCGCCGATCGGCTCACCCGCCTCGTGACCTACAGCGATCGGGGCTGACCGGACCGGGCCGACTACTCCCGGTCGCCGGCGCCAAGCGCGCTCTCGCCGACCGGTTCGTGGCCCTCGATGACGGCCTGGCCGTCGAGGTAGGGCCGGAGGGGCTCGGGAACGCTCACCGTGCCGTCCCCGTTCTGGTAGTACTCCAGGATGGCGACCACGACCCGGGGCAGCGCGACGCCCGAGCCGTTGAGGGTGTGGACGTACTCCGCGGACTCGTGGCGCTCGGGCCGGTAGCGGATGCCCGCCCGGCGTGCCTGGAAGTCCCTGAAGTTGGAGACGGAGGAGACCTCCAGCCAGCGACCGCCCTGCTCGGGGCCGTCGGGCATGTCATCGGCCGGGGCCCACACCTCGATGTCGTACTTCCGGGCCTGGGTGAAGCCCATGTCGCCGGTGCACATCTCCAGGATCCGGTAGGGGAGCCCCAGCCGTTCGAGGACCTCCTCGGCCTCGTTCAGCAGGCCGTGCAGGCGCTCGTCGCTGTTCCCCGGCTCGACGAAGTTGACCAGTTCGACCTTGTTGAACTGGTGGACCCGGACCATTCCGCGGGTCTCGGTGCCGTGCTCGCCGGCCTCCCGCCGGAAGTTGGGGGTGTAGGCCTGGTGCTTGAGGGGGAGGTCCTCCGGGAGGAGGATGTCCTCGGCGTACATGTTCGTGACCGGGACCTCCGCGGTCGGGAGGAGCCAGAGGTCGTCGTCGTCGTAGTCCTCCTCGTTGGAGCCGCCCAGGCGGTAGGCGTCCTCGACGAACTTGGGGAACTGGCCGGTGCCGCGCATGGAGGCGGAGTTCACCGGGATCGGGGGGAAGACCTCGCGGTAGCCCTGCTCGCGGTGGACGTCCCGCATGAACTGGATGAGCGCGTGCTCCAGGCGGGCCCCATCCCCCTTCAGGAAGTAGAAGCCGCCGCCGGAGACCTTGGCCCCCCGGTCGAAATCGAGGACGTCCAGGTCCTCGCCGAGATCGTAGTGGGGGACGACCGTCTCGGGTAGGTCCCGCCGGTCCTCGAACCCCTCCCGGCGGGTCTCGACGTTGTCCGATTCGTCCTCCCCGACCGGAACGTCGTCGTCCGGAATCATGGGGAGCTCGAGGAGCCGGGACTCCAGTTCGGACTCCAGTTCCTGGGCCCGCTCCTCGAGTTCATCGAGTTCGGCCTTGAGCTCCCTGGAGCGCTCGATGGCCTCCTCGGCGGCGGCCTCCTCGCCGGCCTGCTTGTGCTCGGCGATCGCGTCGCTGACCTCGTTTCGCTCGTGGCGCAACTCGTCGCCGCGGGCCTTGAGCTCCCGCCACGTCTCGTCGATTTCGAGGAGGCGATCGAGGTCCACGCCCTCGACGCCCTTGGTCTCGATGGCCTCCCGGACCGCGTCCGGATGCTCCCGGACGAACTGCCTGCTCAACATGGGCGCCCCTATTCCCGCTGATCGGATAACACTATTGGGGTCGTTCGATCGGCAATCGCCCGCTCACGGGGAGTTATTCGGCGTCGCTGGCCGACTCGATCCGCCCCCGGACGGCCGCGAGGAGATCCCGGGGCGGCTCGGCGGCGGGCGCGCTGACGGTCCCCTCCCCGGAGTCGGGCGCCGTCTCGACGACGAACGTCCCGTCCTCGTAGGCGACCGATTCGATGGCCCCGAGTGGGATCGAGTCCACCAGGTCCGGCACGGTGCCCACGGGGGCCTTCAGGAACATCAGATCGAGTTCGGTCTGGTCGTAGATCCAGAGGGCCGTCTCGTCGACGCCCACGAGTGTTGCCTCGACTTTCGATGGCGCCTCGACGAAGGGGAGTGTTTCTGCGGGCACGTCGACCAGCGTGTGGACCGACCCCGACCCGTCCATCCCGGCGGCCTCCAGGACCGCCGGTGCGACTCTCTCGACGTCCTGCATGTAGCCTTCACGGACCGGCTCCCAGTTGCGGTTGATGTACCGCATGCCCTGATACCAGATCGGACCGCTCGCGACGATCCCGGCGACGGTGAACAGGTAGGCCCCGCCGACGTAGTATCCGACGCCGCTCATGAGAATGATGATGATCACCGGGCTGACGATCGGGTGCCACCCCCAGACCCACCGCAGCAGGGAGAGGTCGTCCCTGGCGTCCCGGAACGCGGATCTGGCGTTGCGTTCGGTCGTGCCCGAAACGGCGCCCGCCCGCGAAGCGGCGTCGCTCATCGACTGGTCCTGGGGCACCCGGGGAAAAATACGTTCCGCCGGCCTTACTCGAGGCCGAGATCGGCCAGTGAGTGGGTGTGCTGCCACGCGCCGGTGATCTCGTCGATGTCGAACTTGATGATGCCGTCGGTGAGTTCGAGCCGGACCATCTCCTCGCCGATCTCGGTGTCGTGGAGATGGAGCTCCAGCGGGGCGTCGAACTCGGCGACGGCGACCATCAGTTCGCCGTTCTTCTCTAGCATCGCTTGCAGGTCGTCTGCGTCCATGTGCAACTATCAATAGTGGGACTATCCCCAAGAAGGTTGCGGCCTCGGCGACCTGTGGAGCGCCAAATTCGCCGCCCACAGCTTCCATATCGATTGATCTCCACCCTCACGATGCGGGGCAGTACGTCCGTCATTTACCGCGTCTATCAGCGCGGTGACTACCGCGGCAAATCCGTGGCGTGGGACCTTTATATCGGTCACCGCAACCGAAACGCATGCGAAGCCGCCCCGACCCTCCCTCCCCATCGATGGCCCTGGTGGCCATCACGACCGTCGCCCTGCTGGTGCGACTGATCGGACTCGGGGCCAGGGTCGCCCACCAGGACGAGGCGCGGGTGGCCAGCTGGATCCTCCATTACATGGCCGTCAACGCCTGGGAGTACCGCCCGATCATCCACGGGCCGTTCCTGCCCCACGTCAACGCCGTCATCTTCAACCTGTTTGGCCCCTCCGATTTCACGATGCGGCTGATCGTCGCGGTGGTCGGCGGGCTCCTCCCGCTCTCGGCCTGGCTGTTCCGCGACCGGCTCCGCGATCGGACGGTGCTGTTCCTCGGGACCCTCCTGGCGTTCAACCCGGTCCTCGTCTACTACTCGCGGTTCATGCGCAACGACGTGCTCCTCGGGGCCTTTGCCTTCGTCACGTTCGGACTCCTGGTCCGCGCGATCGATACGGGCCGGAGGCGATACCTTCTGGGTGCCGGGATCGCCTTCGGGCTGGCGCTCACGACCAAGGAGAACGCCCTGCTCTACCCGGTGACCTGGGCCGGGGCCCTGGCCCTCCTGCTCGACCGCCGACTCCACCTCGCCCGGTATCGCGAGGGAGACTGGAAGGGGGCCCTCAAGCGGGCAATCACGTCCACGCTTGGCGCCCTCTGGTCGGTCCGGTACGCGATCGTCGCCGGACTGATCGCGCTCGCGACCATCGCCGTGGCCTTCTACGCCCCGAAACCGGATCTCTACCGGGCCCTGGTGCATCCGGCAGGGCTCCCACGCGTGCTGGAGGCGGCCACGCTTGGCACCTGGGAGAAGTTCGTCGATCTCTGGGGGAGCACCGGGATGCAGACCCACTCCTACGTCGCGTTCCTCGGGCACCTCCTGCTGGTGGTGGCCGTCGGCGGACTCACCACGGCGGTCTTCGCGGCGATCGGCTTTCTCGGCGATCGGTACCGGTCCGCCGGACCCCGGGACCTCGTCGGGTTCGCCTTCTTCTGGGGGCTTGCGAGCCTGCTTGGCTACCCGGTCGTCTCTGACATTCCGGCCGGCTGGACCGCCGTCCACGTCCTGATCCCGCTCACGATTCCCGCCGCCGTGGGACTGAGATACGTCTTCGACCGGGCACTCGTTGCGCTCCGCCGGAATCACACACGAACGGCCGCCGTCGCGATCGCCCTGTTGCTCGGGGCCGGAACCGTTCTGGCCGGGAGCGGCGTGGCCATCAACGCGGTCTATCCCGCTGATGCCCGCAATCCCGTCGTCCAGTACGCCCAGCCGGCGGGGGACATGAAGCCGACCCTGGAAACGATCAAATCCGTGGCCGCCGACCACGAGGGGATCGACGTCATGTTCTACGGCGAGGAGTTCTCCAACCCGACGGACCTCGAATCGGAACCGACCCTCGACATCGAGTCGGGGGGCTATCCGGGCTGGTTCGATCGGTTGCCCCTCCCCTGGTACCTCGAACGGTACAACGCCACGGTGGGCAGCACCACGTCCCCGAGGACGATCGAGACCTACGACCCGCCGGTGGTCATCACGCTCAGGGAGGACGCCTCGGAGATCGAGGCCCAGCTCGAGGGGTACCGCACGGTCGTCCACCAGGGCTACCTCTACGGGCGGCCGATCGTCTTCTTCATCAAGGTACAAGCGGGAAACCCCGCCGTTCACAAGACCGAGGGTCTTGTGGGCTCGAAAGACGCAAAGCGTCTTTCGAACGGTGACGAGACGCTGCGTCTCGTTCGCACACCAGAACGCGAAGCGTTCTGGGGACGGGGAGGAACGTGACACGGTGAGAAACAACCGCCGTTCGGTGGCCGACCGACCCCCACACCAAGCCTGAGTGTCGATGGCCTTTTCAGTCGAGATGGGGTAGTTCTGTAAGATGGAAGATCGGCAGCTTGCAGTCGTCGAGGTTCTGCTCACGGGAATCTGCTACGACCGGAACCCCCAGCTCGACGAGAACGACCTGCCACCCGCGATCCGCACCGCCCTCTGGTCCGGGAACGGCGTCAGCCGACCGCCGAAACCCGACGAGGAGGCCCTCGCCGAGGCGACCGGCATCGAGGACCCCTGGGCCGAGATCTCGGGGCTCATGTTCACCGACCGGGACGCCTTCTCCGGGACCATCTCGGTCACCGACGAGTCCATGCTCGAGGAGTGGTTCCTGGAGCGAGCCGACCCGGACCGGCTCCAGGCCAACCCGACTCTCGCCTTCGAGTACGCGGACCGGGAGGACCTCGATCTGGACTACGAGGCCGCCCGGGCCGCGAACCGACCGGTCCACGCCGACCCGCAGTACATCGACTCGCAGCTCGACTCCTACTTCGACGAGGACGACGAGGAGATGCTCGACCTCGTTGAGGTGCGGGCCCCGGCGGACATCGAAATCACCCTCGAGGACCTGGTGTTGACCGAGGACCAGCGGTCGGAGGTTCGCAAGGTGGCCAAGGCCATCGAACACCGGGACTACCTGGCAGAGATCGGGCTGCGTGAGATCGGCAAGCTCCTGTTCGTGGGGCCGCCGGGGACCGGCAAGACCTCGGTCGCCCGGGGGCTGGCCCACCAGCTCGACCTGCCCTTCGTCGAGGTGAAGCTCTCGATGATCACCAGCCAGTACCTCGGCGAGACCGCGAAGAACGTCGAGAAGGTCTTCGAGGTGGCAAAGCGGCTCTCGCCGTGTATCCTGTTCATCGACGAGTTCGACTTCGTCGCCAAGACCCGGACCAGCGACGAGCACGCCGCGATCAAGCGGGCGGTGAACACGCTCCTGAAGTCCATCGACGAGGTGAGCCTGATCCGGGATGACGTGTTGCTCATCGGCGCGACCAACCACCCGGACGAACTCGACGCCGCGGCCTGGCGGCGCTTCGATGAGATCCTGCACTTCCCCCGGCCGGACGAGTCGATGCGCAGCCGCATTCTGGAACTCGTGACCGAGAACATCGAAATCGAGGACTTCGACCCGGCCGAACTGGCCGCCGAGACCGAGGGGCTCACCGGGAGCGACCTGCGGCTGGTCCTCCGCGAGGCGGTCCTCTCGGCGCTGGTCTCGGATCGCACCACGCTGACCCAGCAGGACCTGCTCGACGCGGTCGAGGAGTTCGAGGAGCGCAATCAGGTGCGGAACCTTGACACCATCGAGGAGGCCCTCGATCACGACACAGAGCCCGACCACGATCACGCGCCGACGCCATAGATGCAGGTCACGCTTCTCGGGACGGGGGACACGGCCGGGACGCCGGTCCCGCGGTGTGACTGTCCGACCTGCACCCGGGCCCGCGAAACCGGCCAGACTCGCTCGCGGTTCTCGGTCCACGTGCAGAACGAGACCACCGGCGAGAGCCTGCTCGTCGACGCGAGCCCGGATTTTCGCCAGCAGTTCCTCGACACCGACGTGCCCCTCCCGGAGGAGGCGGTCATCACGCACGTCCACTTCGACCACCTCGACGGCCTGGGCAACGTCTATCGACTGCTCGACGAACTGCCCGTGCACGCCGCGAACGAGACCGACCCCGAGTTGGACGAGTCGGTGGCCGAGACCGTCCGGCGTCGATACGACTACCTCCGCCAGGTCGAGGTGTGTCCCCAGGCCCCGTTTGCCCCCTTCGAGGCTGCCGGGTTCGAGGTCACCCTGGTCCCGGTCGAGCACCCTCCGCTTCTCAGCTACGGGCTTCGCGTCGAGGGCGACGGCGCGACCCTGGCTCTGACCGGCGATACGAGCTTCGACATTCCCGAGCGGTCCCAGGCGGTTCTGCGGGACGCCGACCTCCTGCTCGCGGACGCGATCGTCCCGGCATCGATGTGCGAGCACCACCCGATGGGCGGCCGTCACGAGACCGAAGACGGGGTCCCCCGGACCTTCGGCACCAAGCACATGACCCGCCGGGGCGCGATTGACATGGCCGAGAGACTGGCGGCGTCGGCCCGCCGACTCGTTCACGTCTCCCATCGCTATCCCGTCGAGGAGGCCTTCGACCCCGAACTGGCCGTGGACGGCGAGCGGATCCAGCTCTGATCAGGGATCGCGGAACCGGTCCAGAAAGCTCTGCTTTCTGGCGGCGCCGGACGGGCTGGGGCGCCAGGGCGTCCGTCGGGCCCGCTCCGCCCGGCGGTCCACCGCGGGGGCGGAGCCCGGGTCGAACCCGGGACAGTCCGTCCCGCACTCGACACCCGGATCGACCAGCCGGTCGGCCCAGGTACAGCCCGGCAGTCCGTCGGCTCCGGCGACCGACACCCCGCGGGCGTTCGCACAGGCGGGCGCTTCGAACGTCCGCCAGCCCTTGCCGTAGACGCGTTCGGCGATCCGGCGGCGCTGGCGGGCCTTCGCCGCGGCGGGGACGAACGCGACGTCGACCCGGCCCGGGTGCTCCGCCCGGATCTCGAAACTCGGCTCCGCGGGGGCGAGTGCCTCGGGGTCGCGAAGCACCTCGACGGCCGGCTTCTCGGGGTCGACCCGCCAGATCCCCACCGGGTCGGGCAGTCGGTTGCGATGGGCCCGGGTCACGTGTGAGGCCGTCGCGAGGACTACCCGATCGAGGACCTGCAGGCTCACGTCCCGGCGGAGTTGGGCGGCGAGATCGCCCGGCGACCCCAGGTCGGGCTTGTTCTCGATCCCGAGGAGCCCCGAGAACCAGTCCGGATACCGGGTGGTCTGCCGGACGACGGTTCGACCGTCACGCCGCTGCCGCTCGAAGAACCCCATCTCGACGGCGTCCTCGGCCACCCGGCGGGCGACCGCGGGCGGCGCGTCGATGGCCTCGGTGACCGGTCGGGCCCGCCCGACCCCGACCCGGCTCTCGACGGCGAGCGGGGGGATCGTCCCGGCGGCGAGTTCGAGCCGCGTCTCGAACTCGGCTCCCGGCGCGACGTAGAGGAGGTCCATGACCCGGGCGCCCGCCCCCACCACGCTCGTACCGAGCTGGCGGCCGAGGAGTCCGCCAGGGGCGACCCCGGGCGAGCCCGGGAGGCCGTCCCGTTCGAGGAGCGCGGCGAGCCGGAGTTCGAAGTCGTACTCGCGCACGTCCTTTCCTTATCGGCCCCGCGACAAAACCCTGTCCGGGTCGTCTCCCGCTTTTCGGCCTACCGCTTTCGGGTATCGACGCCCAGCAGGCCGTACAGCAGGCATTTCTGGGTGCCGCCGGTGACGAGCAGGACCGCCGCGACGGCGAGCAGGACGAGCCCGAACGCCGGGCGCCAGACCATCTGTCCGAGGACGGTGACAGCGCCGAGCACCAGCGCCAACAGCCCCAGCGCGAGTCGGATCGTCTGGTCGGTATCGCCGACGTTCACGTTCATGGTTCCCCGAATGCGGGGCGTCGACTTACCAGTTTGGGGTTTCGAGGGGCTTGCCGGTTCGACTGCCGGGGGTCAGTGCCTCGGGCTCGCGAGCCCGTAACAGTAGGTTTATCAGTTGCTCGTTGCGAAATCCGGACAAGATTACTTCGTGACCATGGAAGACGACAACCGGCAACCGGAGGTGAATATCGGACTCATCGGGCACGTTGACCACGGGAAGACCACCCTGGTCCGGGCCCTTTCCGGCGAGTGGACCGACCAGCATTCAGAGGAACTCAAGCGCGGGATCTCGATCAGGCTCGGTTACGCCGACACCACCCTGCGACGCTGTCCCGAGTGCGAGGAGCCCGGGGCCTACACCGTCGAGGAGACCTGCCCGGACCACGACGTCGAGACCGAGGTGCTCCGGACGGTCTCCTTCGTGGACGCCCCCGGCCACGAGACCCTGATGGCGACGATGCTCTCCGGGGCCGCGATCATGGACGGGGCGGTACTGGTCGTCTCCGCGACCGAATCCGTCCCCCAGCCCCAGACCGAGGAGCACCTGATGGCCCTGGACAGCATCGGCATCGAGGACGTCATCGTCGCCCAGAACAAGATCGACCTGGTCGACGCCGAGACGGCCCGGGAGAACTACGAGCAGATCACGGAGTTCGTCGAGGGCACGGTCGCGGAGGGCGCGCCCGTCATCCCGATCAGCGCCGAGCAGGAGATCAACATCGACCTGATCATCCAGGCCCTCGAGGAGGAGATACCGACCCCGGAGCGGAATCCGGACGCCCCTGCCCGGATGTACGTGGCCCGGAGCTTCGACATCAACCGGCCCGGAACCGAGTGGGGCGGCCTCGATGGCGGCGTCATCGGCGGCAGCCTCGTGCAGGGCGAACTCGAAGCGGACTCCGAGCTGGAGATCCGGCCCGGACGCGAAGTCGAGGAGGGGGGACAGACCGAGTGGCGGCCCGTGACCTCCACCGTGCGGTCGATCCAGGCCGGCGGCGAGATGGTCGACTCGGCCGCGCCCGGCGGCCTGCTGGGCGTGGGGACCGGCCTCGATCCGAGCCTGACCAAGGGTGACGCCCTCGCCGGCCAGGTCGCCGGCGAGCCCGGCTCGCTCCCGCCGGTGTGGGACAACTTCGAGATGGACGTCGACCTGCTCGACCGCCTCGTCGGGGCCGAGGAGGAGGGGGACGTCGAGCCGGTCACCACGGGCGAACCGCTCATGCTGACCATCGGCACGGCCACCACCGTCGGCGCGGTCACGAGCGCCCGCGACGGCGAGGCCGAAGTCGACCTCAAGCGGCCGGTCTGTGCCCCCGAGGGCGCCATCATCGCCATCAACCGCCGGGTGGGTACCCGCTGGCGGTTGATCGGCATCGGCACGCTGCGTGGATGAAAGTCGCCATGGACACGAACGCACTGATGATGCCGGTCGAGGCCGATTGCCGCGTCTTCGAGGAGCTCGATCGCCTCCTCGGCGAGTACACCTGCGTGGTGCCCGATCCGGTGATTTCCGAACTGGAATCGATCGCCGAATCGGGTGGCGCCGCCGGGCGGGCGGCCCAGGTCGGGCTGGAGCTCGCCCAGCGGTGCGATCCGATTGCGGCCGAAGAATCGTACGCCGACGACGCGCTTCTTGCCCTCGGACGGGCGGGCGCTGTCGACGCCGTCCTCACCAACGACGCCCCGCTCCGGAACCGGCTGCTCGAGGCGGACGTTCCGGTAATCCATTTAAGGGGGCAGAATCAACTAACCCGTACTCAACCATAGATGTACAAGCGAGTCAGACTCACGGACACGGTCGAAGTGCCGCCGGAGGCACTCGACGACGTCACCCCGGATCTCATCAAGCGCCTCCTGCAGGACAAACTGGAGGGACGGATGGACGAGGAGGTGGGGTCGATCGTCACGGTCACCTCCGTTCATGACATCGGCGAGGGCGCGGTCATCCCGAACCGGCCAGGGGTCTACTACGAGGCCGAGTTCGACGCCCTGACCTTCGATCCGGAGATGCAGGAGGTCATCGACGGCGAGGTCGTCGAGGTCGTCTCGTTCGGGGCCTTCGTCGGCATCGGCCCCGTCGATGGACTGCTGCACGTCTCCCAGATCTCCGATGAGTACCTGGCCTTCGACGAGGAGGGCCAGATGCTCGCCGCCCGGGAGTCGAACAAGACGTTGGGCGTGGGGGACGCCGTCCGCGGACGGATCGTCACGAAGTCGATCGACGAGCGCAACCCGCGGGAGTCGAAGATCGGGCTCACCGCGAAACAGCCCGGCCTCGGCAAGCACGGCTGGCTCCGCGAGGCGCGCCAGGAGGAGGCCACGCCGGAGGGCGAATAGATGGCGACGACGCGTCTGGCCTGTCGGGAGTGCCATCACATCGTCGAGGCCGACCAGAACGCCTGTCCGTACTGTGGCTCCTCGAGTCTCACCGAGGACTGGGCCGGCTACGTGGTCATCACCCACCCCGTGGAGAGCGAGATCGCCGAGAAGATGGAGGTCGCGGAGCCCGGCGAGTACGCGCTGAAGGTCAGGTGACCGTGGCTCGGGTCGTGGCCAGGCTCCCGGAGGGAAAGCGAGCGCAGTTCAAGACGCCGCTGGGCCCGGTTTTCGAGTCGGTCGAGGGGCTCCTGGAATCGGCGGGGGAGCCGATCGTGTCGGTCGGGGACGTGGTTCTCGCCCACCTCGGGCGGGCGGGCTGTTCCCCCGCGCTCTCGATCGTCGACGGACGAACCGAGCGGGGCGCGGTCGACCAGTGGATCCTGGATGACCGCCCGAGTGCCGCCGTCGAGCGGACCGTCGAGAACCCGCCCGGAACCATCACGGCCGAACTCGTCGCGGCCATCGAGGACGGACTGGATCGGTCCGGCCCGGCCCGGATCGAGGTTGCCGGCGAGGAGGACCTGGCGGTGCTGCCGGCGGTGCTTCTCGCCCCCCGCGGGGGGACGGTCGTCTACGGCCAGCCCGGCGAGGGGATGGTCGCGACAGCCGTCGACGACCGCTCACAGGCGGTCTGCCGGGATCGACTCGCGGTCATGGAGCGCGATGCGGACTTCTGGGCGGCGATCGGCTGAGATCGGGGCGCTCTTCGAAATCCTTTTACAGATTTCGAGCAGAGATGTGGATAACTGATCATGGACATCGAGATCCTCGAGGAGGAGAAAAACTCCCTCCTCCACCGGACCGACGTGACCTTCGAGGTCACTCACGACGACGCATCGCCCTCCCGGCTCTCCGTGCGGGACAGCCTCGCCGCGAAACTCAACCGCGACGCCGATCAGGTCGTGGTTCACGAACTCGACACCAAGTTCGGGATGCGCACGACCGTCGGCTACGCGAAGGTCTATGACACCCCCGAGGACGCCGCCGAGATCGAGGAGGAGTACATGCTCGAGCGCAACAAGATCGGCGCCGACGGCGAGGAGGCCGAGGTGAGCGAGTGATGGGTCGCGCCGAGTACTACGAGGACGGCGAACTGGCAAAGGAGCGCTGTCCGCGCTGTGAGGACGCGTTCCTCGCCGATCACGACGACCGCAAGCACTGCGGTCGCTGTGGGTACACCGAGTGGAAGTGACACGGGTCCTCGGCATCGAGGGAACCGCGTGGGCCGCGAGCGCGGCCGTCTACGAGAGCCGATCCGACCGCCTCTTCGTCGAGTCGGACGCCTACCAGCCCGAGAGCGGCGGGATCCATCCGCGGGAGGCGGCCGAGCACATGCGCGGGGCGATCCCGGACGTGATCGAGACGGCCCTGGATCGCGCCGACGGCCCCATCGACGCGGTCGCGTTCTCCCGCGGCCCGGGCCTGGGGCCCTGTCTCCGCATCGCCGGCACCGCCGCCCGGAGCCTCGCGGGCACCCTCGACGTGCCCCTGGTGGGCGTGAATCACATGATCGCCCACCTGGAGATCGGCCGGCACCGCTCAGGGTTCGACTCGCCGATCTGTCTGAACGCGAGCGGCGCGAACGCCCACGTCCTCGGCTTCCGGAACGGGCGTTACCGCGTTCTGGGCGAGACGATGGACACCGGGGTCGGCAACGCCATCGACAAGTTCACCCGCCACGTGGGCTGGTCCCACCCGGGCGGGCCGAAGGTCGAACGGGCCGCCGAGGACGGCTCGTACGTCGAGTTGCCCTACGTCGTCAAGGGAATGGACTTCTCCTTCTCGGGCATCATGAGCGCGGCCAAGGCCGCCTACGATGACGGAGTGCCGGTGGAGGACGTGAGTTTCTCCCTTCAGGAGAACGTCTTCGCGATGCTCACCGAGGTCGCCGAGCGGGCCCTCTCGCTCACCGGACGGGACGAGCTGGTCCTCGGCGGGGGCGTGGGACAGAACGACCGCCTGCGCGAGATGCTCCGGGAGATGACCAGCCAGCGCGGGGCCGCCTTCTTCGCTCCCGAGCCCGAGTTGCTCCGCGACAACGCTGGCATGATCGCGGTCCTGGGCGCGACGATGGCCGAGGCCGGACGGACGATCCCCATCGCGGAGTCGGCCGTGGACTCGGACTTCCGCCCCGAGCAGGTGCCCGTGACCTGGCGCTCGGACGAAGGGTTGGCCCCCGAGGAGCGAAGCGCGAGCCTCGAAGGGGCCGAGGCCGTCGTCGAGATCGGGGAGGGTGGCGAGACGGTCCGCAAACACAGACGGGCCAAGTCCTACCGGCACCCCGCCCTGGACGAACGGCTCCGACGGGAGCGGACCGTCCAGGAGGCCCGACTCACCCACGAGGCTCGCACCCTCGGTGTGCCGACACCGATCGTCCGGGACGTGGACCGCAGGGGGACGGAGATCGCCTTCGAGCGGGTGGGCGAGGCCGACCTCCGGGACGCGTTGACCGTCGATCGGGCCGCCGAGGTCGGGACCCACCTGGCCCGGATCCACGCGGCCGGATTCGTCCACGGGGACCCGACGACCCGGAACGTCCGCGTGCGCGATGGGGAACCCGAGACGGTCCTCATCGACTTCGGCCTCGGCTACTACACCGAGGACGTCGAGGATCACGCGATGGACCTCCACGTCTTCGAGCAGTCCCTGGCCGGAACCGCGGACGACCCGACGCCCTTCGCCGAGGCCGCCGAGGGGCAATACGCCGAGGCCGGCGATCGGGCCGTCATCGACCGGCTCCGGGCGATCGAGAACCGCGGTCGCTACCAGTAGGCGCCACAACGGTTTTGGCTCGGCCGCTCCTATCTCCGGACATGAGTTCCGAGGCCTCGGGAACCGTCTTCGGCATCCCGTACAACTTCGAGCGACCGACCCTGAAGCGGCTGATCTCCGCCTACTGGCGGCCGGGCGAGGGCATGATCACCGAGACGCCCTTCGGCGTCGGGTACACCCTGAACCTCGCGAACTGGCGGTCCTGGGTGGTGCTGGCCGTCGCCCTCGTGCTTTTCCTCCGGGAGGGACGCGAGGGGGAGACCGAGGAGCCCGTCGACGTCGTCGTCGAGGACTAGGACTGCCCCCTCGACCGGGAACGCTTTTTCCGCGGACGCCCAGGGTGGGGATATGCTGCGCTTCGTGACGACCAACGCCGAGAAGGCCGCCGAGGCCCGCGATCACCTCCCGGTCGAGGTGGCCCAGGTCGACTATGACTACGCCGAGATACAGTCCAGGGACCTCCTCGAGATCGCGGCCCGGGGCGCAACGGAGGCCTTCGAGATGGCCGAGGGTGATGATCCGGTGATCGTCGACGACACGGGCTTTTTCGTCGACGGCCTGGACGGGTTCCCCGGCCCCTACGCCGCGTACGTCGATCACACGCTGGGCATCGATCGGGTCTGGTCGCTGGCCGAGGACCTGGACGATCGGCGTGCCGCCTTCGAGTGTGCCATCGCCTACGCGGACGGCGATCGGGTCGAGGGGTTCGAGGGGCGGGTCGAGGGCCGACTGGTCCCGCCCCGGGGCGAGGGGGGATTCGGCTACGACCCGATTTTCGAGTACGAGGGCCGAACGTTCGCCGAGCGCTCGATGGCCGAGAAAAACGAGGTGTCCCACCGCGCACGGGCGCTCTCGAAGTTGGCCGACTGGCTCGCCGACTGATCGGCGACCGGCGGAAGCCAGTCTCCCCCGCCTCGGTCCGGTCGACGCGGCTCCGGGAGCCCCGAACCGTTTTCCCCGATCCCGGCGTACCGTCGGCCATGGACCCGAGTTTCGAGGCACAGTTGCGGGAGGGCGAGGTCGTCTTCACGGCGCGGGACGCCGCCCTCCTCGAGGCCATCCGCGAGCAGGGATCGCTGAACCAGGCCGCGGCCGAGCTCGGCCGCTCCTACGCCCGGAGTCAGAAGCGGATCACGGCCCTCGAGGACGCCTTCGGGACCCTCGTCGAGCGATCGCGGGGCGGGGCCGGCGGCGGCGGGAGCCGGGTGACCGAGGCCGGCGAGGCCCTCCTCGAGCGGTTCGAGCGGCTCGAAACCGGGTTTGCCGCCGTCGCGGAGGTGACGGAGACCGTTCTCTCGGGGACAGTCACCGCCCGCGACGGGGAGATCGCCGAGATCGAGACCGACGCCGGATCGATCCGGGCGCTCGTTCCCCCGGGAGTCACCGACGTGTCGGTGGGCGTCCGCGCCGACGCCGTGACGCTGCACGATCCGACCGACGCCCCGCACGCGAGCGGTACGAGCGCGCGCAACCGCTTCGAGGGGACGGTGACCACGGTCACCACCGGCGAGAACGTCCACCAGGTCGAGGTGGACGTCGGGGCGGCGACCCCGATCGCGGCGCTCGTCACCGAGACGAGTCGGGAGCGTCTGGACCTCCAGCCGGGAACCGAGGTCGTCCTCACGTTCAAGGCCACCGCGGCTCGCTGTACCGGCTCGACCGCCGAGTCGTGAACGGAGTCAAATCGGGCGCAACTCGGCCACACGATCGGTGGGGTACATGTGGATGGCTCCCCTCGTGAGAACTGATGAGCCAGCAATCACCGTCCGATCGCGACCGCATCGACTCCCGCGTGCCACGACGCCGGGTCCTCGCCCTCGGGGCCGGGATCGGGATCAGCCTTCTCGCCGGCTGTTCGAGCGGGAGCGACGCCGGAACCGAAACGACTGACGGGGCCGACGGGACGACCGCCGACGGCGGGTCGACAGCCGGGGATCGGACGACCACCGGGGATGGATCGACCGCCGAGGACGTGGGGCACTTCGAGCTTTTGATCAGCGACCGCCCGGCCGACATCGACGACTTCGACCGGCTCTCGGTGACCTTCGACAGTGCCAGGATATTCGAGAAGGGGTCCGATTCGACCGCCGAGGCGGGCGGGACGACGACCGCGGAACCGAGCACGACGACCGAGCCGAGGACGGAAACGACCACTGCGGTGACTGGTACCCCGCAGGGAACGACGGACGGCGAGGGCGGAAGCGAATCACAGGCGGACGGAAACGAGGCAGAGACGGGGACGGCGGGATTTGTCCTGCTCGAACTCGACGATCCGACGGTCGATCTCACCAGGGTCGTCGGCAAAGACGCGATCCCGATCTTTGCGGGGAAACTCCCGACCGGCACCTACACGAAGATCGAACTGAACGTCGCCGCCGTCGAGGGCGTCGTCGACGGCGACTCGGTTCCGGTCACGGTCCCGAGCGGGAAGCTCCAGATCGTCAATCCCTTCACCGTCAGTGCCGAGAATCCGGTTCGGTTCGTCTTCGACGTCTCCGTCGTCAAGAAGGGGCCAAACGGCTACAACCTCCTTCCGGTCATCTCCGAGAGCGGCGTGGCCGGAACGGACGTACCGGTGAACGTACTCGAGGGCGAGCGGACGACCACCCAGTCCCAGCAACAGACGGGTCAGGCCGGGCAGTCGACGACCGAGAGCCGGCAACCGACGACCGAATGACATCCTCCGCGCCGTAAACGGCGCGGTTTCCTCTCCGATGTGGGAGTCTCGGCTATGCCGATTCCCCGGAGGCAATATTCCCATCAACGTGGACGGTACTCGGGTCTGTGCGCTGTTCTTTGGGATTTGAAGAAGCGTCTGT
>JBDGTI010000041.1:24763-24834 GCA_042216995.1 Halodesulfurarchaeum sp.
CCATTCGTGGTCGTCCCACTCGAACCGCACGGGCCGTGCCATCGGCCTGACTGCCTTCTCTGTGTGCCGCT
>JBDGTI010000021.1:0-22358 GCA_042216995.1 Halodesulfurarchaeum sp.
ACCTAACACTCTCCCCGGGCGTCACCGTTCTCGAGGGCGAAAACGCGTCGAACCGGACCTCGTTCCTCCGCTCGATCATGGCCGCGCTCGGCAGCGATCAGCCCTCGCTCAAGGCGGATGCCACGACCGGTCACGTCGAGTTGACCCTGGACGGGGAGACCTATACCCGGACCCTCGAGCGGACGAACACCGGCGTTCGGACGGGCGGGGACCCGTACCTCGATGATCCGACGCTCGCCGATGACTTCGCGTTCCTGCTCGAAACCAATCCCGCCCGCCAGGCGGTGACCCGGCAGGATGACCTCCGGCCGGTGATCATGGATCCCATCGACACGGCCGCGATCCAGGCCGAAATCACCCGGAAGACGACCCGTCGCTCGCAAATCGACGAGCAGCTCGCCGAGCTCGACGACCTCCGGGATCGCCGACCCGAACTCGAAGAGAAACGCACGCAAATCGAGACCGACATCGAGGAGAAACGCGAGGAACTCTCGGCGGTGGAGTCCGAGATCGCGGAGGCCGAGGTCGATGTGGCCGAGACCTCGGAGCGGAAAGCGGCCCTCGAATCGGCCTTCGAGGAGGTCCAACAGCTCCGCACGGAACTCGACTCGGTAACCGACCGCCTCCGGTCCGAGCGGGAGAATCTCGCCGACGCCAGGGAGGAGCGGGCGAGCCTCGAGGACGAACGAGAGGGCATGCCCGAGTCCCTCGAGGAGCGACGCCGGGAGATCGAATCGGAGCTCTCCACACTCCGGGAGGAGAAATCCCGCCTGGAGTCCGAGATGAGCGAAATCCAGAACCTGGTGCAGTTCAACGAGGGACACCTCGAAGAGGACGACACCCTGCTGGAACCCCGCGAAGAGACCGAAGACGTGACCGATCGCCTGGTCGACACAGACGCGGTCACCTGTTGGACGTGTGGGTCCACCGTCGAACGCGCCCAGATCGAGTCCACCATCGATCGGCTCCGGGAGCTTCGATCGTCGAAGCTGGAGGAGGTCCAGGCCCTCGAATCGGACATCGAGTCGCTGCAGTCCGAACTCACCGAGCTCGAATCCCGCGTCGAACGGCGGGAGGAGATCGAACGCGAGCAGCGTTCGCTCGCCCAGGAGATCGAGGATCGCGAGCAGTCGATCGCGGAACTCGAGACCCGTCGCGACGAGCTCGAAGCGGCGATCGAGGACGCCGAGGCCGATATCGAAGCCATGGAATTCGCCGAGAACCACGAGGCGCTCCTGGATCTCCATCACCGCGCGAACCGGCTCGAACTCGAAATCGAACGCCTCCAGGAGGAACGAGCCGACGTCGAGGAGGAGCTCTCGTCCATCGCCGATCGACTGGAACACGAATCCGAGCTCGAGGCCGAGCGGGAGGCCATCGCCGAGGAACTCAGCGAGCTGCGCACCCGGGTCGACCGGATCGAGCGGGAGGCCGTCGAAGAGTTCAACGGGCGAATGGAGGAGATCCTGGACGTCATGGATTATGCGAACATCGCTCGGATCTGGATCGAGCGACGTGATCAGGACCGGGATGGCGACCCCGAGTTCGAACTCCACGTGATTCGCAACGACGCCACGGGGACCGCCTACGAGGACACGATCGAGCACCTCAGCGAGAGCGAGCGGGAAGTGACCGGACTGGTCTTTGCACTCGCGGGATACCTGGTGCATGACGTGAGCGAAACGGTGCCGTTCATGCTCGTGGACTCCGTCGAGGCCCTGGATAGCGATCGAATTGCCCGCCTCGTCTCGTACTTCGAGGACCACGCGCCCTACCTCGTGATCGCCCTCCTCCCGGAGGACGCACGGGCCCTCGACGAATCGTATCGCCGAATCACGGAGATCTGAGATGAGCGAGGACGGAGGATCCGGGCCGGGTCGCCCCAGCAAGGTCGCCCGACTCATCGAGGAGTACGGGCTCGAGGGACTCGGCGCGGAACTGGAGAGAGCCTGGACGGCCCCCGTCAACGAGCGGAAGAGCCTGCGAGAACTGGCAGCGCTGGTGAACCGACGCGTCGTCGAGGCAGCACTCGCCGACACGGGTGACCGACCCCTGCAGGGCGAGATCGAGACCGTGACCGAGGCACTGACCGGTGGAACCGGTGGCGCGACCGAACGCGACGTTCGAGGCCGATTAGACCAGCGCGGCGTCGATCCGGAGTCACTACAGCGGGACCTGGTCTCCCACCAGGCGGTCAAAACCTACCTCACGAGCGTCCGCGGGGTCGAGTACGAATCGCCGAACCGGGAGCCGATTCGGGCCACCCGGGAACGCATTCAGGGACTGCGAGGCCGACTCCAGACCGTCACGGCCGACCAACTGACGGGCCTGGCCGAGCGAGGGGCGATCACCCTCGGCGAATCGAGAGTCCTCGTGCAGGTCCAGGTGTACTGTGAGGACTGCGGCAGGCAGTTCGACGTCGAGGACCTGCTCGACCGGGGCGGGTGTGACTGCGAGTGAATACCCGAACAGGCATACACCTGTCCGTGAAAATCTTCGTCCGTCCGTTCCGTCTCCGACCCCGTCTGTGCCCGACTTCCGCCCACCCGTGGACAGGATTTCTTCCATCCGAGTGTCGGCGTTCGCTCTTCTATCCACTTTCCGATACTGTATTATCTGATAATCTTACTTATTGTCACGAACGATGAAGAAATCAGGGATCGGGGCTCAATAGCCATAAATACCGCAATACATGGGTTATTTCGCCCATTTCGATGATAAAGAACAGAAGCGGCAGCCCAATCCATCCAGCGAGGTCATCCCGTCCGTTCCGGTCAATATTCAACGTTATTCTCCGTTTTTGGCATCTTCAGGGACAGCTTGTCCATACAGCCGTGAAACGTGTCGTTACCAAATACTAAAAATATTGATGTAGTATATAACAGTATTCCTATAATTTTTCGTCATGTGATACGTCCCCACTGCCACCGATGATACGGGGCAGAGGAACTATGGGAGACACGCGAGACGGGTCATCCATGACCACGAGTGACAGGTGGCATACCGGCTGGATCCCCTTTCTCGTCGTGGCCGCGCTGGGGGTGATCGGCATCTATCTCGTCTCGATTTCGGCACTCGACACCCTCCCGCGGACCACGGCGATGGCGGCCATCGCGATCGTGGTCGTCGCCGCCTACGAGCGGTTCATTGGCTGGGGGTGACGTCCTCCGCGCCGTGAACGGCGGGTCTCTCGCTGTCGAAAGGAAGAAGCTCCGGGTCGTGGCTTCGATCCGATCGCGGCGACCATACTCTGGGTCGGTCGCGGTCGTGGATCCGGGCGAGTACCGGACCCGCATCGAGGAGGCGCTGCGCTGGCACTCACCGTTCGTCCAGCAGTCGAATCCCCGACCGACCATGGTGGGCAGTGGCCACCTCTGACCGCGGTAAATCGCCTGTTCTATCGGTCTGTCCGCGAGCCGATTCGTCCGTCAATCGCAACTCCTTTACCCTGTGCCATGGTATATTGTACCATGGAGAATAGCAATACGACCAGGGATTTGCTAGTGCTACTCCCAACCGACCGGGACCGCGAGCAACTCCGAGAGGTTCACGAGGAGTACGAACTCCACTGGTTCGAGGACGAGGACTTTGACTACCCCCAGCCCGGATCGGGGTTCGACATGGTGGAGTACACCGAACGCGCCTCTGCGTACGTCGAGCACGAGGGTATCGACGGGGTGCTCTTCTCCCACGACGTGGCGAACCTGGTCGCCGGGGTGCTGGTCGACCGACATGACCTCCCGGGACCGGGACTGGAGTCGGTCTTCCTCGCGGATCACAAGTACTACTCCCGGAAGAATCAATCCGCCACTCCCTGGTTCGATTACATCGATCTCGAGACCGGTGAATGGGGGGAGGAACCGCGGTTCCCGGCGTACCTCAAGCCGCCCTTCCTCACGATGACGCTGCTGCAGTACCAGGTCGGGAACCGCGAGGAGTACGAGGCGGCGATGGAGACGATCCAGCGGGAACTCCCGAAGTACACGGCCCCGTTCATCGACTTCTTCGAGGAGTACGTCGATACGGAGACCTACCCCCTCGCGACCAGAGAGACGCTGCTGGTCGAAGAGCCCCTCGAGGACTGGACCCAGCACTGCGTGGAGGGATGGGTCGACCCGGACGGCGAACTCCACATCTGGGCCATCTCCGATCACAACTACTACCAGGACGGCTCTCTCGCCATCGACAACTACTCCACGCCCTCGACGCTACCCGCCGAGGCCCAGCAAGAACTGATCGACGTCGCCGCGGAAGCCATCCGGCAGCACGGCTTCGAACAGAGCTTCTGGAACGTCGAGATATTCCGGCTCCCGGATCGACACGTCATCACGGAAGTCAACGGCCGGACTGCGTCCGTGTGGGAGCCCCTGTACCAGGGCGCATTCGATACCTCAGTCTACGAGGGGATCCTCCACCTGCACGCCGACCACCCGGAGCGGACTGCGGCAATCGAGCCCGACTGGTCCCCCGATTCGTCCGTCGATCGGATGGGCATCCAGTTCCACGTGATCACCTTCGGCGAGGGGCCCGCCGAGGAATTCCTCGACTTCGAGTACGCCAGAACCGTCCCCGATACTGACATCGAGATCTTCGTCGAACCGGGCGAGGAGATCGAACAGACCCGAACGAGCGGGTTCTGGCTGGCACGCTTCCACCTCTTCGGCGACGATTACGACGAGCTAGTGGCCCGGGCCGACGAGCTTCGCACCAACATGCTGAAACAGCCCGAGCGCTCCCCGGAATCCGAACGGTATCAGTAAGGACTCGAGCGGCAAGTGAGGGACCGGGCGGTTCTGGGAAGGGACCGGGGCCGGTAATTACATATAATTACTCTTTTCACCCCGGGGGTCGACGATCCCGACATGGCCGAGTACACCACGATCTCGCTTCGCCGCGAGTTCGTCGAGGACGTGGGGGCGTACATCGAGGACGAGCCCTTCGGATCAGTGAAGGAGTTTCTCAAACACCTCGCGCTGCGCGAGATGGAAGCCGAGGACACGATCAACGAGTCAGAGGCCCGCGAGATCGGGCAGAAACTACGGGAGCTGGGATACGTCGAATGATGTCGGGACGTGGTCTGGATCGGATCACGACCCGGTATGACGCCACGATCCTCTCGATCCCGCTTCTGTTCCTCGGGGCCTTCGGGCTTGCACACCTCGGACCGCTTGGGATCACCGCCGATCTCGGGGTGGCCGCGGTCGTCAGCGGGGCGCCCATCACCGACGCCCTGTTCCTCAACCCGCCGACCGCGTTCGAGGAGGGTGGAGAGTGACCCTATGACAGGTAGGTCATCGCCTCCTCGTCGGTGACCTGGTCGAACCGGTCGTAGAACTGGCCCACGCTCGCGAAGTGACTGGGACGGCGCAGGCAGACGACATCGTCGGCCATCGATTCCAGTTCGCTGATCGTCTCCGGCGGCCCGACCGGAACCGCCAGCACGACCCGTTCGGCCCCGGTCCCCTCGATACGCTTCAGACAGGCCCGGATCGTCGAGCCGGTGGCCACGCCGTCGTCGACGATCGCCACCGTCGCGTCGGTCAGATCCGGTTCGGGCCGATCGCTCCGATAGGTGCTCGCCTTCTCGCGGGCGGCTTCCTGCTCCCGGCGTCGCTCCCGCTTGAAGTAGTCCTCGTCGGCGCGAGTTCGCTGTATCGCCTCCTCGTTGCGCCAGACGCTTCCGTCGCTCGCAACCGCGCCGATGGCGTACTCCGAGTTCCCGGGCGCCCCGATCTTCGAGGCGACGACGATGTCGAGGGGCGCATCGAGCGCGTCGGCGACGGCGCGTCCGAGCGGCAGTCCCCCTCTCGGAATGGCGAGCACGATGTCGGCCTCGATTCCCCGCTCTCGAAGTGCCGCCCCGAGCTGCTCGCCCGCGTCAGTTCGATCGGCGAATCGGTCTCCCGAGTCCATGACCACGTTTCTCTTGGTCCCGAGCGGTCCTGTAGTTTTCCCAATATCCCCTGTCTCGGAAGCCCGAAACCCGACCTCGAGATCCCTCGCCCAGCCGGGCGGGGCCAAATCGATCGCTTCGAAAGAGGGGTGGCCCGGACGAACATGTTCGGCACGCACCATATACGGTCGGCGGAGAACGTCCCACCATGGGGAACCAACGTCCCACCACGAAAAACCGGGGCGAATCCGACTCGACGACGGTCACGGTCCGATGCACGGGCCACGTCCGCGAGGCGGTGGGGGCCGGGAAGTTCACGTACACCTTCACGGGGACGACACTCGGCGATTTCCTCTCCGAATTCTTCGAAGAGCACCCGATCGAGGACCTCGTTCTCGCCTCCGAACCGGAAGATGAGGCGCCCGACGGGTGGGCGGAGCCACCGGACGAACTGCCCGGAACCTGGCGGCAGAACCCGCCCGGTGAGCGGACGAGGAAATACGCCCGCATCACGGTAAACGGTACCTTCAACGTTCACCTGGACGGGTTCCGGACCGAACTGGAAGACGGCGATCGCGTCGCCATGATGAATCCCTTCGTCTTTTGCTTCTGAGCACCCGTACGAATATCTGCGAAGGGGGTTCGCCTGGACCGGCCCCCGTCTGAAGCGTGTCCGAACTCCTCGAGGTCACAACGATCAACGACCGGATACGGCGACTGCTCGATTTCGTCACCCGGGTCCTCGATTGGCGTCGACATTACTACGCGATGGGGAACGACGCGGGACAGTACCGCGGGACACTCGAAGTGACCCGCGAGATCAGCGACCTCCGGGCGCTGACCGGTGAACAGCGCCTCCCGGCGTGGGACGGATAGGCACCGGTTCTCGGACTCACCGACCGGACCGAAGCCGGGCGGGCGATGAAAGAATCCTCGGCCGGCGGGGGAGGATCGACGGCTCGAGCCGTCCTTCCCGTCCCGTGCTTCTCGTTCGTGTCGTTTTCGTCCGGTGGGACACTTCCTGATGGGGCTTGGATGGTCTTCCGGGCGGGTCACTCGACTGCCTCGGCGACGTACTCGAACTGACCGGTGAACTCGTTCCGTCGCTGGCGTCGAATCATCGTGTTGTCCAGGACCGGGCCGAGAACCCCACCCAGCTCGAACTCGGTCCTCGCGAGGAGTTCACAGCCACTCGTAGTCCCCTCCAGGCGATATTCGGTCCACATGGTGTCGAAGATGCCATCGACCTGGTCGAACTCCAGCAGCTGGTCGGTCTCGACGCGTTCGAGGGTGAGCTCGAGCGTGGCCACGCCGATCCGCCGGGACACCGTATAGCGGTCCCCCTCGACGGTGACGGAATCGAATCCGGAGGCCGCGATGAATTCGTAGATGTCGGCCAGTACGGCAGACCGAACGGCCTCGGGGGGCGTCTCGTAGCCCCGACTCGCAGTTACGGTGGCCATATCTCCTGGTTTCGGGGACGCCACTCAAAAGGTATCACGAATCGGTTCGGTCACCGGGCAACCGACACCGAGATCCGAACATATTCGGGCGACCATCGCCTCGGGCCAAACGATGCCCCAGGCGATACTGGAAATCACGGTCCCCCGGGACCTCTGGATCGGGGCGATCTCCCGGTCCTATCCCGAGGCGACGATGCGGGTGCTCTCGGCGGTCGCGGGCGAGGAGACGGGCGTCGGGCTCGTCGAGATCACCGGCCCGGAGCTGGAGGAGATGATCACGGAGATCGAGTCGGTACCGGAAACGGCGGACCTGAACGTTCTCGGGCAGGCCGAGGGGACGGCCCTGGTGCAGTTCGAAACCACCGAGCCGACGCTGCTTTTTCCCATCGTCGGGTCGGGAATCCCCCTGGAGATGCCCTTCGAACTGCGAGCGGGAAAAGCGACGTGGGAGATCAAGACCTCCCAGGAGCGGCTCTCGCGGCTCGGCGAGGAACTCTCGGCGTTCGGAATCGAGTACGACGTCGAGCGGATCCGGGAGCGGCTCGAAACGGGTTCGCTCCTGACCGAACGCCAACTCGCAGTCGTGGAGTCGGCCACGGAGGCCGGATACTACGACTCGCCCCGGGAGGCGACTCTCACCGACGTCGCCGATCGGGTCGGGATCGCAAAGTCCACCTGCAGCGAGATCCTCCAGCGTGCCGAGGGGAAGATCATCGAGGAGTTTCTCGCGGATCAACGGCATGAACCCGATTTCTAGGGCCCGAACGCGGGAACGCGGGCGGTCACCACTCGATAGCCGACGAGGCTGCGACCGCAGCCACCCGCTCCCGCAGTCGTTCGGCAGCCCGGCCCGACGGCAGATCGGAGTTCTGGTCTGCCATCTCGACCGCCGCCCGGATCGCGCCGGTCAGGAGCGTGATCGCGGTCTGGAGATCCCGTTTCACCGATTGCTTGACGCGGGTGCGGAGATCCCGGGCCCGCGAGATCGCGTTCCGGCACGCCTCCGCGATGGCGAGTGGCACCGCCGCGAGTTGCTCGCGTTCGGCCCGATCGAGCGGGTCCGCCTCGCCGCCGAACGCGGCGTCGACGGCCCGGGCGTCCGCCTCGGCTAGCGCCACCAGTGTCGATCGATCCGCAGCGAGCCGGTCGCGAATCGTCGCGAGCCCAGCCGCGCTTTCGTGATCGCTCGCGAGCGTGTGAACGGCCGCCATCCCCGCGAGTGAGGCCCCGATGGCTCCGACCACCGCGATCGCCGATCCCCCTGCGGGGGCGACCGTTCGAGCGGCGATCCCGTCGAGAAACGGCGCGAGTTCGGCTGTCCGTGCTTGTCCCACGTGACCGCGGGCCTCCCGGTCCATGGCGCCGAATCGGCCTGCCGGTCGCATGAGACTTTCGTCGGCGAAGTCCGCCGGTGTCAGTTCACCGTCGCCGCGAGGCTGATTCCAGGTCCGCTCCCGCGGATCCGGATTCCCGGCTCCGGGCCGTGGCCACGATGGCCTGCCCGTAGGCGATTCCGGCGTCCCCCGGCGGGACGCCCTCGTGTTCGAGATAGTGGAGGCCGGCACGCTCGACCTGCTCGCGGATCGTCCGTGAGATGGCGTCGTTGTAGGCGACGCCCCCAGAGAAGCCAACGCGATCGACGCCCGCCTCGTTCGCGACATCGACGGCAATCGTGGCCAATCCCTCCGCGAGGGCCTGCTGGGCTGTCGCCGCCACGTCGGCCCGGGCCCGCGTCTCGGTGAAGTCGGCCAGTTGCCGGGCGAGCCGTTTCACGTCGAGGACCTGGCGCCCACCGTCCAGCGCGATCGGGAGTTCGAGATCGATCGGCGTGCCGCGGGACGCGAGGGCCTCGAGGACCATCGCCGGCTCGCCCTCGTAGGACCGCTCCGTCACGGCCCCGAGCAGCGCGCTGATCGCATCGAGGAACCGCCCCGCACTCGTCGTCTCGGGGGAGTTGACCCCGCGCTCGATCTGTTCTCGAATCAGCGCGGCCGCAGACCGGTCCTCGACGGCCCCGCGGGAGACCAGAAGCGAGTCGACCCGGTCTGGATCCCCGATCAGACTCGCGAGGATCCGGGCCGGCCGCGTTACCGCCGCCTCACCGCCCGGCAGCGAGAAGGGTGACAGACCGCCGACCCGATCGTAATCCGCCCGGGTCGCATCGAGGACCTCCCCGCCCCAGACCGAGCCGTCGGGACCGTAGCCGGTGCCGTCCGCGACGATCACGACCCCGCGGTCGAGACGGTGTTCCCCCAGCAGGGAAGCGGCGTGAGCGTGGTGGTGTTGCACCCGAACCGGTCCAGTGAGACCGTCCTCGGTCGCCCGACGTTCCGCCTCCGCCGTCGTCACGAACCCGGGATGTGCGTCACAGGCGATCACGTCGGGCTCGACGCCAAGGAGGTCTCCGAGGTGACTCACCGCCTTCCGGTGGAACGAACGGGTTTCGGGGCCGTCCACGTCACCGACGTGCTGGGACGGAACGACTTCCCCGCCCCGGGTCAGGGCCACCGTCGCGTCGAACTCCGCCCCGACCGCGAGCACGGTCGGCACGTCCGGGGCCGAATCCTCGGCGAACCGCGGGAGTGGCTGTGGCACCCAGCCCCGGGAGCGGCGTACGAACCGGGGCGTCCCGTCCACGACTCTGCGTACGCTGTCGTCGGTCCGGGCGACGATCTCCCGATCGTGGACGAGCGCGCCGTCTATCACGCCGCCCAGATCCTCCCAAATTGCCTGTACGGTGGTCGCCATCGGCTGTCCCGGGTGGTTGGCGCTCGTGACCACGAGCGGGTCATCGATGCCGTCGAACAGCAGGTGATGCAGACCGGCGTAAGGCAGCATCACGCCAACGGTATGGAGGTTGGGCGCGATCGAATTCAGCCACGGTCGGTCCCGCTTCTCCAGCAATACGATCGGGCGTCTGACGGATTCGAGTTCGGTCCGTTCGGTCGCAGAAATCCGTGCGAATTCCTCGATACGGTCCAGCGAGGGGGCCATGAGCGCGAAGGGTTTGGCCGGTCGGCCGCTCCGTTCCCGGAGCCGGTTGACCGCCCCAGTATCGGTGGCCAGACAGGCCAGGTGGGTGCCGCCGATGCCCTTGATCGCGACTATCCCACCCGAACGGAGTTCCTCGATCGTCCGCTCGATCGCCGGGTTCTCAGAAACCGGCCGGTGGCCCGGCTCGGGCTCGAAGAAGAGCGTGGGACCACAGTCCGGGCAGGCGATGGTCTGGGCGTGGTAGCGACGGTCGCCGGGATCCTCGTACTCCCTCTCGCAGTCCGCACACATGGGAAAGTCGTCCATCGCGGTCCGCGGGCGATCATACGGGAGGTCGCGGATGACGGTGTATCGGGGCCCGCAGTCCACACACGAGGTCGCCCAGTAGTCGTGATACCGCGAGTCGGGATCCCGGACGTCGGCCAGACAGGATTCACAGATGCCCGTATCCGGGGGCAGGGTTCCGGTGGCCCCGTCGCCGCCGGTGGAGTCCCTGATCTCGAACGAGTCACGTCCCTGCGGGGCGGCCGATTCGGTGCTGATCGACTCGATTTCGGCGAGCGGAGGCGGGTCCGTTCGGAGCCGGTGGAGGAACGCTTCGATGGTCGATGGCGGGCCCTCGAGCACGATCGAGACGCCGGCGTCGCCCCGGTTTCGCACCCAGCCGGCCAGGTCCAGATCCGTTGCAGTTCGGGCGACGAACGGCCGAAATCCCACCCCCTGGACGACGCCCGTGACCGTCGCCTCGATCCTGTCGGTCCCAGTCGACATCGCTATTCGTCGTCCCGACCACGACCAGATGCACTCGCTTGGCCGGACGTGGCCGGATCCGTCGTCTCCTGCGGGGCGTGCCCCCGTTTTTCCACCGCGTCCAGGTACTCGAAGACCGGCCCCAGCCCCGTTTCGCATTTGACGCTCGTCGGGAACACCGGGAGGCGGGGATCGATCTCGTTCGCGTCCGCGACCATCCGATCGACGCGTACGTCGACGGCGTCGGCGATGTCCGTCTTGTTGATCACCGCGGCATCGGCAGCCTGGACCAGCAGGGGATGTTTCCGGACCACGTCCTCCCCCTCGCTCGTACTTACGACGAGTAGTCGAGCCTGAGCACCAAGCGGCACGTCGGCCGGACAGACCATGTTGCCCACGTTCTCGATAAACAGGACGTCGAGGGCGGCGGGGTCCAGTTGGTCGAGTCCCGCCTCGATGAAGGACCGATCGAGGTGGCACTCCCGACCCGTGTTCACGGTGGCGACGGTCGCCCCGTGCCTGCGGAGTCGGGTTGCGTCGTCCTCGCCAGCCACGTCGCCGACGATGACGCCAACTTCGTCCTCGCGCCTGTCGATGAGCCGTTCGATCAGCGAGGTCTTCCCACTTCCCGTACTTCCGAGAAACTCCACGACAAAGACGCCGTGGTCGTGGACGAATCGATCGTGGAGTTCGACCGCCTGCTGGCGATAGGCCGCGAGGACGTCGTCGGCGACACCCCCACTCTCGAGGGTCGAATCGTCGTGTCCAAACCGGTGGGCACGTATCGTCCCGAACAGGTAGTCGAGGACCGCGTCGATCGGTGAACCGATGTCGATGCCGTACCGTGTGAGGTAGTTCTGTGTCATGGTGGTGTCGTGGATGTCGGCTCCGGGACCTCGACGCTCGTGAGTCGGCACTCCCGGCCCGCGGTGAACTCCAGTCGGCGGTCACACTCCGGACAGGTGACCGTGGGGGCGAGGATCTGTGCGGTCTCGAGCGTCTCCGGGGTCCCCTCCCACCCACACTCGCAGACGGCCTCGGGTGGGACGGTCTCGATTTCGACGGTTGCTTCCTCGGCGATCGTCCCCTCGGCGACGGTCTCGATTGCGAATCGGAGCTGTTTCGGGTTGAGGTGGGTCACCTGCCCCACCGCAATGTCTACGGTCTCGATCTCGGTCGCTTCGGCGTCTGCAGCCGCTCGTTCGGCCCGATCGAGCAGATCGCGAGCGACCTGTACTTCGTGCATCTCAGCAGATCCGCGGGAGGGGATCCGAGACGGGTTCGCTCAGGAAGCGCCGCCCCACGCCGGTCTCAAGAACCACGTCCCCCGGGTGCGCTTCGACGACCTCCCCGACGATCGCGGCCTCGCGACCCTGTGGATGGCTCCGCAGCGCCTCGAGGATGTGCTCTGTGTCTTCTGCAGGTGCCGTGAACACGACCTTGCCCTCGTTGGCGACCTCGAGGGGATCGATGCCGAGGATCTCGCCAGCACCCTCGATTCCTGACGAGACGGGGATGGCGGACTCTTCGATTTCCAGTCCGACTGCGGCCTTCTCGGCCATCTCGTTGAGGACCGTCGCCAGGCCGCCGCGGGTCGGGTCCTTCATCGCGGTGATCTCACCCGCCCCCCGGGCCACTTCGACCAGGTCGTTCACCGGCGCGACGTCGCTCTCCAGGTCCTCCTCGAATCCCATCCCGTCACGGGCGGCCAGAAGCGAGATGCCGTGATCGCCGATCGTGCCCGAGACGAGTACCCGATCGCCGACCGACAGGCCGGCGTCGGTGACGTGCTCGCCCGACCGGACGAGTCCGAATCCGGCGGTGTTCAACACCAGGCCGTCGATGTCCCCGCCCTCCATGACCTTCGTGTCGCCGGCCACGATCCGGCAGTTCGCCTCCTCGCAGGTCTCGGCCATGGACTCGAAGACTCGATCGAGGGTGGGGAGGTCGAAGCCGTCCTCGACGATCACCGAACTGGTGAGCGTAACCGGACCCGTTGCCCCCATCACCGCGAGATCGTTGACGGTTCCCGAGACCGCCAATCGGCCGATGTCGCCCCCCGGGAACTCGATCGGGTCGACGACGTGGCTGTCAGTCGTGATGACGAGCGCCCGCTCGCCAACCGGAAGGACCGCGCCGTCGTCGAGGGCCGCCAGATCGACGGCGAACTCATCAGTGCCCCCGAATCGGGGAACGACGTATTCCTCGAGCAGTTCGCGTGTCGCCTCCGTGCCGGTGCCGTGATCCTGAGAGATGGTCGTATCGTGCATGTCAGACTGTGGGATGGCCGCCGTACTTATTCCAGATGTTACACGTGCCCTCGTCGCTGACCATACAGGGCCCGACCGGGTCACGCGGCGTGCAGGCCGCACCGAACAGCGGGCAGTCCGAGGGATCGGCGGTACCGGCCATGATATCGCCGCAGAGACACTTCTCTGTCAGCGGACTGGCCGGCCCCGGGTCCGGATCGACGTCGAAGCGTTCCCGAGCGTTCCACTCGGCGTACGCGTCGGCGATCGCGAGAGTTCCTCCCGGGATCTCGTCCAGGCCGCGCCACTCCCTTGTCTCCGGCTCGAAGACCTCCCAGAGCAGGTTCTGGGCGGCGAGATTGCCCGCCTCCGAAACCACCCGCGGATAGGCGTTTGCCAGCCCCGCTTCCCCGGCGTCGACGAACTCCAGGAGCTCCGCGATCGCCCGGAGAACGTCGAGCGGTTCGAACCCCCCGACCACGGTCGGAATGCCGGACTCCTCGACGGTGTCGGCGAATAACCCATAGCCCGTGATCGCCGCTGCGTGCCCGGCCGCGAGAAACCCATCAAGGTCGGTGTCGGGTCGGTTCGCAATGGCGTCCATGGCCGGCGGGACGTACTTGTGAACCGTGAGCACCGAAAAGTTCTCGGGGGGCTCCGCGGCCAGAATCGCCGCGGTTGGGGCCGCCGTAGTCTCGAAACCCGTCGCGAAGAAAACCACTTCTTCCCCGGGATTGCTCTCGGCGTACTCGACTGCGTCCTCGGCGCTGTAGACTACTTCGACGTGGGCACCGTCCCGTTCGGCGTCCCGCAGACTCTGGGCCGTCCCCGGAACCCGGTACATGTCCCCGAAGGTGGTGACGGTCACCCCCTCCTCGGTGGCGAGATAGATCCCCTCGTCGATCTCGGGCATATCGGTCACGCAGACGGGACAGCCCGGCCCCATCCGGACCGAGAGATCGGTGGGGAGGTTGCTCCGAAGGCCGTACTTCGCGATGGCCTCCTCGTGTGAGCCACAGACGTGCATCAGCGCGACCGGACGCCCGATCGAGTCCATCAGTGACTCGATCCGGTCGTAGAGTGCCGCCGCCTGGTCGGGGTCACGGAACTTCAACCGGCCGCTCCCGTCACTCATTCAGCTCCGCCTCCGTCTCCGCCCGTTCGGCCGGATCAGTGATGCCGTCGTAGGATTCGACGACCAGGGATTCGCCCTCCGCTGCCCCCAGGAGGGACTCGTAGTATTCCATGGTCTCCTCGACCTCCGCCTCGGGGATTTTCCTGATCGCGAAGCCGGCGTGGTTCAGGACGTAGTCGCCGGGTTCGATCTCGTCGCCGACGATGTCGATCCGGACCCACTTCTCGGTCCCCCAGAACTCCGCTCGGGCCTGTTCACCGTCCACTTCCAGTACCTCTCCGGGAATTCCTAGGCACATGTTATCGTTCCAGTTTCGTGTTCTGCGCCGCGGCACTTCGGTGCCAGAGGTCGTTCGTGAGGAGGCGATCGGGGACCAGGTGTCCCCGAACGTCGTGGCCCTTCGCCTCGTGGGCCGCGATCTCGTCCGCCTCGATCTGTACCTCGCAAGTCAGACACTGCCACGTGACAGTCATCGTTGGGGTTGCTCCAAATCCGGTCGTTCGATCTCGATGCCACCGGTTTCGAGTTCGTCCAGCACCAGCTCCACCAGGGCCGGAACGCGCTGGGAAACCGTCTCGGAGAGACCCAACCCCGCGATCGTCGCCTCGGGTGTCATCCCCAGGACGACAATCTCCTCGGGGAGATCGTAGGTCCCGGTCCCCGCTTCGAGGGCATCGACGAAGGAGAAGTCATGCATGTGGATCTGCGGGTCCACGTCCTCGAATCGGCCCTCGCTGTAGACCATCCGGTGAAGATCGCCGGGATTCGAATCAGTCACCCGGATCGCGTCGATCACGACGGCACGGTCTGCCCCGGCCATCGCTTCCAGGGCGAAAAACGCCGTCGTGCCCGCGTGATTCAGCGAGACCGCCGGATGGGCATCAATGCCCCGCTCACGCAGTTCGTCGATTGCAGCCGCGGAGAGCCCGTCATCCCGCATGATCCGATTACCGATCCCGACGATGGCGTGATCAGTCATCCTCCGACTCACCCTCCTCCGGCGAGTTGACGTAGTAGATCCGCATCTCTCCAGTTATCATGGACTTCAGCATGTCCCAGTTGGAGGGGAGAAATGCGAAATACGCATGCATGAGAACCATCGCAGTGATGACTGCCGCCAGCACGAAGTGAACCTGTTTCAGGGTCTCGAGAGTCATCGAATCGGCGAGAAATCCCAGCGTGAGAATCCAGCCAGGGGGATCGGCGGCGATGATCGAATAGCTGGCGAAGCCGGTCAGGGCGATCAGGACGATGAATCCGGCCATGAACCAGAAGTAAAGCTTCTGGGCCGGATGGCCGGTCATCCACTCCCTGGCCCGTTGGTCCCACGTGCGACGGGCCTTGTGGTAGTTCGACGGGTACTCTCGTCGCCCGAAGAAGGCCAGCACGACGTTCACCGTGAGGACGATGTCCGTCTTGTCCGGGAGCACATCGTGGTGATCCCGGATCACGTGGTAGTATGGGAACAGCACCAGACTGACCGAGAGGATCAGAATTCCCGCCCACATGTGCAACCCAAGGGCGACGTAATAGCCGCCCCAGATCCCCATATTCAGGGGGCCGTACACGCCGGACCAGATCGCATAGCCCGTCAGGACCAGCACGATCATGAGCGTGACCTGTGACCAGTGGCTCAGTCGCGTCACGATCGAGTGCCGCCAGCGGTTTCCGACGGTTTCGGCATCCCCCAAGAGTGTGGTCCGGGGATCAATCGAGTCATAGGACTTCCAGATGGTCTCGGTGAGGAACTGCCACGGACCGCCGGACTGGCTGTTGCTCATCGTGAGAGATTCCCTCCGGGCGTCGCCGAGGCCGGTTCGATCACGGTCTCGAACTCCTCGATCGGACTCTGGACGTGGACCGAACAGGCCAGACAGGGGTCGAACGAGCGGATGGTTCGCATCACGTTGATGGGGTCTGACACCGACTGGACTGTCATTCCCTCGACGGCCCCCTCGAAGATGCTCGGGTTCCCATTCGAATCACGCGGACCGAGGTTCCAGAGCGTCGGGGTGATGATCTGGTAGTTTGTGACCTCCCCGTCCTCAATCTGCACCCAGTGTGAGAGGGCCCCCCGTGACGCCTCCCAGAGACCGACGCCCTCCCCGGAGAAGTCATCGGACCAGCCGGCATTGAACGGGGCACTCGGGTCGAGAGCATCGATCCACTCGGTGAGTTTATCCCGAACGATGAGGGCCTCCTGGGCCCTCGCAATCAACCGGTTCAGCGTGTTCGACTCCGCCATACCGCCACCCAGATCCGCTCGCAGATCGAAGGGATCGGCCTGGGCCGAGACGAGGCGTGCGAGCGGGCCCACTTCCATTGACCGGCCGTTGTAGCGTGGGGCCTTCCCCCACGAATACGCCCCGGACTTCTCCGGTGCTGGCTCGGGTGGCGGAGCGGTCGCGGGGGCCCCTCCGGATTCGTTCGTGTACCAGGAATATTCGACATCTTCGGTCAGCGAGTTCACGATGTCCTCCCGCGTGGGTCGACGCAAGGTGCCATCGGCATAGACGCCTCGAGGCAGGGTGAGGGACCCATCTCCCGTCCCGTAGAAGACCCCATTCGCGTAATAGCGGTTTGGTCCCGTGCCGAAGGCATCTGCCCCCTCCCGTTTGGCGGCGAGAAGGATGCTGACGATATCGTGAAGCCCCTGGGCAAAGTCGGATTCGACGTTGCCATTCATCACGTTCTCGATGACCTCCGGGACGGCCTCCGTCGGACCGAGCCACTCGTTGACGGCATCGATCTTCGAGCGGACCTGTTGAATGGACGATGCATCCGGGTCGACGGCGGTCCCCCCGGGCGCATAGGTAAGCGGGTGGGGCGCTCGCCCACCGAACTCCGAGAACGCCTGCAGGACCGTCCGTTGCACCTCAAGCGCACGCTTGTATCCCTCGCCCCCCGCACCATCGGTCACCGCCGCGGGATTCAGGCGAGTGAAGCCAGTGTTCGCGACTGCGTCGGAGTAATCCGGGCCAGCGAGGGCGAAGAGATGGACAGCGTGGTTCCAGAGGAAGAACAGGCCTTCCATGATATCCCGGAGCAGGCGGGCATTCCTCGGAACGCCGTCGAAGACCCCCGCACGCCTGGCTGCGTCCTCGATGGCCAAAATCGAGGCCTGTCTGTGACAGGTGAAACAGACCCCGCAGGTCATCTGCGTGAACTGCGGCGCGTCGGATGGGGGATGTTCGAGCGTGATGACTTCGATACCCCGGAACATGTCCATGTGACTCTTCGCCTTCGTGATTTCACCGTTCTCCACCTCCAGAGTCGTGCTATGGTGACCCTCGATGCGGGTCGTTGGATCGATTTCGATTTCCGGCATCAGTCTTCCTCCATCGATTCCTCGGTGTCGGTCTCACCGTATCCCGTTACTTTCCGGGCGGCGTGAGCACCAATGCCGGCGACGGCTCCCCCGACCGCGACTGCACCGGCCGTCTCCGGGGCGACTCCGAAGATGTTCTGCTCCTCGATCGGATCGTAAAACGGACTGAAGCGGTCCCAGAATTCTGGTTCCATGCAGCCAATACAGGGTGCACCCACGTTCCGACAGACACTGGTACCGCCGTTCCAGAGCCGTTCGGAATCGTCACAGTAGGTATATGGCCCGGCACAGCCGACCTTGTACAGACACCCCTCGTCCCCGAGTTGGTCGGCGAACTCTCCCGTGTCAAAGTCCCCCCGCAGTGCACAGGTGTCGTGCACGTTGTCCTCGAAGAACGGCAGCGGGCGATTGTACTCGTCCAGTTCCGGAGTGTGGCCGTTGAGAATCGTCGCGAGCGTGAGGAGAATGTAGTCCGGGTGCGTGGGACATCCCCCGAGGTTGACGACGGGGAGACCTGCCTGCGACGTGAAATCGGCCCCCAAGACGCCGCCTTTCTCCCGGCCCTCGAACTGCAACCCCTTCGCACCGGTGAGATTTTCGTCCATTCCGTTCGGTTGCATCCGGTTTTTCGCAGCCGGCAATCCACCGAAGGCAGAGCAGGTCCCCGTCGCGACGACGTAGGATGATCTCGGTGCCAGCGCTTCGACCCACTCCTGCAGAGGCTTTCGCTCCCCGTTGGGCCTGCGGCCGAGTGTCGCCGCGGATGGCATGTCGGTCGGAATCGATCCCTCCACGATCAGAATATCGGGGTCTCTGGACATGTTCTCGATCGCGTCCTCGCCAGATTCCACCATGACTGTCGGGTGAAAAGTGACCGCCAGACGAAAGTCACTGATCGCCTCACCGAGTGAGGGGTACTCGCCCTGAAGGAGCGATACCGTATCGCCCGAACAGGACTGTGCCTGTAACCAGACGACCTCCTTGTTCCCGGTAGTTGCCCGTTCGAGGGCACTCGCGATGTCCGCCGAGTACTGGGTGATGACTCCCCCAGCTGCCGTGGTACCGACGAGCTTGAGGAAATTGCGGCGTGTTGCCATGTTAATGTGTCTCGCGTCAATGATCGCAGCTGATTTACTTAATGGGATTCACCATTCTCAATAGTTGAAAAAACGGCAACACGTACCCCAGTATCGAACAGACCCGGCCCCGTCTGTGACATACAGGGGCGTGCAGTTCGTGGGAGAGGCCAAACAAGACCCGACCGGGCGAACGAAGACGGCCCGTGTCCCGAGTCCATGATGACGTTTTGCACAGATTGAAAAGGGCGACACTTCCATCCAACAGTATGTATCTCGGGGCCGAAACCTGGCCGGACCTCGGTGAATACTTCGAAAACGAGTCCCTCGCTCTCGTTCCACTTGGCTCAACTGAACAACACGGTCCGCATCTCCCCGAAGGGACGGACCACCTGATTGCAGAGGGGATTGCACGAGAAGTCGCTGAGCGATCTGGCTACCTCTGCACACCGACTATCAATATCGGAGTGAGCCCCCATCATAGGCAGTTCCACGGAACGATGTGGGCCGATCCGTCCGCGTTCCGAAAGTACGTGAAGTCCATCACCCGAAATCTCGCCTATCACGGCATCGATCGGGTCATTTACGTGAATGCGCACGGGGGCAACGTCGCTCCCCTGCGCGAGGTGGGTCGCCAGCTGCGTGATGAGCGGGAGATGTATGCGATCGAGTGGATGTGGAACGAGAGCATCCCCGACCTGGTGGACGACCTGTTCGAGGTGAACGGCCCCCACGGAGGCCCCAAGGAGACGGCGATGATGCAGCACTTGCATCCCGAGCTGGTCCGGGAGGAGCGGCTGAGGGACGCCCGTGATAATGGAATCACTGACTTTGATCGGGACACCGGACGAAAATACGGCGCACGGACCTTCTACGATTCGGCAGACAACTCCGAAAATGGGGTTCTCGGGGACCAGACCGACGCGACGGCGGAGAAGGGAGCAGAGATGTTCGAGAAAGCCACCGCGCAGTTGGTCCGCCTCTCCGACTGGATGGCCGCCCAGGACTTCCAGGACCTCATGCCGAAAGATCATGTCTGAGCACTGAGCGGACTTCGCTCCCGCTTCGGAAGTCCATACCCGTTCACCACTCCGTTCGGCGGGGCTGAACCAGTTCGTTCGAGTTCGGGGCCCGCGTTCTGAACATCGACGGCCTGCCAGTCCCATCAGCCGTCAACGATCACATCCCGGGCGTCACCGAGCAGCCCCACCACTGCCCCGCGTCTGTGGAGGAAGAGGCCAAACCCGAGGAGCAGATAGATCGCGGTAAACGCGAGGGTGCTGTTCACGTGGATCGGAAAAACGGGAAGCAACGTGAGAGCGAACAACCCGAAGAGCGCGATGGCTTCCCGCCCCGAGACCTGGTCAGTCACGAGAAGCGAAACGGCGAAAAAGGACTGTGCGGCGGTCAGCCAGATGGCGCGTGTCTGATGCGGATCGAAGGGGAGCGGGGCATACTGCCCGCTGGCGACTGAATAGACGACCACGAGGGTCCCGACGAGGAGCGTCCACTGGTTGAGTTTCGAGGAGATCAGCGCATTGAATGCAGCGGTCTCTTGGGCTTTCCGGACGAGATAGGCGGTCACGAGCAATTCGGGGCTCTCGCTGGCGAGGGGGCTAGCCACTGCACGACGACGAACGGGGGCAATCCGAACTGGCGGCCGAGTTGCTCGAGACCGTGGGCGAAGGGTTCGACGACGGTGAGCATCAGAAAGGCCGAATACAGGAAGAACGCAGCGACGACGGTTAGCCGTCGCCACCTGGCGAACGACTGCAGGTACGCGGGGACGCCGACATCCGACTCCCCGCCAGTCTCCCCCGCGAGGATCATCGTCACGACGTAGGCCACATAGAGCCCGACGAGAACGACCAGATCCACCACATCAATGCCCCGCAGGCCGCCAAGCAGATTGAACGGGACGAAAAACCCATACAGCGTTGCGGCCAGGAGGAACACCAGTTCGACCGAAATGCCCTCACCGATCTGAAGGGCGTTGCGGAGGAGACCGTCGCGTTCGCGGACGGAATCGTCGCCCTCATAGAGCGCATAGAGAACGATGAAGGACCAGCCAGCCCCGATGAGGAGGCGGTTCGCGCCGGTCATGTTGGCGATGGCGAGTGCGGCAGCGTGACTCGGGCCGGGGTCGATCCCCGCCTGCCAGGCGTAGAAGGCATCGACCAGATACTCCGGGGCGACGGCGACGACCGCGAGGACGCTGAGGGCGATGCCCCGAGGAACGTCCTTCTCCGCCGTATCGGCTCCCCACGCGAGGAGGAACGCTCCTCCAAAGACGGCGAGTCCCGCCACGACGACCTGGAGAACCGTCGAAAGGAGGTGAATCGATCCACGGACCCAAACGAGGAATGCCGGCACAGTCAACGTGAGTGCGCCGCCGATGGAGGCCAGGGGCCGCCACGACAGGTCACGCCACATCGAAGGGTGCTACAACGAGCAAAGTGATAAACGGCAGGACACAACGTGGGACGAGTTCCCCGCACCTGTTTTTTCAGCTATCAGCACTGGAGAATCGAGTTCGCCGACGATCGTGGTACAGAAACTCGTGTGTGAAAGCCATCAGACACACCTGCGCTCTGATTGTCCCGCCTTTCGTACCGAGAGGAGAGATGTCCCCCGCCCCGAACGTCTTGGCGGAGTAAGACATTTACTTTTCCTCGTTCCGTTTCGAGGTATGCATGCAACGATCGAGAAGTTTGTCGAATGCGCGTCCGAGCGCTTCGATTTCCAGGTCGACGTGCACGAACTTCAGGAGGGGACGAAAACTGCAAAAGACGCTGCGGATGCCGTTGGCGCCGACCTGGAACAGATCGTCAAAAGCATGGTCATGAATGTGGACGGCGATTTGATAGTGTGTTTGACGAGCGGAAGTAACGAGGTTGCATCGGCACAACTGGCCGAAAAATTCGGTGTGTCCGAGGAGTCCGTTACCACAGCCGATCCCGAAGTGGTGAAGAATGAATTGGGATGGAGCATTGGTGGAGTCCCGCCATTTTGTCACGATTCCGATGTTCCGGTGCTGATGGACGAAACCCTCGCCAATCAAGACACGGTCTGGGCTGGGGGTGGGACGCCCGATGCGCTGTTCCCCATCGACCCTGAACGGCTCGAAGAGTACAGTTCTGCGGAGAGAGCCGATGTGTATTCGTGAGCTACCCACCGCTGAATCGGTGGGCCTGTCGGTGGGCCCCGTTCGAACTCCAAGTGACGCCCCGGACTCGAATCCGCTCACCAGTTTCACACAGACCGCTCGAAAAATGGGTTCGGGCGGAACTTATGTGAGGCTCATCGGGTCTCAAAATTTCTCTACAGCGCGGGCACGCGCCGTGTTACAGTCGCATCCGGAGACAACATGGCAAGCGAATCCGACCTCGAACCGATAGCACCGAATGAGGCAGTTGACCTCTACATCGACTACAAAGAAACCAATTGCGCGAATTCGACCGTGCGAAGTG
>JBDGTI010000084.1:0-22155 GCA_042216995.1 Halodesulfurarchaeum sp.
ACGGGACAGCGCCCTGAACGCTGCGCCTTTGGCCTGACTCGGCTACCCCTGCACGCGGTTTCGCTCGCGATACGTGATTCGGGCCGCCCCTTCAAACCCGTTTCGATCGGGAATCGCGACCCGGTCGCTCCTGGGGTCGGGGCGACCGTCGCGGGGGAAGGGGTCGGCGTGGACATGTTACAGAGAGACGGCTTCCTCGAGTTCCTCGGCTCGGTCGTAGAGGGAGGTGACCGCTCGGGAGACCAGTTCGGTGACCGGCATCGAGCCGTCGGATTCGACGTGGAACACGAAGGCGTTCTCCACGTCCCGGACCTCGACGTCCTTCTCCGGGTACCGGTTCCGGAGGTCGTTGTCGAAGGCCTCGGCCGGGACCAGCTCGCCGTCGTCCTCGATGACGCCGCGGACGATCTGCCGCTCGCTCTCGCCGTATTCGTCGGCCTCGCCCGTGACCTCGACAGTCTGGAGATGCCGGTAGCCGACGGCGATGCCGCCCTGGTGTTTGGCGTGGTCGCGGCCGGTACCCAGAACCGCATCGGCCTCGAATTCGAGGCGCTGGTCCTCTTTGAGGTCGATGATCGGGATGCCCTCCTCCGCCGGTTCGACCGACGGATCCTTCGATACCAGATCGCCCGAGTAGGCCGTTCCGGGACCCTCGACGTCGAGGGCCAGCGTGACCGTCTCCCCCTCCTCGAACTCGCCCTCGGGGGTGGAAAGCGGAACCAGCCCCAGCCGAAGGGCGATCTGCTCGTCGAACATCACACTCGAGTTCTCGACGAACCGCACCGTGTCGATCGAGAGGGTGGGAACGTCGGCCAGTATCGCGCGGCGGATGCCGTTGGCCAGGTCCGGGGAGATGCCCCTGACGAGGAACCTGGCCTCCCGATCGCCGGACTCGATGAACTCGACCTCGAAGGTGTCTGCCATGTTAGAATCCCGAATTCTTCGGTGCCCGCGTGCCGTCGTGGGGGATCGGGGTCACGTCCTCGATCCGGCCGATCTCGAGGCCCGCTCGCGCGAGCGCTCGGATGGCGGCCTGGGCCCCCGGGCCGGGGTTCTGCTGTTGGTTGCCACCCGGTCCACGCACTCGGACGTGGACGCCTTCGATCCCCTGTTCCATCACCGTCTCGGCGATCTGCTCGGCCATCTGCATGGCCGCGTAGGGGGAGGCCTCGTCGCGGTTCTGCTTCACGACCGCGCCGCCGCTTGACTTCGCCAGGGTCTCGGCCCCGGTCTGGTCGGTGATGGTCAGGATCGTGTTGTTGAACGAGGCGTGGATGTGTGCGATGCCCCACGTGGATTCCTCATTTGCCATGTATGATCACTCCTGTGCGGATGCGCGTTCGGGGTGCAGTTCGTCCGCGAGGGGACTCGTCTCGTCGAACCCGATCTCGTTCTCCTCGTTCACCTCGACGGTGTAGGAGGGGGTGGTGACCCGTCGGCCGTCGACCGTGATGTGGCCGTGGGTGACGAACTGCCGGGCCTGATCGATCGTGTTGGCCACTCCCTTGCGGTAGGCCACGGTCTGGAGGCGACGCTCGAGGATGTCCGTGACCTCGAGTGACAGGACGTCGTCGAGCCCATCCTCGGGGTCGAGGATGCCGTCTCGCTGGAGGCGGGAGATGAACTCCTCGCCTGTCTCCGCCTCGACGCGACCGAGCAGGCGCCGCGCCTCGCGGCGGTACTTGCGCAGCTCGGACTGGGCCCGCCAGAGTTCCTCCTTGTTCTTGAGGCCGTAGCGGCCGATGAGGTCACTCTCCTCGGCGATGCGTTCACCCTGATATGGGTGGTTCGGCGTCTCGTAGAACGTGGTGTTCTCCCCTGGAAGTGCCATTATTCACCAGCCTCCTCTTCTTCTGCCTGTTCTTCTCGGATCTCCTCGACGTTGACGCCGATCGTGCCCTCGCTGCGGCCGGTGGACTTCGTCCGCTGGCCCCGGACCTTCTGGCCCCGCTCGTGGCGCACGCCGCGATAGGACCGGATCATCCGCATCCGGTTGATGTCCTCATCGCGGGTGAGTTCCACGTCCGAGCCCGTGAGGTGGGTGCTCTCACCGGTGTAGAAGTCGTTCTGACGGTTGGTGAGCCAGTCGGGGACGTGCGAGTCGAAGTCCTCGACGGCCTCGACGATCGAGTCGATGACGTCGTCGTCGAGAGCCCCGATCGTGGCCTGCCGCTCGACGTCGGCCACGTCGGCGATGACTCGGGCCGCCCGTCGCCCGATGCCGCTCATCTCGATGAGGGCACGCTCGACGGACTTGGTCCCGTCGAGGTCGGTCTGTCCGATGCGGACGAAGTACTGAATGTCCTCGTCCGCCTCCTCTGTGTCTTCCGTGCTCATAGTTGGATTTCGAAAGCGTCGTGGCGGGGATTTGAACCCCGGAGGCTTACGCCACAGAGTTAGCAACCCTGCGCCTTGACCAGGCTAGGCTACCACGACGCGCGGTCGGTATTGTCGCCCTTCCGGACTCGGGGCGCCTGCCCCTACAGTACCTGCGATGGGGTCTATCTCTCTCTGCTACTTAACTCCCTCGGAGTCGAGCAAGCGGAATTACCGCAGTCGAAACGGATCAGTCGTCCGTCACCGGGGCCGGCATCGCCGTGATGGGGATCTCTGACTCCGGATCCGCGTAGGCCTCGTTCTCGACCCACTCCCCCTCGTCGGTTTGGACCATGTACGCGCCGTAGTAGGGGACCCGGTTGCGAACCGTCTCCCTGAAGGTCTCTGCGATCTCCGCCCGGGTCATCTCGCCCATCGACCGGAGGTCGTCGGTGCGGTTGAGACACCCCTTGAGCTTCCCGTCCGGCGTCACGCGGACGCGATGGCAGTTCTCGCAGAACTCGCGGTTCCCGACCGGGTCGACGATCTCGACCATCCCGCCGTTCACGAAGTAGCGGTTCCGGTGGTGCATCTCCCGGGTCTCGACCCGGTCGGCCCGCTCGGCGAGCCAGTCGTGCACCCGGTCGATGTCGATGGCCCACTCGGGGTTCTCGACCAACTCCGGCATGAACTCGATGAGCTGGAGGCGCAGTCCGTCGTTTGCCGCGACGAAATCGACCATGTCCTCGACGTACGGGGCGGTCCGCTCGAAGACCACCATGTTGAGTTTGACCGGCGTGAGCCCCGCCTCGACGGCGGCCTCGACGCCCTCGAGCACGCGCTCGTACGCGCCGGACTTCGTGATCTCCTTGAACGCCTCGGCGTCCAGGGCGTCCTGGGAGACGTTGACCCGTTCGAGCCCGGCCTCCCGGAGCGCCTCCGCCCGTCCGGGGAGGAAACTCCCGTTGGTCGTCAGCGAGGGGTCCATCCCCTCGGGAACCCGGCTGATGATCTCCTCTAAGTCCTCCCGGAGCATGGGCTCGCCGCCGGTGAACTTCACCTTCTCTATCCCGAACTCCCGGACGACTTCGAGAAACCGGATCACCTCCTCGGCGCTCATCTCCCCGGCCTGGGGGTCCATCGGCCCCCGCGTGTCCCCCAGCCCCTCGTTGTGGCAGTAGATGCAGTCGAAATTGCATCGGTCGGTCAGGGAGATCCGGACGTCGGTGACCTCCCGACCGAAGTCGTCCGTGAGCATATCGATCAGTCGCACCCGAATGGACTTAACTTCGTGGGTGCGAACGCGACGAAATGAACCACGAACGGTTACATCCCCGGTCCGATGGGCACCTCCACGGTTCCCATCGCGGTGGCCGTCGGGATGCCGTGTGACGGCCGTCGCGACGAACCGTGTGTCGGCCCGACCGACTCCGTGAGGATCAGTGGTTGCCCGCCCAGGCCCACATTCCATAGCCATAGCCCGCACCGACGCTCGAAATCAGCACGAACAGCATCAACAGCCGCATGAGTTGGGCCGTCGAGCGCTCGGTCCCAATTTGTCGCACTGTTCGGGGGATAGCGCCCGTGAGAAGATATCTCAGAAACTCCGTTTCGCCGTCCCCGCTCTGGGGGACGATCGTCTCCATCGCCCGCTTCGAGTACCCCTGCCAGAACGCCCGGTCGAGGAGCCACCAGAAGTCGGTCCGGTAGTCGAAGACTTTGTGGGCCACCTCGGCGTCCGGATTGTACCACACCTCCTCGCCGTATGCAGCCGCCATCCGCGCACACAACTCGGTCTCGCCACCCTGCAAGTTCGCGTCGCCCTGTCGGCCGCCGATGTCCGTATCGAACCCGCCGAGGTCGAGGAACACGTCCCGTCGGAACGAGATGTTCGACCCGAAGGTGTTCCGCACGTACCCCGGCCCGTCCGCGAACCCGCGATGGGTCACGCCGACCAGCCAGTAGAACTCCGCCGGGAGGAACGCCGGCTCGCCGGCGACCCACTCGGGGACCATCTTCCCGCCGGCCGCGATCGCCCCCTGTTCCTCGTAGCTTTCCACCAGTTCCTCGATCCATCGCTCCCCGGCCACCGCGTCGTCGTCGATGAACGCGACCACCTCGCCCGTGGCCAGCTCCGCCCCCGTGTTGCGACTCTCGAGGAGCCCGACGTTCTCCTCGTTCAGGTGCAGGCGGACGTCCTCGCGGCCCCCGTATTCGGCCTCGACCATCTCGAAGAGCGACTCGTCGCCGTCGACGACCACGACCAGCTCCAGATCCTCGTGGGTCTGTCCGAGCACGCTCTCGGCCGCTTCCTGAAAGTGATCGAACATGTCCGGCGAGTACGTGCAGAGGACGACCGAGACGCGCATCGAACCCACCTATCCGAGTGGCGCCTAAAGGAGTTACTCTCGGCCGGGGCGGAGACGGCGATTCAAAAGGCTTATTCGCGTTCTATCAGTCCGTCACAAGCAATGAGCAATAGTTCTTCCACCGCCGACGGCGGGGGAGTCGACTGGGCGGAGATGCGAGAGACCGCCCGGGAGTGGGGCCACCTCCCCGCCCTCGCACTCGTCGTGCTGGTCATGTTCCTCATCCGGATCCAGTCCTGGCAGCGATTCGTCCGGAAGGGAACAGTCTATCTCGCGGGCAACGACCCGTGGTACCATCTCCGACAGGTCCGATATTCGACCGAGCACTGGCTGGCCACGATGCCCTTCGACGTCTTTACCGGTTTCCCGGCGGGGGCCAACTCCGGTCAGTTCGGCACGCTCTTCGATCAGCTCATCGCCGCGGCCGCGCTCCTCCTCGGACTGGGCACTCCCGCCTCCGAGCTGGTCAGGACCGTCGTCGCGTTCTCGCCGGCGGTCTTTGGCTCCCTGGTCGCCGTCCCCACGTTCCTCATCGCACGCCGGTTCGGGAGCAACTGGGACGGCCTGCTGGCCGCCGCGGTCCTGGCGCTCCTCCCGGGGCTCTTCCTCCAGCGTGGCACCGTCGGCTCGGCGGACCACAACGTCGCCGAACCGCTTTTCATGTCCCTGGCCGTCCTGGGCCTGCTCGTCGCCATCTCGGTCGGTGAGCGCGAACGGCCCGTCTGGGAGCAGTTGCTCGAACGGGACGTCGCCGGCCTCCGGGACGTCCTCGGGTGGAGTCTCCTCGCGGGCGTGGCCACGGCCGCGTACATGTGGCTCTGGCCGCCGGGGGTCCTCCTCGTGGGCATCGTCGGCATCTTCCTCCTCGTCTCCCTGTCGAGTGACGTGGTGGGCGGCACCAGCCCCGACCACGTGGCGGTCCCGGTGACCATCGCGATGACGACGACCGGGGTGCTGATGCTCGTCCCGCTCCGGTATCTCTCCTTCTCCGCGACGGGCTACACCCTCCTGCAGGTGTTCACGCCGCTCCTCGTCGCCGCCGGTGGCGTGTTCCTCGCCTGGTTGGCCCGCGAGTGGGAACGCCGCGATATCGAGCCGGACTACTATCCGGTCGTGGTTGGCGGCCTCGTGCTCGCCGGGTTCGCCGTCGGAACGGTCGTGGTCCCCGGAATCGTCGACCTGATCGTCACGAATCTCATCCGGGTCGTCGGCATGACCACCGCCGCGGCCACCCGCACCATCAGCGAGGCCCAGCCGTTCCTCAAGTCCATGTCCTCCCGGCTCGGTATCGGCGCCTGGAAGGCCTTCTTCCTCGAGTACGGCGCGACCTTCTACACCGCCCTCGCGGGCAGCGTGTGGATGCTGCTCCGCCCGCACCTGCTGAGCGACGACACCAGGCGTGTGGGGCTGGGCGTGGGATTCCTGGCACTCGGGGGCCTCCTCGTCGCCTTCCCGATCATCCCGAGCGCGCTTGGCGGCCTCGTCGGCCTGAACAGCGATCTCACCGCGCTGCTGCTCGTCACCCTGGCGATCATGACCGCGCTGGTCTACGGCGAGTACCCAAGCGGGCACATCCTGCTCGTGATCTGGTCGGCGTTCATGCTCGCCGCGGCGCTGACCCAGATCCGATTCAACTACTACCTGGTCGTCCCCGTCTCGGTCATGACCGCCTACGCCGTGGGCGCGTTCGTCAGGCGGATGGGCATCACGGCCGACTCGCTTGACCCGGGTCGGATCGAGTGGAGCCACGTGATGGTCCTCGCGACCATCGCCCTGCTCGTGTTCGCCCCCCTGGTGGCGCCGATCACCTTCACGAACCGGAACGGCCGACAGATCCCGATGAGCAACGCCATCGAGGTGGGCGCGCACCGCGGGCCGGGCGCCGTCACCCAGTGGGAGGACCCACTCTCCTGGATGGCGAACAATACCCCCGCTGAGGGCAACTACGGCGGCGCGGGGAACGCCGACCAGCTCGACTACCAGGGCACCTATGCCATCCCCGAGGACGGGAACTACAACTATCCCACGGGGAGCTACGGCGTGATGAGCTGGTGGGACTACGGACACTGGATCACGGTCCTCGGCAACCGCATCCCGGTCGCGAACCCGTTCCAGCAACACGCCACGGTCGCGGCGAACTACCTGCTCGCCCCCACCGAGACGGCCGCGAACAACGTCCTCGAGTCACTCGATGAGACGGACGCGAAGACCCGCTACGTGGCCATCGACTACAAGATGGTCGCCCCCCAGTCCAAGTTCGGCGCGATGGCGGTCTTCTACTCGGCCAACAAGTCCCTCTCCTATGGCGACATGGTCGCCGGCCGGCTGTACAACCCCGGCGCCCGGAACTGGATCACGCTGAAGACCCAGCGATACTACAGGAGCATGCTCGTCCGGCTCTACCGCTATCACGGGAGCCGGATCGAGGCCCAGCCGGTCGTGGTCGACTGGGCGAATCGGAACTACAAGAACGTCGATCGGCCCATTCCGACCTTCAACGGCACCCGGCGGTTCCGCACGATGGAGGCCGCCAGGGAGTACGTGAGCGGCGACCGGACGAGCACCATCGGCGGCATCGCGGACCTGCCCAAGAAGGATATCCCCGCGCTAGAGCACTACCGACTGGTCCGGCTCTCCGGGGACTCCCTGGTCCCGCGGCGCTACATCCGGAACTACGAGTTCCGACCGAGCAATCTGCCCACCTGGGTGAAGATCTTCGAGCGGGTGCCCGGCGCGACCGTCCGGGGCACGGCCCCGGCCAATACGACCGTGACCGCCACGGTCGAGATCCGGACCACCGCCGCGCTGAACGACAGCACGTTCACCTACACCCAGCAGGCCAAGACGGGTCCGGACGGCCAGTTCACGATGACCCTGCCCTACTCGACGACCGGCTACGCGAACTGGGGCGTCGAGGCGGGCTACACCAACGTGAGCGCCCGCGCCACCGGCCCGTACCGGTTCAGTACCCCCGCGACGATCAATCGGACCACGATGAACATCACGCGGTACACCGCGACAGCCCACGTCCCCGAAGGGGCCGTGATCGGCGAGATCGAATCCCCGATCACCGTCGAGTTACACAGGGAGGTCATCCGATCGCTCGGTACTCCCGCGACGAACCGGACCGCCACGAACCGAACGGCGACGAACCGGACCGCGACAAACGGAACCGAGACGAACGGGACGGCCGGGAATGACACCGCGACAAACCGGACAGTGACCAACGGGACGGCGAGTCGGACCGCGACCGTCGAGTGATGGCGGCCCGCGACTGGCTCGCGGTCTACCTCAAGGGCTTCGCGATGGGGACCGCCGACGCCATCCCCGGCGTCTCGGGCGGGACGATCGCGCTCATCGCGGGCATCTACGACCGGCTGGTGACCGCCATCGCCACCCTCGACGTCGCGGCGGGCCTGGCCCTGCTCACGGGACTGCTCAGCCACGACCGCGAGCGACGCCGCGAGACGACCGCCCTGATCGCGGACCTGGACCTGCACTTTTTGGCCGTGCTCGGGATCGGGATCGTGACCGCGGCCGTCACGGCGGCGAACGTCATCCACGTCGCCGTCGGGCGCTACCCGGGCCCGACGTATGCCTTCTTCTTCGGGCTGATCCTCGCCTCGGTCGTCGTCCTGCGGGAGGCCATGACACTCGACTCGCCGCGGGGAGTCCTCACCGCCGTGGCCGGCTTCCTCCTCGCCTGGGTGCTCACCGGCCTGACCGGGGGCTCGATGGGGGAGGCCCTCCCGCTGGTCTTTCTCTCCGGGGCGGTCGCGATCTGTGCGATGATCCTCCCCGGCATCTCCGGCTCGCTGATACTGCTCGCGCTGGGTCAGTACGAGACCATCGTCGACACCGTCCGGGAACTCACGACGGCGGTGGTCGCCGGTGGCAGCGTCGTCGAGCCAGCGACGACCCTGGCGGTCTTCACACTCGGCGCGGGACTGGGCGTGCTGGCCTTCGCCCGGGTGGTCGCCTGGGCGCTTGCCACCTACCGGAGCGCGACCCTGACCTTCCTGGTGGCGCTCATGGTCGGGGCGCTCAGGGCCCCGGGGAGCGAGATACTCGCCGCAACGACGGCCTGGACGCCGAGTACGGTAGCCGTCCTCCTGGGCATGGGGATCATCGGCGGCGGACTGGTGGTCGCACTCGACTCCGTGACCGCCGGCGTGGAGTACTAGTCGAGCCCGGCGGCCAGCACCTCGATCGGGTGGGTGGCCGTCTCCTCGGTCCCGTGTTCGAGTTGCATCCCGCAGGTCGGACACTCGGTGAGCGACGCCGCGGCTTCGGCCGACTCGGCCGCCTCGAAGAGGGACTCGCCGATCGCCATGGAGTCCTCGTAGCGTTCGGCCTTCCAGCCGTAGGTGCCACTCATGCCCGAACACTCCCCGCCGAGGTGGGTGACCGCGACCCCCGCTTCCTCGAGGGCCGGAAGCGCCGTCCCGTCGACGCCCTGTTCGCGAGCGTGACACGGCGCGTGATATGATACCGCGTCCGGGAGCGCCTCCGGGTCGAGTTCGAGTTCGGCCAGCTCACCCCGCTTTCGGAGGTACGCCACGGCGTCGTCGGTGTGCTCGCTGAGGCGTTCGACCCCGTCGACGTCGAACTCGCGTGGGTTGGTCTCCCGGAGCGTGAGCGAGCAGGAGGTGCACGTGGCGACGACGTCGTATCCCGCCTCGAGGTAGGGCCGGAAGGACTCGACGTTGGCGCTGGTCACCCGTTTCGCGTCTTCGAGGTGGCCGTTGGCGACCATCGGTGCGCCCGAACAGCGCTGATCCGGCACCCGGACCTCGTACCCCAGGTGCTCGTAGACCCGCACCAGCGCCCTGCCGACCTCGGGCCGGTGATAGTTCGCGTGATCGCCGTGGAAGTACGCGACGCGTCTGGTCTCGCTCTCGACCTGTGGCCCGCCGCGCTCGTCCCACCACTCGCGGAAGGTCCGGGAGGCGAACTCGGGGGCCGGCCGCTCGGCCGTGATTCCCAGGAGCGATTCGGCGAGCGAGCGCAGCCAGTCGTTGTCCATCGCCCAGTTCGCGAGGCGCGGAACGCGACTGCCCAGCCGGGCCAGCAGGCCGTAGTTCGCCAGGAGTCGATCCCGAAGCGCGTGGCGGCCGGTCCGCTCCGCGACGTGTTCGGCCCGGGCGTCGGTGTGCAGGGCCATGAGGTCCACGTCCGCGGGACAGGCGGCGTGACACTGCAGACAGTTCGAACAGGCCGCGATGGAGGGATCGACCGAGACCCCGCCGCGCCGGAGTCGCCACTCCCGGGGCCCCTGGGCGGACGGCCCCGGGAAGTCGGCGTTGACCGGGGCGACCGGACAGACCTCATCACAGACGTGACACGAGTGACACGGGTCGGTGCGCGTTCGCCCCGGCGGCCCGCCAGTCTTCTCGGGGAGGCCCGGGACGGGGGTCTCGGAGTTCATCGGTTCACCTCCCGGGCCGCGGCCAGACCGGCCCCGACCCCGGACACGATCGCGACGCCGGCCGCGGAGTGCTCCGCGGCGGGGTCGAACCCGCCCAGAACCGACCCCGCGGCGCGGAGGTTCGGATATGGCACCGACGGCCCGGTTTCGGTTCCGGGGGTGGGTTCGGCCCCAGTTCCGGATCCAGTTCGGGGTCGCCAGTCGGCGTCGACAGCCAGTCCCGCCTCGTGGCCGGACCGGTACTCGACCGGCAGGTCGAAGGTGGCTTCATGGATCCCCGACCGGTCGGCGATCAATCCACCAGCGGCGAGGCCACCACTCGCGAGAACGAACTGCGCGGCCTCGATGCGCGGGCCGTCCGGTGGAACGACGGCCTCGATCCGATCGTCCCCCGCCAGGGAGGGGTCCTCGACGCGCCGTCTGCGTTCGACCCCCTGGGACCGCAACCGGTCCTCGAGGCGGTCGGCGAGCCGGATCGCGGCCGCGCTCGGGGCCGGAACCGGGACCTCGAAGACGGGCACACCGAGGCGAGCGGAGAGTTCAGCCCGGATCTCCGGGGTCCGCTCGACGCCGAGCAGCGACGGCAGGCCGATCCGCTCTTCCCCCGCATGAACCGCCTCGATCGCGCTCGTCAGGGACGCCCGCATCGGGCGGTCCCCGGGCCAGCGTTCGTCGCGGTCGAGCGCCCGGGCGAAGCGCCTGACGGGCCGTTCGGGCGCGGTCGAACAGAGCGAGACCGTGGCCCCCCTGACCGCATAGGGAACTCGGTTCGAGAGGGTCTCGGCCGCGAACGGTGCCGGGAAGTCGGGAATCGATTCGAGCCCGACGAGCAGGGTGTCCGCCGACCGGGACAGCACTCCCGCCTCGAAACTCGGCGGATAGCGGGCGACGGGCAGCGGCGTGCCGACCGGGGAGGGGACCAGTGCGTTCCGATCCGTGCCGGTCCCGGAAACGGCCGGGCCCGCAACCGCATCGAAGCGGTCGAGCGCGTCGCGAACGCCCGCGGCACCCGCCGTTCGGAGCGGATGGGACGCGGGGAGCGAGTCGAGGGCAGCGAGGGGATCCGCAACCGGGGCGGTTTCCGCCGGGGGGACCCCCAGCAGGTCGACCATCCCGGTGAGCCCGTCCGGCGTGAGCGAGTGGGGAGCCAGCAACGCGACCGACACGCCCTCCTGGGCGGCCGCGAGGGCGGCCATCCGTGCGGCGAGACCGCCGCCGTAGACGACCACGTCCTGCGAGCCGGTCCGCGGATCGGACCGGCCGTACTCGCGGGAACGCCGGGCCGGCGCCGATTCGGTTCCGTCCGCAAACCGCTCCAGGGAACCCGATCGGCCGCCGAACCCCGCATCCGCGTGCAACAGTCGCCCCCGGCGGAGCCGGTTGCGCTCGATCTGGGCCCGTTGCTCCGGAGAGTCGAGGTGGTCCTGGCCGCTCTCGCGTTCTGTCACCAGCGAGTCGAGTTCCGCCCAGGCCGTCTCGGCCCCCGCCCGTTCGGCGAGCAACCCGGACAGGCGATGGGCACAGACCCCGCCCTGACAGGGCCCCATCGTCGCCCTGGTCCGCGAACGGACGCCCCCCAGGTCGGCTCCCGCCCCGTCGATGGCGTCGCGGACCTCGGCCGCCGTGACTCCCTCGCACTCACAGACGACGGGATTGGGTGCGGCGTCTGCGAGCACCTCCTCCGTGCGGTCGCCGAGTCGGGTGACCGTCCGGTGGGCGACCGAATTCCGGAGGTCATACCGCGAGGCGACCGACGCCCAGTCCGGCCGCTCGCCGCTCCCCGGCAGCGGCTCCTCGGCCGTCCGACACGGGGCCCCGAGGCCGAGTCGGTCGGCGACGGCGTCGGAGACGGCCTCGGCCATCAGCCGGTAGGTGGTGAGTTTGCCCCCGAGAACGGTCGTCACGCCGGGCAGGTCGTCCCGGGACGCGTGATCGAGGACGGCGAAATCGCGGCCCGATTCGCCGCCGTCCGCGGGATCGTAGAGCGGCCGGACCCCCCAGTAGGTGCGGATGAGCCGGGAGTCGGCCAGTTCGGGCACCAGCTTCGCCAGCTCCTCACACAGCAGATCGACCTCCGCCCGCGTCTCGCGGGTGGCCTCCGGCCCCTCGATCGACCGGTCGGTGGTGCCAAGGATCGACGTCGTCCCGTGGGGGACCAGAATGTCGCCCTCGTCGGGGGGTCGACAGCGGTTGAGCACCGTGTCGACCGGACGGGCGTTCGTCACCGCCATCGCGCCCTGAGCCGGTGCGAGCGGGACTGATACGTCCATCCCGTCGAAGAGCTGGGCCGCCCAGGGCCCGGCCGCGTTGACGACGTGGTCGGCCCGAACGGTCCCGCCGCCATCAGCGTCAGCGATGCGGACGCCGACGACCCGGCCGTCCTCGACCAGCGGCCCGGCGACCCCCGTTTCGGTCTCGATCCGTGCGCCGTGGGTCTCGGCGCTCCGGGCGTTCGCGACGACCAGCCGGAACGGATCGATCGCCCCGTCCGGAACGCGGACGGCCCGGTCGAGATCCGGGGTCAGTTCGGGTTCCAGCTCCCGGGCGGCCGCGGGCGAGCACTCCTCGGTCGGGATACCCAGCTCGCGGCAGGCGGCCAGCTTCGCGTCGTAGTACTCGGGATCGTCCGCCGGCAGCGAGACGAACAGCCCGCCGGTGTCCTCGATACAGTGACTCGCCACGTCCCGCAGGATGGCATTCTCCCGGAGGCACTCCGCGGCGGCCTCGGGATCCGAGAGCGCATAGCGGGCCCCGCTGTGGAGCAGCCCGTGCATCCGTCCCGAGGTGCCGGCGGCCAGTCGGTCCCGCTCGAGGAGCGTGACCTCCGCGCCACGCATCGCCAGGTCGCGGGCGACCCCAACGCCGGTCACCCCGCCGCCGACGACCACCACCCGGTTTCCCATTGGCTCGGGGTGAACGGGGGAGTTCCTTGACTGTATCGCACTTCACTCGCGATCGCCCCGCAGCGCGTTCTCCCGCAGTTCTCGGCCCGCCTCCGACTCGACCGCCAGATCCGGCACCGGCGAGGGGTCCCCGTCCTCGTCGACGGCCACGTAGACGATGTGGGCCTCGCTCGCCAGGTCCCCCTCGCCGGTCCGCATGTCCTCCCGGAAGGCTTCGACGTACACTCGGACGGAGGTCTCGCCGGCCTCGTAGACGTAGCCCTCCACCCGGACCGCGTCCTCGACCTGGATCGGCTGGAGGAAGTCAACGCTGTCCATGTGGGCGGTCACACACCACTTGCCGGCGAATCTGACTGCCGCCATCCCGCCGACCTCGTCCATCCACTTGACGATCGATCCGCCGTGGGCGGTGCCGAGGTGGTTCGCATGCGAGGAGCGGACGACCCAGCGGTTGGTGATCCGGGACGAGAGCAGATCCGGCATGAGAGGGCGTTTTCCCGGGGCCGAATTGAGTGTGTCGACCGCGCCGTCTCGCGCTCGTCATCCCTTTACGTCCTGGCCCCTTCGACCCGCCCAATGAGTGACGGGAGCCCCGAGATGGAAGCGAGCGAGCAGGGCTCCGTTCGCGTCGTCGGCACGGCCCACGTCTCCGAGGAGAGCGCGACCGAGGTGGAATCGGTGATCGAGGCCGACCGGCCCGACGTGGTGGCAGTCGAGCTCGACGAGAACCGCTACCGGCAGTTCACGGGCGAGGACCCCGAGGACATCGATCCGAAACAGCTGCTCCGGGGGGGTGCTGCCATCCAGTTCCTGGCCTACTGGCTGCTCGCCTACGTGCAAAAGCGCCTCGGCGACCAGTTCGGCGTCGATCCCGGAGCGGACATGCGGGCCGGCATCGACGCGGCCGAGCGCATCGGGGCCGACCTCGCGCTGGTCGACCGGGACATCCAGGTGACGATTCAGCGGTTCTGGACGCGGATGGGGGTCGTGGAGAAACTCCGGATGATCGGCGGCCTCGCGTTCGGCCTCGCGGACCCGTGGACGCTCGGGCTGGCCCTGGGGTTCATGGGCGGGGGCGTCTTCGGGCTCGTCCTGGAGGTGCTCGCCGGCCCGTTCGTGTTCGCGGGCGGTGGCTTCCTCGGTTCGCTCTCGATGTTCGCCGAGGTCCTCGCGATCGCCGGCGGCGTCGCGCTGCTCGCCGGATCCGCATTCGAAGTGCTCTTCGCCCACATCGGGGGCGACGGGGAGTACGAGGAACTCGACATGGAGGACCTCACTGACACGGACGTGGTGAGCGCGCTGATGGAGGAGTTCCGACGGTTCAGCCCCCGGGGCGCCGAAGCCCTCATAGACGAACGGGACGCCTACCTCGCGCACAACATCCACGCACTCCGCCGGCAGGGCAAGGACGTGATCGCCGTCATCGGCGCCGGCCACGTCGAAGGCGTCAAGCGCTACCTCGAGGACCCCGGGTCCCTCCCGCCCATGGAGAGCCTGGAAGGCCGCGAGGAGAAGCGCTTCTCGCTCGCTCGCATCCTCGGCGCCCTGCTGTCCACGAGCGTCCTCGTGTTCTTCGTGCTGATGGCGATGTCCGGTCTGAGCACGGAAATTCTCCTCGAGGCGTTCGCCGTGTGGTTCGTCGTCAACGCCGTCTTCGCGGGCGCATTCGCACTCGCCTCCGGCGCCCATCCCTTCAGCTCGCTGGCCGGCGCGGGGAGCGCGTGGCTGACGAGCCTCGAACCGACCCTGGCTCCGGGGTGGATCGCGGGCTACGTCGAGCTCCGGTACACGCCGGTCTCGATCGGCGACATCAGCACCCTGAACGAAATCATAAGCGACCAGCAGGCGCCGATCCGCGACATCCTCGGCCGCATGCGTCGGGTTCCGCTGTTCAAACTCATCGCGCTCGTCACGCTCACCAACCTCGGCAGCATGATCGGTTCCCCGGTCGCGCTGGCCCTCATGACGTTCGTGAGCCCGGAAATGGACTCGATCCGCGAGATCAAATATCACCTCGGGCAGGGACTTACAAACACGGTGGAGCTCCTCCACCACCTCCTATGAAGCTCGACAGTCGCGAAATTCGTGATCTGCTCGTGGCCTGGCTGGCCCTGGGCCTGGCCTTTGCCCTCTTCTTCGAACGGGTCAGCCCCCGAACCGTCGGATCGTTCCTGTTCAGCCCGGCGTTTCTCTCGGCGATGGCCGTGAGTCTGCTCACGGTCGGCGTTGGCTTTCTCCTCCACGAACTCGCCCACAAGGCCGTCGCGCTCCACTTCGATCAGTGGGCCCGGTTCCAGGCCGATTATGGCATGCTCCTGGTGGCTATCGCCGGTGGCCTGGCCGGCATCGTCTTTGCCGCCCCCGGTGCGGTCTACCATCGCGGCCGGTTGACCGACCGCCAGCACGGGCTGATCGCCCTCGCGGGCCCGGTGACGAACCTGGCGCTCGCGGCGGCGTTCGTCCCGATCGCGCTTCTCGCCCCCGCGATCGGGAGTCGCGGCGTGGCCGTCAACCTCCTGCTCGCGGCGTTCAACATGCTTCCGATCGGCGCGCTCGACGGGGCGACAGTCCGGGACTGGAGCACTGCGGTCTACGTGGCCGTCCTCGTGCCGAGCCTGCTCCTGGCGCTCTGGGCCCTCTTCGGCTGAGTGGTCTTCGACCCGGCCGACAGCGGACGATCCGCTCCGTACCGTAGCGCTTTTCGCCCCCGGACACCCCGCAGGGTGCATGAGCGAGGACGAGGATGGTCTGACGTACGCCGACGCCGGGGTCGACATCGAGGAGAGCGAGGCCGCGGTCGGCGCGCTCATCGGAGCCATCGGCGACGTCGAGGACACCGCCGCGTACGCGGGCCTGATCGACATCGGCGATCGGTATCTGGCGCTGACCACCGACGGCGTCGGGACGAAACTCCTCGTCGCCGAGGCCGTGGGGGACGTCTCGACCATCGGAATCGACTGTATCGCGATGAACGTCAACGACCTCGTCGCCGCCGGCGTCACCCCGGTCGCGTTCGTCGATTACCTGGCCGTCGACGAACCGGAGGAGGGGATGAGCACCGAGATCGGCGAGGGGCTGGCCGAGGGGGCGAACCGCGGCGGCGTGAGTCTGGTCGGCGGGGAGACGGCGGTCCTCCCGGAGGTCGTCTCCGGGTTCGACCTGGCCGGGGCCGCCGCCGGACTGGCGACCGACGCGCAACTGCTCGACGGCGAGGCCCGGCCGGGGGACCGCCTCGTGGGCGTCCCCTCGAGCGGGATTCACTCCAACGGGCTCACCCTGGCTCGAACGGCCGTCACGGCCGATCACGAGTACGCAGACCCCCTGCCGGGGACGGGCCGAACCATCGGCGAGGCCCTCCTCGAACCGACCCGGACCTACACCTACCTGCTCGATTCGTTGCACGCCCACGAGGTCCACGCGGCCGCCCACGTCACCGGCGGCGGGTTCACCAATCTCTTCCGCATGGGGGAGTTCCGCTATGCGATCACCGATCCGAACCCCGTCCAGCCGGTCTTCGAGTTCGTCCAGGAGGCCGGGGCGGTCTCGGATCGGGAGATGTACCGGACCTTCAACATGGGCACCGGGTTCGTGGTCGCGATCGACCCCGCGGACGCCGAGTCGTTCGTCGAAGAGACCGACGGCGAACTCATCGGGACGGTTCACGACGGGGCCGCAGTCGACATACGCGGACTCAGTCTCGAACCGGACCCTGACCCGGCCTAGCTGACGCGTGCGGCCACGTCGGCCTGGGTGATGATGCCGACGGTCGTGCCGTCCTCGGTGACCATCACGGCCTTGTAGTACTCGAGCAGGCTCCGGATCTCGGTGAGGACCGCGTCGGGTGAGACGGTGGGAAAGCTCTCGCTCATGACCTGTCGGACGGGCATCTCCCCGACCTCCTCGCCGGCCTGGATGACGTCCGAATCGCTGATCGAGCCGACAGGCACGCCCCCCTCGATCACCGGGAGCTGTGAGTAGCCCTCATCCTGCATGCGTTCGACCGCCAGGGAGACCGGATCGTCCGGGCCCACGCTCACGACCTCCCCGTGCATCAGGTTCTCGGCGCGGATGACCTCTCCTTCGGCCGCATCAAGTGCCTCGACGATGCGTCGCAGCGTCGAGAGCCGCGGGTCGACGTCACCGCTCTCGATCCGGGCGATGAGCGGCTGGGAGACCTCGGCCCGGTCGGCGAGTTCCCGCTGGGTGAGATCCAGCGCCGTTCGACGCTCCCGCAGGTCCTGGGGAGTGGGCAGGTGCATGCGTGGCAATAACCGCGAGTAATTAAAAAGGTTCGGGGTTTCCTATTCCGATTCGGCCTCCTCCTCGGATTCGACGACCTCGATGACCGAGAGTGGGACGTCCTGGAGGGCGCCGCCGACCTCGCTTTTCGCGATCCGGGAGGCGTGTTCGTCGCTCTCGGCGTTGAACACGGTCATCTCCAGCTCGAGTCCGACGAGCGCGGTATCGGCGGCCAGGAAGGCGGCGTCGAGGGGTTCGCCACAGGCCGGGCAGCTCGTGACCCCCGGTTGAACCTCGACGTAATCCAGGTCGGCTTCGTTGAGTCGCTTGCCGGCCTCGCTGACGGCCACGCCGATCGCGTCGTCGGAGTTCTCGACGTCTCGTACCAACCATGCCGCTTCCATCGCGACGACGTAGTTTGCCATATCGGATGATCGAGACGGAGGAAAAGGTGTTTTGCGATTTGTCCGCGCACCTTCACTGGAAGTTCGGCGTAAGTAATGCGGTGCCTTCGGCGAAGGGAGCGCGAGGCTACCCCGGTTATCCGGCTTTCGCGGCTCGATTTTCACTTCGAACAAGTGCAGTTGAACACGGAGACTGCGTCGGGATGAGTGGGGAACCCGGGGGCGAATGCTTATATACGCCCGATACAGATCGCAGCGTGAGCCGATGATCGAACGGGTCACCAAGCTCGCGTCGTTGACCGCCTATCAGACGTCCCTCGCAGTGGGGATCGGTCTCATGCCGATCGCCCTGCTGGCTCGCCAGTTCGGGGTGACACTGCCAGTCCACCGGTTGATCGAGCGGGCGGAAGCGGCCTACGAGGCCCAGGCTCAGTAACACACTGGTTCTGTCGGCGGTTTTGTCCGCGGGATCGCCCGAAAGAGTGCATTTATCTGTCGCCCGAGGGTACACGGGAGTAATGTTTGATCCGCAGGATCAGGTCTCGACCGGCCCTCGCGTCGACCGCCCAGATCTCGACCCCGGCGACCCCTACACCCCGGAACTCGGGTCGCTCCCCGAGAGCGACATCTCGGAGGGGGACCTCGACGACGTGAACAAGACCGGCACGACCATCGTGGGCATCACCACGCCCGACGGGGTCGTGATGGGCTCGGACATGCGATCCAGTCTCGGGGGACGGGTCGTCTCGAACAAGAACGTCCAGAAGGTCGAGGAAATCCAGAGGAACGCCGCGCTCTCGATGTCCGGGTCCGTCGGCGGGGCCCAGGCCTACATCCGCTCGCTGCGGGCCGAAGCGAGCCTCTATGAGGCACGCCGCGGCGAGTACATGTCCATCAACGCACTCGCGACGATGGCCAGCAACCTGCTCCGCGGCGGCCCCTTCTTCATGGTCGTCCCGCTCCTGGCCGGCGTCGACGACGACGGGTCACACGTCTACAGCCTCGATCCGACGGGGAGCTCACTCGCCGATGACTACAGCGCACAGGGCAGCGGCATGCCCTACGCGCTGGGCGTGCTCGAGCAGGAGTACACCGAGGACCTCACGATGGACGAGGCAGTCACGGTGGCGGCCCGCGCCATCGACTCGGCGACCGAGCGGGACACCGCCAGCGGGAACGGCATCCACATCACGAAGATCACCCGCGAGCAGGTCGAGATCGTCGGTCACAGGGACGCGAGCGAACTGCGCTGAGATCCTCAGTCGGCGATCCGCGCTGAATCAGGGGTGGCCGGAGCCGTCCGACTCCAACCAGTCGGTGAAGCTCCCGTCAAGGAGCGTGCGCCGCTGGGTCCCCACGTAGGTCTCCTGCATCCTCTCGACGGCCTCCGCCAGGTCCGCCCCGTCCTGCAGGTGGGATCGAACGCGGTTTCGCTTCCACTCGACCGGGGTGATGCCCTGGCGAACCCGTCGTCGGAGCGGCCAGAGGTAGCGGGCCGCCGTCTCCCCGGAGAGCCCCCGCTGTCGGAGGCCGGCCTGGGCCTGCTCGAAGAGGTCGGCGTAGATCGTCTCCGTCTCCTCGGTCTCGACCCCGTCGGCCGTGATGTAGGAGAGGTCAGCGTCGAGGCCGTTCCGCATGGCCGCATAGAAGTTCTCCCGGGCCGCCGACCACGGGAGGTCATACAGGGGATGCTCGTGCTGTCGCATCTGTTCGAGCAGACCCGCAAACGCCGCCTGGAAGGCGACGCTGTCCCGCACGGTCGGCTGGGCGGGGATCGGGCGGAACTCGATCCTGGCGTTGGCCTCGTTGCGCGAGGTGCCCTCGAAGACCGGACGGACCCACCGCCAGAACGTGCCGTGTTTCATCCGGAAGTGGGCGAACTCGTCGTCGAATCGACCGGTGTCCTCGACGGCCATCGGGACGAGCACGTCGTCGTCCGCGATCGCCATGATGGCGTCATCGACCGTGTCGATGTCCTCGGGGAACCGGACCTTGCCGTCCCGGCCGGGAACGTTGAGGACGCTCTCGAAGATGTCGATCCGGTGTTCGGCGTAGCCGTCCTCGAGCACCGCATACGGGTCCACGTCGTCGTAGAGGTCGGGCGGGAGAAACGGCGAGTTCACCCCCAGGGCCAGGAGGGGACCGGCGACCCGGACGGCATACCGGAAGTACTCGGGGAGGTCCATCGCCCGCGGGACCTGATAGTGGGGCTGGATCGAGGTGATCAGGCTCTCGGGCATCACCGTCTCGGCCTCGAGGGTGACGTGGGGCACGTCGATGGTCATTCCGGGCTCGATCGCCGTGTTGGCCATCGCGTGATAGCGGGGCGTATCGGACATGTTTGCCGCGAGCGTGTACCCCTCCCGCTCGACGCTCCCGGTCAGGTACTGCCGCGTGGACTCCCCGGCCGGCGGTCGGGTCCAGATCCCATCACTCACCAGGTGCAGTCCCTCGGCGTCCATGGGACGTGCCGCGGCGTCGATCCGGGAGAGGACACTGGATTCCTGGGCCTGGAGCCCCGCGTCGTTGAGCGGATCGGGAAAGGTCTGCATCTCGGCGTTGTGAAGCCCCAGCTCCTTCTCGAATCCCACGTACTCGAGGAGCCGTCGCGGAATCCGGGCGAGTGCGCCCTCGTCGTCGACCGCGTAGAACTCGTACTCCAGACCGACGATGGCCTGTGGGTTGTCGAAGGTCCCCGCCTCGACTTCCTCCTTGATGATCGAGGCCTCCTCGTGGACACGCTTCTGGAAGGTCTCGGGATCGACCGCCAGGGCGTCGGCGACTGCAGATGCGAGGTCCTGCTTGGCCATGCGCGGCTAATTGTGCAAGGGAGGATAAAAAGGCCGCTGCTCGGACATCAAAGCACGCCCATCTCCTCGAGGCGGGCGGGGAGATAGGTGTCCGTGACGAAGTCCAGGCCGCGGGAGGCCAGGGCCTGCTGCTCGGCCTTCTTCTCGATGTCGAGCTGGAGTTCGATCTGTTCGCTCCAGAACTCGGTGCTGAACCGGGGGTCCTCGAGTTCGCTCTCCAGGGCGTTCACGTCCGCCTCGGAGAGCGGGTCAGTCGGCAGGTCGTACTCCACGATGTCCACCGGCCGAATGCCCACGAAGTCCGCCTCCGGGGTGGCGAGGTACTTGGAGAGATGCGCGCTCTTGATCGATCCGTAGGCCACCGAGCCGTAGATGCGATATGACCAGGGGTCGCCGTCGGTGAAGACCGTGATCGGCAGGTCGAGGTCGTCGTGCAGTCGCTTGGTGATCCGTCGGGTCGCCCGGGCCGGCTGGCCCTTGAGGTGGACGATGATCGCGTCGAACTCCTCGTCGAAGCCGTTCTCGATCAGGCGGTCGCGCATGCCGCCGGTCTCCACGGCCATGACGAAGTCCGCGTCGTGGTCCAGGAACTCGATCGTGTCCGGGTTGTTCGGGATCTGGTAGCCCCCCTCGCCGACGTCCGCCTGACAGTGGATCTCCCGGTCGCCCCGGCGTGTCTGTTCGCGGAGGTGAAGCGGGCCCATCAGGGTCGCGCCGGACTCCTCCGGGCGCATGTGGAAGTCCTCGCGTTTCACGCCGGAGACGATCTCGAGGTCCTCCACGAGTGAGTTGGACTGGTCCTGGGAGGTGAACTGGGCCTCCTCCTCGTCCCAGGACTCGCTGAGGTAATAGAGCTCCCGCAGGGTCGAGGAGCGGTCCTCCTCGAGTTGGTTCGTCAGGAACTCGATGGTGTAGACCGCCTTGAGGAGCTTCCGGGCGCCCCGAACGGAGTTCGCGCTCCGGGTGCTCGTCCGGTCGCCATAGACCCAGACTCCCGCGTCCTCGTCGAAGATGATGTTCGACTTCGATCGGGTCGGGACCTCCATGTGGGGGATCTCGCCCAGTTCGAACTGATCGTAGAACGTTGCTGCCAGGTCGATCAACTGCTCGCGGGCCTCCGTGTCGCTCATGTGTTCACCGTGAGTTTGGGGGATTCGATGCCGGACACCTGAACGTCCGAATCGGCCGCCTCGTCCATCTCGTACTCCAGGGTCGCCTCGCCGCCGCTCTCGACGTCCGGCTTCCAGGTGAGGTAGTACTCGCCGTCCATCTCCACCACGCTCCCGTCGCTTGGATCCCGGGGCTCGGCCGTGAGAATCTCCGTGATCTCCAGGTCGGCGTTGGTGGAATCGTGATTCTCGACCTGGAGTCGAACCACCGCCCCCTCCCGCTCGCGCTCGATCAGGACGTTGTTCATGATTCGCGCCAGCGAATCGCCGACGTCGACGGGCTCGCGGTCCGTGATCGTCGAGACCTTCTCGGCCATCGTGGGCAGGATGTCCGCGATGACGTTCTGTTTCTGCTGGCGCTTTCGCATCGTACTCCGGCGGTTGAGGTGGGACTTGAGATCGCGGGCGGCCTCCCTGAGGACCAGTTCGAGTTCGTCCTCGATCTCGGCGACGTTGGCCAGGGCGTCCTTGGACTCGCTCGTGAACGGGACGTTCGTCGAGGCGACGTGGACCATGA
>JBDGTI010000056.1:0-21869 GCA_042216995.1 Halodesulfurarchaeum sp.
GCCTCAAGGAACGAGCGGCTCCGCCGCGAGTGAGTAGGCAGGGGTAGTTCACAAAACCCGACTGAAGGCACGAACGAAAACTGGATTTATCTGGCCTCTCCGTGCTGAATTCGGTGCGTTCTATTGATTCATAGCGGCAACAGCGCGGAACCCCTTCAGTGGTGGGTAGCTCAGGCTTCCTCGACGATGGATTCGACGAAGTCGGATCGGTCCGCGTCCGTGACGAAGTGGGACAGACGCCAGGACAGGTCGTCCCGAACCGCCTCCAGGCCCGCGTCGGTGAGCGCGTACTCGTTCGTTCGCTTATCGAGCGCGCTCTTCTCGACGAACCCCGCGGCGACCAAGTCGTCCAGATTGGGGTACAGCCGACCGTGATTGACATCCTCCTCGTAGTAGGACTCGAGTTCCCGCTTGATCGCGAGCCCGTATCGTGGCCGCTCCGCGAGAACGGTCAAGATGTTTTTCTGGAACGCCGTCAACTCTCTCGCCGCTGCGACTTCTTCGCTTTGTGCCTCTGACATGCCTGTGGGGAAGTCATTGAAACAGTTAAATGAACGGAATTCGGCTGGCAGGCCGAGTTCAAACCAGAAAGCTTGAAGCGACCGCCCCCGACACCCCTCGTATGCCGAACCTCTTCGAAGACCTCGAAACGGGACCGAACCCGCCGGAGACCATCCACGCCGTGGTGGAGTGTCTCAAGGGCGAGCGCAACAAGTACGAGTACGACAAGGACATCCCCGGCGTGGTGCTCGACCGGGTCCTCCACAGCAACGTCCACTACCCGGGCGACTACGGCTTCATCCCCCGGTCGTACTACGACGACGGCGATCCATTTGACGTCCTGGTGTTGGTCGAGGACCGGACCTTCCCGGGCTGTGTGATCGAGGCGCGCCCGATCGGGCTCATGCGGATGGACGACGACGGCGAGAAGGACGACAAGGTCCTCGCGGTCCCGGTCGAGGACCCCCGCTTCGACCACCTCGAGGACCTCGAGGACGTCCCGCAGCAGACCCTCGAGGAGATCGCCGAGTTCTTCGAGACCTACAAGAACCTCGAGGCGGGCAAGGAGGTCACGACCCAGGGATGGGAGGATCGCGAGGCGGCCTACGAGGCCATCGAGCACGCTCAGGACCTCTACGAGGACGAATTCGCGTAATCGATCCGGGAACGCCGGACCGCTCGGCCGTGATTCCCGAAACGCATCAGACCGACGGCTGGAATGTATTATGCGTATGGGTAATTACATGAGGGTCGATCCCCTCCCTAGAGCCGTGATGGCCACAACGGACTCCGGCGTGGGAATCCGCCACGTCACGGTGGTGCCGACGAACTTCGAACCCGACCTGGATCCCGAGGAGGACGCGGAGGAGACAGGCTCGGCGGAGTCCAACTGACCGCACAGTCACAGTTGCTGCCTCCGGATACGAACCTTCATGGGGGTCCATCCGATAGACCCAGGCTGATATGGGTCTGATCGACCGGTTGCGCGGGGACGACGGTCCGCGCGTCGCGTTTTTCGGTATCGACGGCGTTCCGTGGTCGCTCATCGAGGCGAACCCGGCGGTCTTCCCGAACCTGACCGAGATGGCCGAGGCGGGGACCGGCGGACCGATGAACAGCATCGTTCCCCCCGAATCGAGCGCCTGCTGGCCCTCGCTCACGACCGGCACGAACCCCGGCAAAACCGGCGTGTACGGCTTCCAGGACCGCGAAATCGGATCCTATGATACGTACGTCCCGATGGGCAACGACGTGCAGTCGACCCGCATCTGGACCCGGGTCCAGGAGGCCGACCGGGACGCGACCGTGATGAACGTGCCAGTCACGTTCCCGCCGGATCGCGAGCCGACCCGGATGGTCTCGGGGTTCCTCTCGCCGTCCGTCGAGAAGGCCGCCGTTCCGGAATCCTTCGCGGCCGAACTGGCCGATCTCGACTACCGCATCGACGTGAACGCGAAACTCGGCCACGACGAGGACAAGACCGAATTCATCGAGGACGCACACGAGACACTCGACCGGCGCCAGGCGGCCTTCGAGAAGTACGTCGAGGCCGACGACTGGGACCTCTTTTTCGGGGTCTTCATGACGACCGACCGCGTCAATCACTTCCTCTTCGAGGACTACGAGCACGACGGCGAATATCGGGAGGAATTCCTCGACTTCTATGCGACCGTGGACGAGTACCTGGGCGCCCTCCGCGAGCGACTCCCCGAGGACGTCACGATGATCGTGGCCAGCGACCACGGCTTCACCACCCTCGATCACGAGGTTCACCTGAACACCTGGCTCCGGGAGGAGGGCTGGCTCTCCTATGACACCGACTCGCCGGAGGACCTCGCGGACATCGCGAGCGAGACGACCGCCTACTCGTTCATTCCTGGTCGGTTCTACCTCAACCTGGAGGGCCGGGAACCCCGTGGTTCAGTCCCGGAATCGGCATACGATTCGGTCCGGGACGACCTCGAGGCGGCCATCGAATCACTGGAGGGCCCGGACGGGCGTCCGGTCGTCGAACGCGTGGTTCCCGGGGAGGAGGCCTTCGACGGCGAACACGACGCGATCGCGCCGGACCTGGTCGCGATCCCGAACGACGGCTTCGATCTGAAGTCCGGCTTCAAGCCGAAGGACGCGGTGTTCACGACGGGGCCGCGGAACGGGATGCACACCTTCCGGGAGGCCACGCTCATCGTCGACGACCCCGCCGCGGCACTCCCCGCCGGGGCCGACCTCCTCGACGTCGCACCGACGATTCTCGATCTCATGGATCTCGACGCCTCGGCCCCCGAGTTCGACGGGGAAAGTCTCGTTTGAGCGGGCGGGTGAAACTTTTTCCCACGGGACGGGACCACTCAGTGGGGATGCCAGCGCGACGGACCATCGACGAGCGGGTCGGGGCGCTCGAGCGCCGCCTCGGGGACGCCTCCACGCTTGGCTCCCCGGCAGCCGGCCCCGAGAAGGAATCGGAGCCGGAGCGGATCGAGCGTCTCGAGGCCCGAATCGAGACACTAGAGGCCGACGTAACGACCCTCCAGTCGGAACTCCAGGCGGTACGGGGCTACGTGGGAAACGTCGAACACGTCAACGAGACCGTCGAAAATCGGGCGAACGCGGCGATCGCCGCCGTCGAGCGCCTCGAATCCGCCCCGAAGACGCCGCCACCGATCGCGACGGCGACACCCCAGCCCGTCACGACGGAGCGTGATAGCCCTCCCCGGACCGACGGTTCGGACGACCCGTCCGGCTCCGAATCGGCCGGATCAGGGCTGGTGGCGCGGATTCGCGGGCTCATATGAGCCTGCGGGTTCTGCTTTCGGTCGTTCTGGCGGCGGCCCTGCTCGCGGCGTCGCTGCCGGCGATCGAGTCCGCCCGGCGGGCCCGGGCCGACCAGCAGCTGACCGAATCCGTCGAACGCTTCGAGTCGGCGACGAGGCGGCTCGTCCGTCACAGCGACCCGGTGCGACCGGGCGTGCCGGGCGCGGTCAGACGGGTCCAAATCGAGATGCCGCGCCGACCGTCGGGGGCCACGTTCTCCCTGGGGCCGGATCCCGCGGCGGGGAACGGATCCGGCACGATCCTCCGCGCCTCGGTCCCCGGCGAACCCGACGTCGTGGTCCGACTCGCGGCCCGGGTTCGGCCGGTGGGGTCCAGCGGACCGGTCCGGGAAGGGGGAACGCTCGCGCTTGCCGGATCGACGACCCTGACCCTGGAGTACCGCCTCGTGGCCGGCGACCCCGTCGTGACGGTCGCCCGAGGGTTCAAGTACCAGCGTGAGCCCAGGCGGTCCCATGTTCGGACGGTCGGATTCCGCCACCGACGCCGCCTGTCGCTGTGAGCCCTCGATCGAGCACTCGGGGCTCCGAATCGACGCGACCGACTGCCCGGAACACGGCGATCTCGCCGGTAGCGAGGCGTGCCGCCGGACGGCGATCGGGGCGATCGGAGCCGCTCCCGTCGACCGGATCCGCGTCCGGGCGGACGGCGTCGACCGACTCTTCGAGGGCGAGTCCGTTCGACTGTTCCGGGCGGCGGCGCGATTCGGCCGGCGAGTCGAGGCGCGTGACGAGCGGATCGCCGCCCTCGCTTCCCGGGATCCCCTCGCCGCGGCGGCCGAAGCGCCCGGTCGGGCCGGACTGGTCGGCGAGGCCGCGGCCGACACCGGCCTGGCGGGGTACTCGGAGCGGGAGGGATACGAGTCGGTGCTCCGGCCGAATCGCGTCCCGTCGATCGCCGCAAGCCACGCCGACCTGGTGCCCCCCGCGGACGGGACGTTACGCGGTGCCCGGGTGGTGGACTCGGGGGCCGCCGTTCGCGTGTACGACCGGCCGGAAGGTCCCCTCTATCTGCTCGAACCACTCGAATATGCCCTCGACGACGCGACCCTCGGCACGCTCGTGGCTGCACGCACCCGCCTCCTCGATCCCGAAACGGAGCTGGGGCCCCGCGAGGCCGTCGTTCAGGTTGCCGGGCCGGACTGCCCGACCGACGCCCTCGCTCGGGCCCTCTCGAAACACACGAGCGGGTACGGCGTGTTCGAGGACCTCTTCAGCGACGAACGGCTCTCGGAGGTGTTCGTGAACGCCCCGGCGAGTTCGAATCCGCTCTTCGTTCGCGTCGGAAACGAGGAACTCGAGACCAACGTGACCCTCACGGAACGGGGAGCCGAACGGCTCGCGGCGGGGCTGCGATCCGAGAGCGGTCGGGCCTTCTCCCGGGCGACGCCCACGATCGACGCCTCGCTGTCGGGAATCGGCGGGGCCGAGTCGGTCCGGGTCGCCGGCGTCCGCGAGCCGGCGAGCGTTGGATACGCGTTCGCGCTCCGAAAGGAGGGGACCGACCGGTGGCGCCTCGGGGATCTGGTGGCGAACGGAACGATCAGCGCCGAGGCGGCCGGGCTGCTCTCCATCGCCATGGAGCGGGGTGGAGCCATGCTCGTCGCCGGTCCACGCGGGTCGGGGAAGACCACGATGGCCTCGGCGCTGCTCTGGGAGCTGCCGGCGACGACCCGCCTGCTCGCCATCGAGGACACGCCCGAATTGCCCGTCAGGGCGCTGCAGGGCGCGGGGCGGGACGTCCAGCGGCTCGAGGCCGCCGCCGATCCCGACGCGGCCGTCGATCCGGCGACGGCCCTGCGGACCGCCCTCCGGTTCGGGAGCGGTGCGCTCGCGGTGGGCGAGGTCCGGGGGGAGGAGGCGGCGGTGCTGTACGAGGCCATGCGCGTGGGCGCGGCCAGTGACACGGTGATCGGGACCATCCACGGGGACGGATACGACGGCGTCAGGGAGCGTGTCGTGGCCGACCTGGGCGTCCCGGCGTCCTCCTTCGCGGCGACGGACCTCCTTGTCACCCTTCACCCGACGGCCGAGGGCAAGCGAGTCAGCGCCATCGAGGAGGTCACCGATTCGGGCGGGGCGCTCCTCTATGCGTTCGACGGCACCGATCTCGACGCGACGCCGCGACTCACGCGGGGCAACAGCCGGCTCGTGGCCACGCTCTCCCGACCCGGCGAAACGTACGCGGAGACACTCTCGGCGATCGAGCAGCGGGCAGCGGCCCTCTCGCCCTCGCCGCTCGAACGGGCCGCCGAAGCGAGATCGGAGGCCAGGGCGGATGGGTGAGAACCCGTCTCGTCTCCCCCAGCTTCGGTGGCTCCTCCGGATCGTTCTCGGGGAGTCCGTCCTGCGGGCGGTCACGGAACGGCTCGAGGCGTTCCGGCGCATTCGGGCCGTGGGAACCGCGCCGGATCTGATCGCGTTCGCGATCCTCCAGGTCAAACTGTCCCCTTCCCTGGAGCGGGCCGCGGACTTCGCGACGGACGCCGTGCCCGGCCGTCTCAGCCAGTCCCTTTCGAACAAGCGGGCGGCGACGGTCTCGGGGAACGCTGCATTCGAGGCGTTCGGAACGGAGTGGCGGGATGTCGATCCCTCCCTGCGACGGGCGGTGACCCTCTTGAGTATCGCGATGGACGCCCCTGCGGACCGACGTGCGGAGACCCTCGAGGACGCGCTCGAAGCCGTCCTCGATGGGGCCAACGAGCGGGTCGTCGAGTTCTCGACCGCGATCCGCGGACCGGCGATGGGAATCTACGCCTTCGGAGTGATGCTCCCCCTGGCCCTGGTGGGCCTGCTTCCGGTCCTGGCCTCGAATGGCGGTGGGCTCTCGACGCTCGCGCTGGCGATCATCTATGACCTCCTCATTCCGTTTGGACTGGCCGGGAGCGCACTCTGGCTCTGGGGGCGCCGGCCGGCCGTCACCGACAGGGCGTTCGACGCGGGGTTGCTGGCACACGCGACCGACCGTTCGCGGGTCCTGGCGGCGGGCGCACTCGGGGCGGGCATGGCGGTTACCGGGGCGACTGCTCTCACACCGGACTGGGTCAGGCCGATCGTGGGGGGCGGCGTGGGCTGTGGCATCGCACTCGCCTATTTTTTGCACCCGGTCGTCGAGGAGCAAGGGCGGCTGGCCGATCTGGAGGTGGGGCTCCCCGACGTGCTGGTCGTCCTGGGACAGCGCCTCGAGGAAGGCGCGCCCCTCGAAACGATCATCGAGGCCGTCGGGGCGCGTTTCGACGGGCCGATCGGGGACCTGTTCGAGCGAGGGGCGGTCCGACGCGACCGATCCGGCGATCCCGTGGAGTCAGTGTTCCTCGGCGAGGGGGGAGTGCTCGCCGACGTGCCGAATCGACGAGTCCGTGCGGCGCTCTCCCTCACGACGACGGCCGGCGAGTACGGACCGGCGGGGGGCCGGACCCTCCAGGCGGTCGGTGGCTACCTGGCGGAGCTGTTCGCGGTCGAGCGGGAGTCCCGTCGCGAACTCGCCCAGACCACGAGCACGCTCACCCAGACCGCACTCGTCTTCGCGCCGGCCATCGCCGGGGTCACGGTGGCGCTGGCCACCGGGATGCAGTCGGTCGAGGGGACCGGCCAGGCTCTCGACGTGGCCGCCCTGGGCCGGATCATCGGGATCTACGTCCTGCTGCTCGCGGCGATCCTCCCCTCGCTTTCGGTCGTGCTCGAGCGCGGGTTCGATCCGTTCCGGATGGGCTTTCAGAGCGGCGTCGCCCTGGCCGTCGCGAGCGTGGTGTACCCGCTTTCGTTCGTGACCGCCCGATCGCTGGTGTACGTTTAAGTGCGAGGACCGGACGATCGCGACCCATGTTCGGACTGCCAACAGACGCGACCTGGATCTGGGTCGGTCTCGTGATCGGATCGGCCGCGATGCTGGGGGTCGTCGTTGCCCTTCCCGCTGCGCCGCCCGACGCCGTCCGGGCGGCCGAGACCATCGAGTCCGTGACGGCAAGCGAGTACGCGGCGACGGCGTCGATCGAACTCCGGGCATCGGCCATCCGGCTGGCGCCCGATCGCCTCGGGCTGCGCGGCCCCGGGGGAACGGCCCACGCGTCGATTCGGTACGGCCCCATCACGCCGGTCGGCCCGGATTCACCCCTCGAATCTCTCCTCGATGGCCGACCGCCGGCGAGCGTGTTCGACGGATCGGCCGCCTTCAGGGCGGCGCTCGAACGCGCCCGGGCCCGCACGCCGACGTGGCGGGAGGCCGGGGAAACGCTACAGGTGCGTCGGGTTCGGTTCGGGGAGGTGAGCAGTGTCCTCGTCGGCGCGTAGGGCCCAGGTCGAGCCGCTTCCGGCGCTGATCGCTCTCGCCGTCTTCGCCATCGGGCTCTCCCTTTACGGGGTCACGCTTGACGGGCTGCCCCTCGGGTCGGAGCCCGAGATAACCGACTCGACGATGACCGCCACGATGAACGCGCTCACCGAGGGACCGGTCGTGATCCCGGCCCGCGTGGAGTCGCCGCGGGTTTCGATACCGCGGGGAATCGCGGTCACCGTCCGGGCCGACGGCCGGGTGTGGGTCCGGGGGACGCCGCCGGCGGATCCGGAGCGAACACGGATGCGCCGGGTCCTCGTCCGCACAGCCAGTGGCGAGGTCATCGGCATCCTTCGGGTGTCAGCATGACGGGGGAACGGGGGATGAGCACGGTCGTGGACGTCGCGCTTGGCCTCGTACTCCTCGGGGCGGCCGCTGGGGTGATCGCCACCGCTCCGGTCGCTCCGGAGCAGAACCAGCCCCAGGCGGGCGCGCCCGTGTTGCTCGGACCGACGCTCACGGTCGAGTTCCAGACCGAGTCCGGGCACTGGACCGTCGAGGAGACCGTCGGCGGGCTCGTGGGACGGGCGGCCATCGCCGGCTCCACACCCTCGTCTGATCGGTCGGCGGCATTTCGGGAGGCCGTCGAGACATCGGTCCGGCGCTACCTCGACGCCCACGCGGCGTCGGTCCAGGTGGTCGGGGTCTGTCGGGGTACCGATTCGGTCGATCCCCTCCTCATCGGGCCAGCACCGCCCGGCGATCGACCGGTTCGGGCGACCGTATACGCGCTCCCGGCGACTCACTCCGCGACGAACGGGAGTGCCTGTGATCCGGTGGTCGTCCTCAGGCGGTGGTCCGTGTGACGTTCCGCGCCGACCGCCGGGGCCGGATCCCCTTCGCGTTTCTGGGTGCCGTGCTCCTGCTCACGAGTTCGCTCTACGTCACCGCACTGACCCCTCCCTCCGTGACCGAACCGGTCGCCGAGGAGATAGCCACGGACGCCCAGATGGAGGCCCGTCTGGCCCTAGAGACGGCCATTCGGGAGGCCGAGCGGGCCGCCGCGGCCGAGCCGATCATCGTCCCGAGTCCCGACGGGATGGGATCGATACTCCCGGAGAACGACACGTTCAGGCACGCTCTTGAACTCCGTATCGCCTGGCGGGCCCGGGCCGCCCTTCGAGTGGCACGCGTGACCCGGGAGGGCATCAGCGCGTCGGTGGCCCTGCCGCCGATCACCGATACGTCCTCCGCCCGGCGGGCGCTACACGGCGTCTCGGTCGAAGCGGTGGACGGGGATCGGTATCGGATCACCGTGGGGGACCTCCGGGTGACCGTCAGGCGGCGCGGTCGGCTCGTCGATCGCTCCCGATACACCGCAACGATCACCCTCGATCTCCCGGCGATGGCCCTCCACGAGCGGACGATTCGGTTCGAATCGCGGCTCGATGCGGGCCTCGCGAACCCCGGGTTCACGCGGGACCTCACGGCTCGGCTCTTTCCAATCGTGTGGGTCCGGGGCTACGCGCAATACGGCGGCGCGCCGATTCCGAACGTCCTCGCGAACCGCCACGTCGAACTCATGGCCAACGACGCGTTGCTCGCCCAGCAGGCCGCCGTCTTCGGGACGGTGGACCCACGCGGTCGGCGAGCGATGGGCGTCGCCGCGGCCGACGTGGCAACCCGAGATCTCTTCACCGGGGCCGAGGAACTGCTGCGGGCGCAGCTGACCATGCCCCGGACCGTCCGGACCGAGAACGGGCCCATGACGGTATCGCCCCAGCTCCCCCAGCCAAGCGTCGTCTCGAACGAGCAGTCCGTCGACGCCGATCACACCGCGGACGAAGCCTTCCTCGCGTTTCTCGAGGGACGGGAGGGGCCGAGTCTGCGGGAGACCGTCGACCGCGTCTATCGCGGCTCGGTCCGCGTCGACGGCCACGCGAGCTTCCGAACGACCGAGATCAGCCCCGTCGGTTCCCCGCCGCCGAACTCGACACGCGTCTTCAGCGACACCGACACCGAGCGGTGGCTCGCCGGCGGTCACCTCGAATCTGGCGCCGGTTCGACCCTGCGGACCTACGACGGCCGGGTGATCGAGGAGACGACGACCACTCACTACTGGCTGGGCAATCGGACCGTCGGCACGACCGAGCGCGTCGAACGGCGGACCTACGACGTCACCCTCGATCTCCGGTGCCGGTACCGACCGCCCGGGATCCTGCCCGGTCGGCCGGACAGTTCCTGTCCGTTCGGTGACCCTGTTCGCGAGCAACTGGCCGAAGCGGGCGTGAATCGGCTGCTTTCGGGCGGTTCGCTCGAGGAGATCGCCGAAGCCGCCGTCGAGGGCGACGGCGACACCGGCTGGCGACAGATCGACCTCGTTCCCCCGGAGACAGTCCGCGATCGGGCCTATCTCCGAACGGCCGCCCTGCGGGATGCAGTGCGGGGGATCTCGGTCTCCGTCGAGACCCGTTCGATCGCCAGTTCGACCAACCCGGCTGCCGAACTCCGCACGGCCATCCTGACCCGGCGATCGGCGCTTCTTGGAACGCTCGCCCGGGACGGGTCGGTGGCCGACAGGGCCGTGGCCGCCACGCGGGTCCGATACCTGGACCGGACGGTCGCCCGCCTCGGCTCCCGGACGCCGATGGTCCAGAGGGCCCAGAACGCCCTCTCCCACCAACTGCAGACCCGACTCGTTCCCAGCGAACCGCCGGCCCGCTCCTCGCCCACCACGGACGACTACGTCGCGACGGTGTCGGGGAGTCCGGCGTATCTCTCCAGTGCGCCGCCCGAGGGCGCCCCCCGGATGGACGTGCGGAACGTGAACCTCTTCACCCTCCCCTACGGTGATGCAGCCGATGCCGTCGCCGGGCGAATCGAATCGACCGGATCCCGGTCGGTCTCCCTGCACACGGCAGCCCGGACCCTCGCGGCCGTCGGGGATGCGGGGGCCGGTGGGGACCGGCAGGTGCGGGCATTGGGGCGCGAACTCGAGGGCTCGATGGCCGTCGCGACCGACCGGTATGAGTCGGTGCTCTCGGGCTCGATGGACGGAGGGAGGGCACACCGCATCGTCGCCGCGGCGGTCACCCAGTGGCCGGACGTGTCCGATCGCGCACTCGCCGTCACGGACGGGCGGATGGCCCGGGCGATCGGGGCCGCACTCCCGCCGGGCCTGGCACCGACCGATCGCGACCGGATCCGGGTCGAACTCCGGGTGGCGAGCACCGAGATCCGGTCCGAGGCAGCCGTGCAGGTTCCCCAGTCGCTGGTCGAGGCGGCCCGGGTCGACGTCCAGTCGGGGGCCAGCCGTCAGTACACCGCCGTCGCGGGGACGCTCGGCGGGGAACTGGGAAAGCGGGCGATCGGGAGGAACGTCACCCAGCTGCCGGCCGGACTCCCGCTGCTTCCGGTCCCGGGATACTGGTATGCCACCGCGAACGCCTGGACCGTGTCGGTCCGGGGCTCCTATGACCGCTTTGCAGTCACCGCTCGCCGGACTGCTCCGGGTGGCGGATCGAACGGCACGGTCGAGTACGTCCGGGAGGACACGCCGGTTCGCCTCGATCTGGACCGCGACGGCCGGCCCGAGCTGCTGGGCTCGAACCGCGAGGTGCAGTTCGCGGCCCGAACCGGCGTGGTCATCGTGGTCCCGCCGGGTCGCACCGGCGTCGGCGACCGCGGCGGGAACGCCATCGAGACATCGCCGGGGTGGTGAGCGGGGATGACCGAACCGCTTCTGACCCGGTTCTTACGACCGGCCGGGGCACGACCGGCCCACTTGGAACGGGTCCTCGCCGACGCAGTGGAGGCCACCTCGGAGGGGGCATCCACTCGCGACCGGTCCATCGATCTGGGGGCGTGGTCCCTCCAGCGCGCCGCGATCCTGTTGGCCGCCGACACGTCGCTGGATCCCGGGGAGATCCGGGCCCGGATTCGTGATGATCTCCTCCTGGAGATGAGCCGCGTTCCGATCGACGTCGGGGAACTCGCGGGGGACCTCGATGACGACCCGGGGGTGCTTCGGGACAGGATCGAGGGGGATCGCCCGCTCGCGCTGGACGAGTACGCCCACGTACGGGCGATCCTCTCCGATCGCCGGAAGCCATAACCGAGATATTTCGACCGGCGGAGACAGAAACCGTGTATTTCCCCAATTCGGACAGAGGGTTCTCGGTTCGGGGGAGTGATCGTCGTGGCGCCCTCGCTGCCCCCGGTTCCGGTTGGCCCCTGGCAGGGACAAGATAAATTGTGCGGCGGGGCGATCCGTCGGTATGGAACTTTCAGGCGACGAGATCGCCGGGATACTCGACCAGTTCGGCGCGCTCCCTCCCGCGGCGCTCCGGCAGGCGATCCACGAGACGGCCTTCCGGGCCGGTGTGGATCCCGAAGCGGAGACCGTCGAGGGCTGGATCGAGTCCGCCCGCGAGGACCTCTCGATTCTGACCGTCGAGATCGAGGGGGAGGCACTCTACGCTCCCGGGCCGCGAGCCTTTCCGAGGGTGCCCGAGGCCGCGTCGGATCTGCCACACGTCCTGGAGGCCCCCCGCCGGCAGGTACCGGCCGAGGCGCTCGAATCCGGACTGCGGGAGCGCCTGGAGGCCGCAGTTGACGGGGGAGCGGACCCCGATCGGGCCCGGGAACTCCTCGATCTCACCTACGACGCCGAGGCCTGGGCCGGGATCGATCTCGCGGACCTCCGCGATCGCCTGCGAGATGTTGCCACTGAGGGGGAGAGCTAAGTTCCTGCAGGCGAAGGTGGCGTATGGATCTCGGGCCACTCCGCGACCGCGATCCGACCGTCATCTCGGACGCCGATCGGACAGCCGCGGTACTGGTTCCGATCAGTGAGCGGTCCTCGAGCCCCGAACTGGTCTTCATCGAGCGGGCCCCAACTCTCGCGGAGCACGCCGGCGAGATGAGTTTCCCGGGCGGCGGGACCGAACCGTTCGACCGGAACCGACGGGAGACGGCCATCAGGGAGTCCGGCGAGGAGATCGGACTCCGGCCCGAGGAAATCGAGTTCGTCGGGCGACTGGACGACGTCCGGACGGCCACCGGGTACGCGGTCTCGCCCTTCGTCGCCCGGGTGCCACCTCGCCGGTACGATCCCGGCGACGGCGAGGTCGCCGACGTGGTCTCCCTGTCGATCGGGGGGTTTCTCGCCGCCGAGAATCACGCCTTCGAACCGCGGGAATACCCGGAATACGGCGTCGTCCCCGTCCATCACTTCCGGGTCGAGGGCTACACCATCTGGGGTGCGACGGCGCGGATCCTGGTCCAGCTTCTGGCGCTCGCCGCGGGCTGGACGCCGCCGGAGCCTCCCGGGCGGCCGCTGGGTGAACGGCTCGCCGAGTGATCGCGACCGAATCAGGCCGCGGCGGGCCCGTCGTCTTCGGTCTCGCCGGTGCCCTCGGTGGCCTTGGGAATCGTGACGGCAAGCGTGCCTCGGTCGGTCAGCGTGGCCGTCGCCTCGGCGGGGTCGAGGGGGTCCTCGGGCAGCGGAACCGTGCCGTCGAGCTCCAGGCCCCGCCCGGGGAACACCATCTCGAAGCCCTCGTTGAACGGGCGGAACCGGTCGATGCGGACCTCCAGGGCTCCCGCCGTGACCTGGACCTGGACGTCGCTCGCGGTCGCGCCGGGGGCGTCGAGGACGATTCGGTACGCCCCGTCGCTCTCGAGGACGTCCGCCGGGAGCGGGGACTCCTCCTGCACGCGGCCGGTGATCCGCCCCGCTCGCTTCAGGAGGTATTCGGGAATCGTCCGCCCGACCTCCCGGATGGCCCGTGGGTCAGGCTTCATAGGGTGATTTCCTCGAGGGTGTCAGTCCGGCCGCAGTACGGGCAGGCGAAGTCCTCGACGGCGGTGTCATCGGGCATGTCGTAGGTGTAGTGGACCTCGAACATGTCCAGGTCGCACTCCCGGTTCGTGCACTTGAGTTCCTTCGTCGGCGGCATGGGCCCGCTTTGACGTCCGCGGACATAAGCCCGGTGGGGCCCGGTGTGCTTTTGCCGATCCGGCGGCAACCCCCGGCGATGTCCCATCCCCGCGAGCTCTCGGTGACGATCGTCGACGGCTACGTCGACGAGCCGGCCCACTTCGGGGTCCCGCCGTACGTCTCGACCTATCCCCGCTACGTCGCCGGTGCCCTCCGGGACGCCGGGGTCCCTCGCGAGGCGATCACCTATCACACCATCGACGGCCTCCGGGACCGGACCGACGGCTGGCGGGACGTGGACTCGGCGGACCTCCTCGTCTACATCGGCGGGATGACTGTCCCCGGGAGTTACGTCGGCGGCACGCCGGCCGACCCCGAGGAGGCCCGGGAACTGGCCTGGACCGCCTCCGGCGTGAGCGTGATGGGGGGCCCGATCCGATTCGGCGTGGGCGAGCGCAACGAGGGCGGGACCGAGACCGAGCGCCGTGAGCTTGACTTTGACTTCCTGTCGATGGCCGACGTCGAGGCGGCGGTCTATGACCTGGTTCAGAGCGGGCTGGAGGGGTTCAACGACCGCTATCGCGATCTGTCGGAGGCCGACCGGTGGGCCGAACGGGGCGCCTTCATCCTCGAGCAGCATCCAGACCATCCCGACGGGCTGATCGCGGAACTCGAGACGGGCCGGGGCTGTGCGTACCGGTGTTCGTTCTGCACCGAGCCGATGTACGGCGACCCCGCTTTCCGGTCCCCCGAGGCGATCCACGCCGAGGTGGCCGCCCTGGCCGAGGCGGGGGTCTCCCACTTCCGACTCGGCCGACAGGCCGACATCCTGGCCTACGGCGGGGACGGGGAACGCCCGAATCCCGATGCCCTGGAGTCGCTCTATGCCGGCATTCGGGAGGCTGCCCCGGGGCTCGAAACGCTCCACATGGACAACATGAACCCGGTCACGATCGCGGACTACCCCGAGGCCTCGCGGGCGGCCCTCTCGGTGATCGCGACCTACAACACGCCGGGGGACACGGCGGCGTTCGGAGTCGAGAGTGCCGATCCGGTCGTGCAGGAACAGAACGACCTGCTCGTGAGCGCCGAGGAGGCCCTGGAGGCCGTGCGGATCGTCAACGAAATCGGGGGCTGGCGGCCGGGTGAGGATCGGGATACTGCCCCGTCTATCGACCCCGCGGTGCCCACCCGGTTGCCGACCCTGCTCCCCGGACTGAACTTCGTCCACGGCCTGGCCGGCGAGCGCGAGGCGACCTTCGAGTACAACCGGGCCCTCCTCGATCGGATCCTGGCGGAGGACCTCATGATCCGCCGGATCAACATTCGGCAGGTGATGACCTTCGAGGGCACGGAGATGGACTCGACGGGCGCGGACCTCGCCCGGGCACACAAAAAGCAGTTCAGGGCCTACCGGGCGGCGATCAGGGAGGAGATCGACGTCCCGATGCTCGAACGGGTCGCCCCGCCCGGGACGGTGCTGCCCGACGTTCGGACCGAGTACCGCGAGGGCGAGTACACCTTCGGCCGACAGGCGGGCACCTACCCGCTGCTCGTGGGGATTCCGGGCGAGCGGGCGCTCCGCGAGCACCTGGACGTGGCGGTCGTCGATCACGGTCCCCGGTCCGTGACGGCGATCCCGTATCCGCTCCCGGTGAGCGAGGCGAGCATGGCCGAACTGACCGCGATCCCGGGCATCGGGTCGTCGACGGCCGGGGACATTCTGGTCGGCCGTCCGTACGACTCGCTTGCCGACGTACCGGGGAGTGAGAAACTCGCGCCCTACGTGGGCGACCCTATTCGAAGTCCTCCTCGATGATGTCCCCGACCGCGAAGTTCGACTTGACCTCGGTGATCTCGATCTTTACCCGTTCGCCCATCTCCGCGCCGGGAACGATGATGACGTAGCCCCGCTCCACGCGGGCGATGCCGTCACCCTGCTTGCCGATGTCCTCGATCTCGACGTAGCGGATCTCCCCCTCCTCGACCGGTGGCTGGGGTTCCGACGGGACGCCTTTCGTCCCGGTGTCGGCGGTGTCGGTGCGTTCATCCCCGCGGGCGATGATCGCGATCCGATAGACCGATTCGGGGTCGATGGTGCCGTTCTCGACTTCCCGTTCCGGGATCTCCACGACGTATCCGTCCTCAGTCGCCGTGACTTCCCCGTTGAACAGACAGAGGAGTTCATCAGAGATTTCCATGCGTGAGCCTCCGACTGGTACTCGAATCCGGGCGGTCTTAGTAGTTGTCACCGCTCTATGGCGGTCCCGTCCGGCCGTTTGGCCCCCTCCGAGTCGTGGACCACGATCCCGTTCCGGTCGGGGTGGGGGACGTAGTGCTCCCGCAGCGCGATCGTCTCCCGGAGTTCCCTGACAGCCCGGATTCGAAGGGTCTCGGCGATCGCGATCGCCCGCTCGTGACTCAACGGGCGGCCCAGACCCGGACACTCGGAGGCCCGAACCCGTCCTTCGGCGGCGACGGCGGTGTCCCCGGCTGTGCCGGTGCCGGGCAGGGCCAGACGGAAGGGATAGGTCCGACAGAGCAGCGGCCGGGACCCGTAGATGGCACACCGCGTCTCCTCGCCGTCGTCGTCCAGAAACACGCAGTCGCCGTCGTCGCTCTGGAGGGCCCACTCGAAGGTTTCGCCGGTGCCGTTCCGGATCCCGTAGGGCATGGGACGGGCGATCTCCGACCAGTCCCGCCCGGTCTCTTCACGAATCTCCCGGATCTCGCCGGGGAAGACCGTCGCGGTGTGTGGCTCCGCGGCCGTGCCCGAACAGCACCGGCCACACCGCGTACACGCGAAGCCGATCGCCCGGAGATCCTCGGCGATCGACTCCGGATCGATCGACCGGGCCCAGTCCAGGGCCGCCTCGAGACGCTCCATGGGCTAGCCAGGCGCGGCTCGGAGAAATGGCCGTCGAACTCTTCGTCCGGGCGACCGTCTCAGTCGTCCAGGTAGTAGACCTGTTTCCGGGCGTCACGGAAGCTGTACCGCGAGTCGACGAGTTCCGCCTCGTTCAGGCGGTTGAGCGCGTACCGAACCGTGCGATCGGGCAGCAGGGATTCCTCGGCGAGCTGCCCCTGGGAGAGGGGTTCCTCGGTTTCGAGGACCTTCGCGATGAGCTTTGCGCTCGGGGGGAGTTCGCGGAGCCGCTCGCGGAATTCCTCGTTCGCCCGGATCGGGGACTGAGTGGTGGCCGACGTACTCATGGCTCCCTCTCTCACATGAGTATAGGAAAAGGTTGGCTATACGTGTGACTATATTCCTAATAGAATATAAGGAAACCAGCCATTCCTGATGGGAGAGACGGTGAGTGGGCGGATGGCATCGCCTGGCCACCACGTCCACTCCGCAACTGCGGTCGGGCGTTTCCAGTACGGTTTTAACCACGGCCCGGCGTGTAAGTGATGACGTGAAGGGCCAGGAGTGGTACCAGGCCGACGCAGTCGCGGAGGCCTACGAGGACAAGCGGTTCTCGCGTGGCGGCCGCCTCATCGATCGTCGCGAGCGGGAGGCCGTGTTAGCGGCGCTTTCGCCGCTTTCGGACCGCACGATCCTCGAGATCGCCTGCGGAACGGGTCGGTTCACGGTCATGCTCGCTGAGCGTGAGGCCGACGTCGTCGGTCTGGACATCTCCCGGGCGATGCTCCATCAGGGCCGGGAGAAGGCCCGGCGGGCCGGCGTGAGCGACCACCTCGATTTCATGCGTGGGGACGCCGCTCGGCTCCCGTTTCCGGACGACCACTTCGACGCCGTATTCGCGATGCGATTCTTCCACCTCGCGGATCGGCCACAGGTCTTCCTCGCCGAGATGGCCCGCGTCTCCCGGGACCTGGTGTTCTTCGATACCTTCAACGCGGGCAGTGCGCGGAGCGTCTACAACTGGGCGCTTCCGATGGGGTCCCGGCTCTACCGCGACCGGGAGGTCAGGGATCTCATCGAGGAGGCGGGACTGGCCCTTGACTCCGTGACCCATGACTTCGTGCTCCCCTACGGGCTCTACCGCAAGATTCCGGACTGGATGGCCGATGGCCTGCGGAGCCTGGACACCGCGGCCATCGATTCGGTCGCCGGGGACGCGCTCGCGACGGTTTCCTACTGGACTGCCCGACGTCGGTGAACCCGTGAGGTTTTAGCCGGGCAGCCACTTTATCGGCCCATGCAGCTCTCGGTGGTGGTACCGACGCTCAACGGACGGGACGAACTTCCCGAGACCCTCGATTCCCTCGCCGAGCACGCGCCCACGGCGGAGGTATTGGTCGTGAACGGTCCCTCCGCCGACGGCACCTCCGGGCTCGTCTGTGACAGCGACCGCGTCGATCTCGTGTTGGAACTCTCCGATCGCAACCTGAACGTGGCCCGAAACGCCGGAATCAGGGCCGCGTCCGGGGACGCGGTGGCCTTCGTCGGACAGGGGACCCGGATCGAGTCGACCTGGTTCGGGGCGGTCGAGTCGGCCCTCGAATCCGGGGCCGACGCGGTCACGGGCCCGATACACCGCCGGCTGGACGAAGACGTGACCACCGAGTCACTCGAGGAGGCCCGGATCGGCGATCGCACGATCCGGTTTTTCGACGGCGGCAACGTGGTCTTCGACCGGGCCGCCATCGAGGCCCTGGACGGCTTCGACGAGTACCTCACGGTGGCGGCGGCCCGTGACGTGGCACACCGCCTGGCGGCCCAGGATCGCACGCTTCGCTGGGAACCGGAGGCGGCGGTCCTGCGGACGGCAGCCCCCAGTCACGCCGGGCCGGTCGATATCGCCGGGCTGGCCGAGACGAACGATGCGCGTGCCTACCGCTCGCTGGGGTATCGCCTCGCGAAGAACTACGGGCTGCACTGGCGGGTCGCCCGCCACCTGGGCGGGAGGCTCCTCACGGACGGACTCCGGGCGGGGTGGGACGCGTTGCGCGGGGAGAGCAAGCCCTCGGGGTGGCCGGGCCAGGGGCGGGACGCGATGGTCGCCGTCTCGAGGGGCGTCCGGGACGGGCTGGCCGCACGGTACACGGATCGCACTCCCCGCCGCAATCCCCACGGCGTCTCGGCGCGCCGGGACCGCCCCGTGTCCCGCTGTGAGTGACTAGTCGAGGGGCGGGAAGACCCGAACCGGGTTCTTCCGGAACACCCGCCGCATGCTGTTCTCGGGGACGTCGAGCGTGAGGATCTCCATGACCGCGACGTTTGGATGCACGGTGGGGCTCCCGCTCCCGAAGAGGATCCGATCGGGGTGCTCCATGATCGCCCGCTCGAGCAGGTCCCGATACCGCACCGCGCTGGTGTCCAGGTAGAGCGAATCGCGGCTGTCGAGTAACTCGATCGCCTCGGTCATCAACGACCTGTCGGCGGGATGGCCGCCGAAGTGGGCCAGGACGACCGGCATCGACCGGCCGAGGAAGTGTTCGTCGACCCGTTCGGGCGGGAACCCCTCCCCACCCGCGACGAGGATGGGTAACCCGACCGATTCGAGTTCGTCGATCACCCCCGGCGTGGGCAGGCCGTCGCGACGCGGATCCAGTTTGAAGCCGTGGAACCGGTCGTCGTAGGCGTACTGCTCCACGTCCGCCGGCGTGGTGTGGCCCTCCTCGGCCTTGAGGGTGTCCCTGAGACGGGCCGAGAGCGTTCCGGATCCCGTTCGTGGGCCGTCGAGGCGAGCCATCGCCAGGAAGGGCCGGTCGACGGCCTGCCGGGCGACCGCGTTGTTCGCCCGGAGGTATCCCCCCTCACCGTCGACCGGACCCGGGAAGACGATGGCCTGCTTGATCCCGGCCTGGTGGAGTTCCCGCTCGAGCCCCTCGGCGTCGATGGTCTTCCCCCGGACGGGTCGGCCCGGCCCCGGATCGAGGCGGGCGTCGACGTCGACGGCCTGGAACTCGTGTTCCAGCTCCAGCATGAAACAGGCTCCGTGGCCGCCCTATATTGGCCTACCGGTCCGTCGAACCGTCATCGACCGGCGCGAGGTAGACCGTGTCCCCGGGCGCCAGTCCGAAGGCCGCCTCTCCCCGGCCCCGGTTGACCGAGAGCTCCACGTTCCCGTGGCTGCCGACGGTCACCAGCCGCTGGCCAGGGGGCACCTCCGCGTACGCAGTCACGATCGGCGCGGCCAGTCCGTCGACCAGGAGCTCGTTGGCATCCAGGGAGTCGAGGTACGTCCCCGGCACGTTCGTGATTGCGTTGCCGAAGTCGTCCACGACGAGGACCTCGCCGATCGCCTCCCGGCCCTCGACGGTCGGCTCCGGGAAGTCGATCCGCTCCACGTCGGTCGTCGTCTCGAACCGATCGGCCGCCACGACCGCGGGGAGTCCGGACTCGTGGATGGCCGCCGCGAGCGGGGCGAACACGTCCCGCCCGTGGAACGTCGAACTGGCCGGATCCTCGGGCGCGGTCACGTAGTAGGTCGGGTCCGGGTCGAGTCGCTCGGCGGCCGGGATCAACACGCCGTTGTCCGGGCCCACGAGCCGGTGCTCGCCCGCCTCCGCGACGAGGACACGGCGGCCGGTTCCCACCCCCGGATCGATCACGACCAGGTGGACCGCCGGCGGGAAAAAGGGGAGGACCTCGCGGAGCCAGAAGGCCCCGGCTCGTGGGTCCTGGCGCGGGAAGTCGTGGGCGATGTCGACCAGTTTGGCCCCACTCTCGGCGAGTAGTACGCCCCGCATCGCGGCGGGATACGGCGAGCCGAAGTCAGACGCCAGGGTGATCATTCCGGATCGGCGTGCCCGCTCTCGTCCGTGTCCACGATGTGCTGGAGGCGGGTGATCCCGTTGATCTCCTCGACGGTGTCGACGACCGGGTCCGTTACCAGCTCTTCCCAGTTTTCGTCCCGGCGCATCCGCTCGCGGATGGTCGTGCCCTGGAGCTGTTCCCGGTCGAACATCGGCGACTGACGCACCTCGATTTCCGACTCCTCGAACAGTCGGATCACGAGCGGGTTGTTGGAGTAGGCGACGTCGAAGTTCGGGCTCATCGCTTGGACGTGACTGACCCAGACCGAATTACGGTTGATGTCCTCGATCGGCACCACGTAGGTGACCAGGTCGAGTTCGGCCAGGCTCTTCGTGATCATCACCATGCGCTCGCCCGCCGTGAACGGGTTATCGAGGGTGTGGCTCTGATCCGCGCTGCCGATTCCGACCACGAGTTCGTCGACCTCGGTGGCGATCTCCTCGATCACCCGCTGGTGACCCAGGTGGTAGGGCTGGAAGCGTCCGATGTAGAAGCCCCGTGTCATTGTAATCCCTTCGGGAGGGGGGCACATCAATGCCGGCGTTCCGCGGTGACCGCCCCGGCGGCGACGAGCGTTCTTTCCAGCGCGGGAATGGCCGAAAAATGGGTTTTACACGCTCTCAGCTGTGATCTGGGGAACAGCCGAAGGGAGAAAGTATATCAATCGAGGGACCCTGTTTTGACGCGTCGATAGCATTCTATGAGCAAAGATCCCACGAGTGATCCACCCCGCGACGACGACGGGTCGGTCCGGGAGCGGGAGGACCCCCCTGTCGAGGACCCCGATCAGGGGACGGAGTCGGTAACCCTGCAGGAGGACCTCGGGAGCGAAGTCGACGTCGAGGGGGACGTCACGATCGACGAAGACGCCGCGGAGGATGACCTCCTCGGCGGCCTCCGCATCGACTCGACGGCCGACATCAAGGTGCCCGATCGCCTCGTCGATCAGGTCATCGGGCAGTCCGAGGCCCGCGAGATCGTCAAACGGGCCGCCAAGCAGCACCGCCACGTGATGATGATCGGCTCCCCCGGGACGGGGAAGTCGATGCTGGCCAAGGCCATGAGTCGGCTCCTTCCAAAGGAGAGCCTGCAGGACGTGCTCGTCTATCACAATCCGGAGGACTCCAACGAGCCGCGGGTCCGGACGGTCCCGGCCGGCAAGGGAGAGCAGATCGTCGAAGCCCACCAGGAGGAGGCCCAAAAGCGCAAGCAGATGCGATCCTTCCTCATGTGGATCGTCATCGCGATCATCGTCGGCTACTCGATTCTCATCGCCGGGCAGGTCCTCCTGGGCCTGCTCGCGGCCGGCGTCATCTACTTCGCCTTCCAGTATACGAATCGTGGGAGCGACGCGATGGTTCCCAAGCTGCTGGTCAACAACGGCGACCGCTCGGTCGCCCCCTTCGAGGACGCGACGGGGGCCCACGCCGGGGCACTCCTCGGCGACGTCCGGCACGATCCGTTCCAGTCCGGCGGCATGGAGACGCCCAGTCACGAGCGCGTCGAGGCCGGGTCCATCCAGAAGGCCCACAAGGGCGTACTGTTCATCGACGAGATCAACACCCTGGACATCCGGTCCCAGCAGAAGCTGATGACCGC
>JBDGTI010000025.1:0-20944 GCA_042216995.1 Halodesulfurarchaeum sp.
ACGGTCTCCCGCCCCGGGCGTGTGCCCGATCGCCTGTCCGGCGGTGGGGGGACTTTCCTCATGCCCACGCGGGGCACGGGGGCCGGGCGGCCGCTACCCGGAGGGATTTGGCACCGCCGACACCTAAGCGGTTCGGTCGTCGTGAGGGCGGGAGTGATTTCGGTTGCCTCGAACCGATCCGGCGCAGGAATGTTACCGTTAATGGTTTCACAGAAGATATAATAAACCACAGATAGTTACGACAGATATGCCGAAGCCGGTTTCGCATTCACCGGATCACTCGGGGGCCGCGGCGGGCAGCGACGGGGAGCGGCCCCTCACGCGCCGGGGATTTCTCGCCGCGACTGGGGCCGCAGGCCTCGGCAGCGTCGCCGGCTGTCTGAGCGGCGGGACGGACGTCTCGGTCCTCGCTGCGGGCAGTCTCGTGTCTCTCTTCCAGGAGGCCGTGGGCCCGGCCTTCGAGCGGAGCCACGAATATGGCTATCGCGGGGAGTTTCACGGCTCGAACGCGGTCCTGCGAATGGTCCTGGAAAGGCAGAAACGACCCGACGTGGTCGTGAGCGCCGACGCCTCGCTGTTGCGAAAGCGGTTGCCCGAGGAGCTGGCCCCCTGGGACGTGGTCTTCGCGTCGAACGCGCTGGTGATCGCCTACAATCCCAACACGGCAGTCGGGCGAAAGCTCGAAGCCGGAAAGCCCTGGTATGCGGTTCTTCGGAGGGCAGACGCCGAGATCGCCCGGGCCGACCCGGACCTGGACCCGCTTGGATACCGGGCCATCCTCATGTTCAAACTCGCGGAGGCCAGGTACGGGATCGAGGGACTGGCTGGGGACCTCCGGGAGAACCTGGTCGTCGACCCGCAGGAGGCCCAGCTTCTGGCCGGGGTCGAGACGGGGAACCGGGCCGCGGCGATCGTCTATAAGAACATGGCCGTGGAACACGACCTTCCCTACGTCTCGTTGCCGGACGCGCTCAACTTCTCCGACCCGGATCTCGCCGAGTACTACGCACGGGTGTCCTACACCACGGAGGACGGCACGACAGTCCGGGGATCCCCGATCCGCTACAACCTGACCGTCCCCACGACCGCGACCCACCCGGAGGCGGGTCGAACGTTCGCGGCGTTCCTGCTCGCGAATCCCGACCTGCTCAGGGAGAACGGGCTGATCGTCGACGAGCGCTTCCCCCAGCCCAACGGTCCGGTCCCCCCGGAGGTGCTACCGTGAGCTACGCCGAGTCCGTCCGGCGGATCTCCCGGGGCCAGTACGGGCTGGACAGCCGGATTCTCCACGAGAACGGCGTGTTCGCCCTGCTGGGTTCGGTGCTGTTCGTCTACCTCCTCTACCCGTTTCTCGCCTTTTTCCTCTGGGGGGCGGGAATCGAGATGGGCGACTTCCTCGATCCCGCGGTGATCTCGGCGGTGAAGTACTCGCTGCTCTCCGCCCCGGTCTCGACGCTCCTCGCGACGATATTCGGGGTCCCGCTGGCCTACGTGCTGGCTCGGACGTCGTTTCCGGGAAAGGCGATCGTGGACGCGCTGGTGGTCCTCCCACTCGTGATGCCGCCGGTCGTCGGGGGGATCATGCTGCTCTCGGGCTTCGGCCACTTCACCCCGATCGGCGCGGCAGCGGCGGCGCTTGGCCTCCGGCTCACGGACAGCTACCTCGGGATCGTGCTCGCCCAGACGTTCGTCTCCTCGCCGTTCGTCGTGATCACGGCCCGGTCCGGATTCGCCTCGGTCGACCGGGAGATCGAGCAGGCCGCCCGGAGCCTGGGGAAGGGGCCGCTTGCGACCTTCCGGCTGGTCAGCCTGCCGCTGGCCCGGGGGAGCATCCTCGCCGGGGTCGTCCTGACCTTCGCCCGGGCGATGGGCGAGTTCGGGGCGACGATGATGACCGCCTACCACCCCTCAACCATGCCCACCCAGATCTGGCTCACCTTCATCTCGGAGGGGATCGACGCGACGGCGCCGCTCGTGATCGTCCTCCTGGCCCTTGGCTTCCTGGTGGTGCTGGCGCTCCAACTGGCCGGCAAGCGGGTCGCGCTCTCCGGATGAGCCTCGAACTCACCGGGCTGGAGCGGCACTTCGAGGACTTCTCCCTCGGGCCGATAAGCCTCACCGTCGAGCCGGGGGTGACGGCGGTCCTCGGCCCCTCGGGGAGCGGGAAGTCCACGCTCCTCTCGCTCGTGGCCGGCTTCGAGTCCCCCGACGCCGGCCGGATTGCCGTCGACGGCGTCCGGATCGACGGCCGCCCCCCGGAGGAGCGGTCCGTCGGGATGGTCTTTCAGAGCTACGCGCTCTTTCCCCACCTCTCGGTCCGGGAGAACCTGGCCTTCGGGGCGACGGGCGAGGAGCGGATCGAGTCGACCGCCCGACTCCTCGAGATCGGCGACCTGCTCGACCGCGACCCGGAGACCCTCTCGGGCGGGGAATCCCAGCGGGTCGCACTGGCCCGGGCGCTGGTCTCGGACCCCGAGGTCCTCCTGCTCGACGAGCCGCTCTCGAGCCTCGACGCGCCCATCCGGCGGCGGCTCAGGGTGGAGTTGCGCGACGTGTTGGCGGCCCTCGACATCCCGGTGATGTACGTGACCCACGACCAGGAGGAGGCCGCCGTCGTCGGCGACCGGCTGGCAGTCATGAACGACGGACACCTCGTCCGGACGGGGCCGACAGAGGCGGTCTTCGACGAGCCCGAGAGTGCCTTCGTCGCGTCGTTTCTGGGCATCGAGAACGTCTATCCAGCCAGCGTGCAAGAGACCGAAGACGGCACCACCGTTGCCGAGGTGGGAGAAACGAGCCTCCGGGTCGCCTCGAACCCCCCATCGGGCCCCGCCTCAGTCGCGATCCACCCCGAGGCCGTCTCCCTTTCGCCGGCCGACCCGGGCGAATCCACGAACCGGATCGACTACACGGTCAAACGGGTCGTGACCCAGCACACCGACGCGACGGTCCTGCTCGACTGGCCGGGCCCGGATCACCTCAGCGCGACGGTCGACCGACAGGACGCGAGGGAACTCGCCGAGGGAGACACCGGTTCGGCGACGATATCGCCCGCGGACGTCCATCTCACGCGCCGGGATCGCTGACCGGCTGGACCCGGTCGATGTCCCGGGCCGCCCGATCGATCGCCGCGTCGAGGTCGAACTGCGTCGTCACCGTCCCGTCCTCGATCACCGGTTCGAGCAGCGGCGTGCCATCCGAGGGGCCGACCCGATCGGCCAGGGCGACGTGATGGCCGCCGTCGGGCGTGCGAAAGACCTGCTTTTTGCCCGAGAGTTTGCCCCGCTTTGCGGCCGGCTCGCCCTCGACCTCGACGATGTCCAGGGCGAAGTCCACCGGGTCGGCGTTGCTGACGTACCCGCCCACCCCGAAGCCATCGACGTGGGCACGCAGACGGCGCAGGTCTTCCGGTTCGAGACCGCCGCTGACGAAGATGTCGACGTCCTCGTGGCCCCGGGCGTCCAGTTCCCATCGGGCCTCCCGAGCGATCTGCGCGAAGTCGCCGCGACGCGAGGCGGTGGTGTCGAGCCGCACGCTCTCCAGGTCCGCTCCGAGTTCCGCGGCGGCCCGGAGTACCTCATCCACCTCGTCCGAATAGGTATCACAGAGGGCCACTCGGGGCGCCTCGGGCGGCATGGCCTCGTCGTAGGCCCGCCAGGCGGCCTCCTGGTTTCCCCGGCCGAAGCAGATCAAAAGCGCGTGGGGCATCGTCCCGCCGGCCTCGCGTCCGATGACGTCCCCGGCCGCGACGTGGGAGAAGCCATCAAGCCCCCCGAGGAGGGCCGAGCGCTCGACCACGGCGGCGATGGAGGGGTGAACGTGGCGGGCCCCGAAGCTCAGGACCCGGGAATCCGGGGCCGCACGCCTGGCCCGCATCGCGTGGGTAGCGATGCCGCTGGCGTGTGAGAGAAACCCGAGAAGCGAGGTCTCATACCGGGCGAAATCGAGGTACCGTCCCTCGATCCGCATGACCGGTCCGCCGTCGAAGAGTGTCCCCTCGGGGACGGCCCAGACGTCCACCGGGAGCCCGGAGAGGAGTTCGACGGCGTCCTTCAGGCCGGCGAACAGTTCGAAGGACCCCGTGGGGAACTGGTCGGCCGTGACCTCGGCGGTCACACGGGGATTCCTGCCGGCCGCCTCGAGCGTGGCGACTGTGCGGTCGAAGTAGGCATCCGTCGCGTCCCCGGAGGCGATGGCCTCCGGCGAAACGATGTCGAAGGCGGTCACCGTCTGACCCTCCGCGCGGTGTGCATACCCGTCCCTCCACGGTCCGGGCGAAAAACACTACCGCTCTTCATCAGGGCCGTTCGTGGACGGCGGCGAGTTGCTCGACCGTCGGCGCGTTCACGATGATCACCGTCCGCCCGGACCGCCTCACGCGGAAGGCGTCCGCGAACGGTCCCTCGGCGATCCGATAGGTGTTCCCGGCGACCTGTCTGGCGCCGTGGAACGCGAGGAGGTCCTCGTAGGCCGAGCGGAACTCCCGGGCGTCCCCGGTCGTCTCCCACACGATCTTCCAGACGTAGCCGGTCTCGCCGGTCGCCGCCGAATCGTTGGTGATGTACGGGAGCAACTTGTCCCCCTCCCAGCCGTCGGAAAACGGGTGTGAGTAGTTGTAGGTGTCGACCGGGTCGCTCGTCCGGAAGAAGTGCCGGTAGGGGATGATCACGTCGGTCACCTGCCCGCTCCGGACCGTCGCCACGTGACTCGGGTACCAGAGCATGACGTAGAGGCCGGCCTCGCCGAACTTCGCGTAGTCGACGTGTCCCTCGCCCAGGTCGGGGACCCGCCACTTCGGACCCGACCGGTCCTCGATCGTCACGGTGACCGGCTCGTCGACGCGATATTTCGCCGGGTGGATGGTCTGTTCGGTGCTCTGGGGCGGTCGCTCGTAGACCTCGTTCACTCCCGCCCAGCCGGACTGCCGTCTGATCCGCTCGACGAACACGGGACCGTCGCTGTAGGGCTGGAGCCGCAGGGCGAGCATGCCGACGTGGACTCCGCCGCCCCCACCGCCGCTTCCGCCGCCGCCATCGGGCATGATCAGCGCCCCGCCGTAGCGCTGTTTGTAGAGGTAATCGACGTAGTTGGCGTCCCCCTCGATTATCCCGAGCTTCGCGTTGCGGGTCTCCCTCGTGTGTGCCGATAGCTCCGAGATCTCGAAGGTCTGCTCCTGGAGGGCGTGGAACAGTTCCTGGGCGAGGGTGATCTCGTTCAGGTGCATCGGCGTCCTGGTGTTCGAGATGAGGGTGATGCTGTGGGTACGTGGGTTGTAGTAGCCCATCACGCTCGAGGCGGTGTTCTGGGACTGCTGTCGGATCGCACTCTCGCTCTCGCCGAGGAAGAAGAGGGCCTCGAATTTCACCTCCTGGTGGAGTCGCTGGACGGTCGGGATACTCGACCCATCCGAACCCGTCCGCTCGCGGAACGTCTTCCGGCTGATGATCTCCACGGGTACCGGCTTCTGGAACTCAAGCCCCCGGATCGCCTCGACCCGGGCCTTCGCGCGGGCGATCACCGCGTCGAGTTCGCTCCGGTTGAGCCCGTCGGCCGTGGTGACCGCGAGGGTCTCGTTGTGCCAGTAGCCGCTCTCCCACCCCAGCCGGTCGGTCGCCGGCGGTGGCGGGGGGTTCTCGGTCGGCGACGGGTCCATCCCGGACGGCGGGAGAGCCGGTGTGGACGGCGCCGGGGCGGAGACACAGCCGGCCAACGCGAGCAGGCCCACCAGCGCGAGCACGCCGAGTCGACGACCCATGGGCAGGCGTGGGTGAGCCAGGGGTAAAATGCTGCCGCACCAAGATACGGTCACCGGATCTCGACTGCCACCTGCTCGCCGATCTCGAATTCCCTCTCGGGACAGACGAGTTTCGCGCCGAACCCGTCCCGTCCGAGCAGCAGCGAGAGCCCGGTGATCTGTCGGCCGTTGGCCCGGACGGCGACGTCCTCCCACTCGACGGTTCCCGTGGCCGACGCGAGTCGGGTGCCGAGCAGTTCGACGTCGTCGGGGCCCGGCCCGTCCACAGGGTACACGCCCCCGGTCTCGTAGTGGGGCACCCCGCCGTCGAGCACGTACCGACCGGTGTCGTCCGCGACGCCGACGTACGCGGATCCGGGATTCGGGTGGGTCGGGGCGTCAAGCACCGCGTACGTCTCGCCGGTTTCCCGAACCGTTCCGGTGCCGTCCCAGGAAAGCCCCACGAGCGGGACGTCCAACTCGACCGGGAGGGATCCACTGGCGCGGATGGGATCGGCGCCCTCGGCTCGAAAACCCAGGTGGACGTGGTTGTCGACCCAGCGGGCGAAGTAGCCCGAGCGGACGAGCTCGCCCAGCGGATCGCCCAGCTCGACGGGGTCCCCCGGGTCGACGCTCGGCTCGACGTGGAGAACCCGGGCGAGTGCTCCCCCGGTGTCGATCACGATGAGGTGATCGTGGTCGGCGGCGTAGGGACGACTCGGTGCCCGGGTGGTTCTGGTCTCGGTCACGGTACCGGCGACCGGGCTGGGCGCGACCGACCTCCCCGGGTAGAGATCGACGGCCCGGCCGTCGCGATGGGCAGCGTAGGGCGAGTTGTAGCGAGCGATCTGCGGGAACGGGTCCAGGGCAGACGCCCCCAGCGTGACCATGCCCGGGATTGGGCGGGCCCCCGATTCACTCCTTCGATCGCAGTCCCGCCACCTTTAGGCCGGCCCGCACGGAGCGGGCGGTATGCGCGTCTTCAGGAACGCGACGTTGCCCGACGGCCGGGTCCGGGACGTCGCCGTCGAGGGCGGGACGATCGCCGCGGTGGAGTCGACCGTCGACGGCGACCGGGTGATCGACGCGGACGGGAAATTCCTCTTCCCCGGGATGATCGACGTCCACGTCCACTTTCGCGAGCCCGGCTCGCCGGAGAAGGAGACCTGGGCCACCGGCAGCCGGGCGGCGGCGGCCGGCGGCGTGACCACGGTCGTCGATCAGCCCAACACGGACCCGCCGACCGTCGATGGGGCCAGCTTCGATCGGAAGGCCGAGTTGGCCACGAAGTCCCTGGTCGACTGGGGTATCAACGGCGGAGTCACGGAACGCTGGCGGCCCGAGGAGCTCTTCGACCGGCCGCTGTTCGCGCTCGGCGAGGTCTTCCTCGCGGACTCGACCGGCGACATGGGAATCGGCCACTCGCTCTTCGAGGACGCCCTGGGCCGGGCCCGGGACGCCGGAACCACCGTCACCGTCCACGCCGAGGACGCCACGAAGTTCGACGAGAGCGTGCGGGACCGGACCGACCCGGCCGCCTGGAGCGACTACCGGCCCCCGGCGGCCGAGATCAGTGCCGTCGACGCCGCCGCGGAACTCGCCGTCGAACTCGACGCGTCGGCTCACATCGCACACGCGAGCACGGCCGAGGGCATCGATCTGGCCGCCGAGGCTGGCCTCACGACCGAGGTGACCCCCCACCACCTGTTCCGCTCACGGGCGGACCTCGATGAACTGGGGACCTTCGGGCGGATGAACCCCCCGCTTCGGGCCGAATCGATCCGCCGTGACGTCGCCGACCGGGTGCGGGACGGCACGGTCGACGTGATCGCGACCGATCACGCCCCCCACACCCGCACACAGAAGGACGCCGACATCTGGTCGGCCCCGAGCGGCGTGCCAGGCGTCGAGACGGCCCTCCCCCTCCTGCTCGCGGAGGTCGGGGCCGGCCGGCTCTCCGCCGAGCGGGTGCGGGACCTCACCGCCCGCAATCCGGCCGATATCTTCGGGATCGAGACCAAGGGCCGCATCGAACCGGGCGCCGACGCCGACTTGGTCCTGGTCGATCTCGACGCCACCCGACCGATCCGCGGGGCGGACCTCCACGGCAAGAGCGACTGGACGCCCTTCGAGGGGATGACGGGGGTCTTTCCGGAGCGCACGATGGTCCGGGGCCAGGAGGTCTGGACGTCCCCCGATCCCACCACGGCCGCGGGCGAGTTCGGCGAGGCGGTGGGAAAGAACCTCCGGCCCTAGTCCCCGCCGAGGGTGTGCCCACACTCCGGGCAGGTTCGCTCCTCCTCGCTCCGGAGGGCCTCGCTCGCCTCACGGACCTCCCGCATCACCGAAGAGATCCGTTCCTCGCTCTCGAGTTCCTCCTCGATCGAGAGGTCGACCCCCTCCACCTCGAGGAGGAACTTCGCGACCTCGGTGGCCTCGTACATGACCTCGTCGAGTTCGTCGGCGGTGAAAAAGCCGCTCATCGCCCCGTAGAGGAAGGTCGCGCCGGCCATTCTGACCTTCTCCTCGAAGGCCGAGCGGGCCTGATTGACCGCCTGTGGGCTGTACGTATCGGTCATGAAGGGGACGAGTTCTGGCAGGTTCTCGCCGATCTTGGTCATCTCGACGCCCGTCTCGGTCCGGAAGTCCGCACACAGCCTGGCGATGGCCCATTCGCGGGCGGTGATGTAGGTCCGGTCCCGGAGGAACTCGTTGACCCGGTCGTAGGTCGCCCCGTCGACCTTCTTGAAGCGTTCGTACTTCCGCACGTCCGCCGGGGCGTCGGGTTCCGGGGGGGCCTCGATCGAGAGCAGCGAGCGCACCGCCCCCGGGCCGGCCGAAACCCGGCGATTGGGCGGGATCGCGGCCGCCGGATCCTGATCCATACCGCCCGTTGTGAATCCCCGCGCAAAAGCGTGACGGGGTGCGAAATCCTTTTGCGCCGGACCGGTGATTATCGGTCATGAAGGTTCTCTTCGGGATCAGTGCCGGATCGGACTCCCTCAAGGCCCTCCATCGGACCGTGGAGCGGGCCCGGTCGGTCGGGGACGACCTCACGGTCACCGTGCTCGAACACCCGGAGGGGGAGAAGTCCATCGAGGAGACCGAAACTGCAGTCCGAAGCGCCCTCGAAGGGATGCTCGAGGACGTGGAGTTGCGGACCGCCGAGGGCCATCCCGGGAGCCGGCTGGTCGAGATCGCCGAATCGGAGGGGTTCGATCGCATCGTCCTGGGGGGTGGCGAGCAGAGCCCGATGGGCAAGATCCGTATCGGGTCCATCGCCGAGTTCGTCCTCCTCAACTCCCACGTCAGCGTGACACTGCTCAGATGACTGATCGCCGGTATCCGGAGGAGCCGGCCGGCCCGTTCCCCGGCCCGCCACAAACCGTGGTTGACGAGGCCGACCGGACGATCGACATCGAGGCCTGTCGGGACGACCGGGAGGCCCTCGTCGAGATGTACGCGGACTTCGACCCGGCCGAGCGGGCCCAGGGCATCCCGCCGGTCGGGGAGGGGGCGATCCGCGACTGGCTCGATCACCTGCTCTGTGCGGACTGTTACAACGTCGTCGCCCGTCATGGCGACTCGATCGTCGGGCACGCGACCCTGGTGGGCGACGGCGACGGGGCCTACGAGTTGGCGATCTTCGTCCACCAGGACTACCAGGGGGAAGGGATCGGGACGACGCTGCTCGAGGCCCTTCTGGGTCTGGCCGCCGAGGACGGGGTCGAGCGGGTCTGGCTGACCGTCGAGCGCTGGAACGACCCGGCGATCCACCTCTACCGGAAGGTCGGATTCGAGGAGACCGGCGCCGAGGACTTCGAGCGGGAGATGAGCATCCGACTGGCCCCGGCGAACTGATCGATCGGACCATTCTTCCCCGCGGAAGACAAGATGCCGCTATGCAAGACTGGGTCATCGACGACGCCACTCTCTCGCCCGAGCGCAAGTCACTGTTGCCGGGCAAGGGATTTTTCATTCCCGACGAGATCGAGGCCGAGGTAAAAGACCGCGAGATCGAGGAGCGAGCGAGCGGGGCCGAGACGCTGGCCGTCGTCGATTCCGACGCCGACGGCCTCGCGTGTGTGGCACTCCTGCGCGATGTCCTGGGCGAAGTGGCGTTCATCCCCGCGGGTCCCCACGAACTCGCCGAGGGGATCGAGCGCGCCGCCGAGTTCGGCGAACCGGGCGGGACGGTGTACCTCTGTGATCTGGCACCGGACGATCCCGCGGAGATCAGCGAGGCCCTCGAGGAGTTGACCGACCACGCCGGGTCCGTCATCTGGTACGATCACCACCAGTGGACGGCCGACGCCGAGGAGGCCGTCCGAGCGGCCGGGGTCGAACTGGTCATCGGAGACTCCGAGACCGAGTGTACGGCCGACGTGGCCGCACGCTCGCTCGAGGGCGACATCTCGCCCCACCTGCAGGAACTCGCCGAGGTGACCCGCGATCACGACCTCTGGATCAAGGAGGACGACCGTTCCGAGGACCTGGCGGACTTCTCCCACTGGGCCGATCCCGAGGAGTACCTGGACGTGATCGAGGAGCACGGCGTCGACTTCCCCGAGGACGTCATGGAGTTCCTCGCCGAACGCCGCGTCGAGAAGGAAGACCGCATCGAGCGGGCGGTCGCCCGGGCCGAGATGCGCGAGATCCGGGACTGGACCGTCGGCGTGACCTACGGCCGCTGTTCGCAAAACGAGGTCGCCGAGGCGCTTCGCGAGCGGGGGGCCGACGCGTCGGTCATCGTCAAGCCCGCCGGCAGCGCCTCGATTCGCGGGAGCGAGGGGTTCGAGCGGGCCCACGAGGTCGCCCGCCAGGTCGGCGGCGGCGGGCATCCCCGAGCGGCGGGCTGCAAGCCCCGCATCTACGATGACATGCTCGACTACGCCCACCACTGGACGACACGGGGGGAACCCGCCAAACAGCTCATCATGAAGGCCTTCTGGAACCTCCCCGAGGAGCCGGCAGAAGAGTAGCTGTGCCGCCGGGAGCGGATCGCTCAGTCAGTTCCATCGGCCAGCCACCGCTCGGAGAAGGACTGACCACACGAACACTGGGCGTAGGCGTGGATCACGTCCCCCGCCGCGTAGAGACCCCCGGCCTCCTCGTTCTGCGGCTCGGCGAATGCGAAGAGTATCCGGAGGTCGTGCTCCCGACCGTCGCCGGCGGCCGGACAGGCCGCGTCGGTGAGGGTGTGTGAAACGTCGCCCTCCGTGGCCCTGGCGTCGCCGGCAAACCGCATCGGATCGATGCCCGCCGCGGACTCGAAGGCGCTCCGGCCCGCCTCGCCCGGAACCACGAGCAGAACCCCGCCGTTCGTCGCTTCGGCGTAGGGCTGTTCGGCGAGGGACTCGGCGTCCGAGAGCGCCGCAGCCGAGAAGTACGCGGCGACGTGATCCGGCCGGTCGCCGGCCAGAAACGCCTCGACGTCGGTGGTCATGGCCCCGTTTCGACGAGAGCGGGGAAAAGCACGACGGACGAGTCCGACCGGCGCGGTTGGCGTTCCCCGCGACCGGCTGGCTGCCCCCGAATTCGCCGACGATCAGAACGCGGTGTGGGTTGTCCCGAACTCGATCAGCAGCCCCGAGAGACACAGACCACCGCGCCGTCGCGGTCGGAGAAAATCGCTACGCCTCGGTCGTCTCCTCGGCCGATTCGTCGGACTCCGCCTCCTCGGGCGCTGCTTCCCCGCTCTCGGGCTCCTCCTCGCCCAGCGCGACGGGGACCGAGCCCTCGCCCGCCGTGACCTGCACGTTCAGCTGGGCGATGGCCTCGGAGACCTCCCGACCGCGGACGGTGACGCGTCGTCGCACGCCGTCCCGGTCGGGATTGAAGCCCACGCCGCCCTCGAGGAGAATTTCCGTGAGGCCCGACCCCCCGACGTCCTCGCGCATCGGCCGCCCGGCGTCGTCGGAGCCGCCGGTGATTTCGACGGTGAACCCATCGAGCCCGACGGCGGACCCGTCGACCGCATCACCGATCTCGCGACCGATGAAGCGGTTTGCGTCCTGCCCCTCGACTTCACGCGTGAACGATCGCCCCGTCTCCGGGTCGGAGACGACGACGCTGAACGTAGCCATAGTCGGGTTGACTGCGCCGGGAGGCAAAAGGGCATCGAATCCTCAGGACTGCTCGCTTCCGGCGAGCGACTCGCGTACCTTCTCGACCTTCGGCTCGACGTACCGCGTGCAGTACCCGTCTTCGGGGTTCCTCTCGTAGTAGTTCTGATGGTGCGATTCGGCCGGCCAGAAGGTATCGAGGGGCTCAACCTCGGTCACGATGGGGTCCTCGACGGAGTCCTGCTCCGAGAGGGCCTCGATGAAGGACTCGGCGGTCTCCCGCTGGTCCTCGTCGTGGGTGAAGATGGCCGATCGATACTGCGTGCCAACGTCCGGGCCCTGCCGGTTCAGCTGGGTCGGGTCGTGTATCCGAAAGAAGGTTCCAAGGAGGTCCAGATACGAGACCGCCGCCGGATCGTACTCGATCTGGACGCACTCGGCGTGGCCGGTTTCGCCGGTCGAGACCTGCTCGTAGGTGGGGTCCGGAACGTCCCCGCCGGCGTACCCCGAGGTCACCGACTCGACGCCGGGCACCGCCGCGAAGGCGGCCTCGAGACACCAGAAACAGCCCCCGGCGAGGGTCGCCGTGGCGAGTTCGTCGGCCATACCCCGTGTACGGACGAGCGACCCAAAAGCGCACCGTCCGGGGCAGTCCCGTCCGACACCGTGGAGTGCCGGTCGAGCCGGGCCTGAGGAGTACCGGTCTTCGATTCGTCTATGGAATCCGCAGCTGGATCCGGTTCCCCCGGGGTGAATTCTCGGCGTACGAGACCGATCCCCCGGATCGGGTTGCGATGATGTTGATCAGCCACAACCCCAGACCGCTCCCGTGCTGGAGGGGTGATGGGTCCTCCCCCAGGAGCAGGCCGCGTTCCGTCGGGGAGATCGTCGGACCGGTATCCCGGACCTCGACCTCGACGGTCGCGTCCCGACCAGTGAGTTCGACCGCCACGGACGGGGACTCCTGATCGTTGTGAACGATGGCGTTCTCGATGAGTTCACGGATGGCCCTGTCGATCTCGGTACAGGGCGTGGCGACCGTCTCCCCGTTCGCTTCGATCGTGATGTCCGCCCCGGGGTGGTCCTCCCGAACCGCCGATGCCACCGCTCGGACCCGCCTTTCGAGATCGACCTCGATTCGGTCCGGTGGGTCCTGCAGGATCGTCGTGATCTCCCGTCCCTTCTCGGCCAATTCAAGGAGTTTCCCGCTGCTCTCGCCGATCGCCTCGACGCTCTCCGCGTGGTCGGCGGAGAGTCGCTCGGCGAGGAGTTCGGCCCGGCCATGGATGACGTTCAGGTCGTTTCGCATGTTGTGACGCAACAGGCGATCCATCACCTTGAGCTGGGTCATCTGTTGCTTTCGCTCGGTCACGTCCTGCTGGAACCCGACCCAGTTCACCACCGTCCCGTCGTCCTCGCGCACGGGTGCGATCTCCATGTGGTTCCAGAACTCCGTCCCGTCCTTGCGATAGTTCCGGAGTTCCAGCGAGACCGGTTCCGCGTTCTCGATGGCCGTCCGAAATTCGGCTACCTTCTCCGGATCGGTGTTCTCCCCCTGGAAGAGGCGGGGGTTTTCGCCCATCAACTCGTCCCGGGTATAGCCCGTGAGGTCCTCGAGGGCGTCGTTCACGTAGATCATGGGATTGTCCGGCTGATCGGGGTCGGTAATGAGGATCCCGACCGGTGCGGCCTCGAGGGCCTGCGACCGCCGACGGAGCGTGTCCTCGCGTCGCTTCCGCTCGGTCACGTCCACGGCCACCGCGACGTACCGCTCGATGCGGCCCTGTTCGCTCAGAACGGGAGAGATCGTCTCCTCGACGGCGTAGCGCTCCCCGTTCTTCCGTTCGTTCACGACCTCACCCTGCCACGTCTCCCCACTCGTGATGGTCTCCCAGAGGTCGTCGTAGAACGCATCCGGCTGGTGACCGGAGGTGAGGATGCTGGGCGTCCGTCCGACGGCTTCCTCGGTCGAGTAGCCCGTCTGCTCCTCGAACGCGGGGTTGGCGTACTGGATGACGCCATCCTGATCCGTCCAGAAGATGGCCACGTCGGTGGTCTCGGCGGCCTCCTTGAACGACTCCAATGTCTCGATGCGGTCGATCCGGTCGCTGATATCTCAGAAGATGCCGGTAACGAGGGTTCGATCCCCGAACTCGTAGACGCTGGCGTTGATCTCGACGGGTATCGTGGTGCCGTCGGCCGCCGCCACACGGATCCGCCTCCCGTCGGGGAGTCGGCTGCGAGTCGCGGATCCCCGTTCCGCCTCTGAGAGGTGGGAGGCAAACAGCTGCGTGTAGGTCTCTTCCTCGGCTGCCGGGTGAAGGCTCACGATGTCGCGGCCCCGCAACTCGTCTTCCGACCCTCCGATCAGGTCTTCTGCGGCCGGATTCGTCTCGACGATCTCCCGCGTTTCGGCGTCGGCGACGACGACGGCGTCGGGAACAGCATCGACCAGGCTCCGGTACTTCGAACGAACCTGGCGTTCGCGCTGGGCGAGCTGCTGTGATTGCCGTCGCTGTCGGCCCAGATTTCGCAACTCCCAGGCGAATTCGGTCGTCGTCGTCGGCATCGACAGGACCGCATCGATCACGGTCGATATCTCCTGTGAGGACTGATCGCCGTCAGTGCCGACGCTGAGCGTCTCGTCCGGCGAATCGGAGACCAGCAACAGATACGGCACCAGTTCCGGTTCCGCCTCCCGCTTTCTGGCCAGGGCGGCCTCGAGTGCGGTTTCCAGCCCCGCCGTGTCGAACACCGCGACGTCGAAATCGGCCGCCCCGAACGAGGACGTCGAGGACGCGATTTCGAACCCCTCCAGATCGGCGACGACGTCCTCAACGAGTTGTCGGTTGCCCGAAACCGCCACCCGGGGATATACCCTGAGCGGGGAGTCATGCTCCCCATCGGGAGAAAAATCCGGTGTCGAACTCCTGGGCTGCATAGTTGTCATTCGTATGATTACGGGGAGAGAAGTTATGTTTGTTGTGGAATTCGGTTGTGTCGCCGTCAGGACAGTCCCGATTGGTCTCTATGGCTCTGCCGTCCGCGGGAGTTCGACGGTCACGACATTGCCCCGCGGCTCGTTCCGCTCGAAGTAAAGCGAGCCCCCGGAGTGATCGACGATGAGTTTCACGAGCCGGAGCCCCATCCCGCTGCCGTGATGGAGCGCGTCGATGTCCCGCTCGCCGGTCAGCACCTTTCGCTCCACCTTCGGGATGAGGTCGTTCTCGTCGGTGAAGGCGATGGAGACCGATTCGTCGGTCACCGCCCCCTCGATCGCGACGTGTGGGGCGGCCCGATCCGCGTGGTCGAGGCTGTTTTCGAGCAGTTCCGTGAGGGCGATATCGAGGTCGCGGCTGGCCCTGACGGGCACGTCCGGCGGGGAGCGACAGGAGATCGTGGCAGACGGGTATTCGGCGCGGGTCCGGTCGAGGACCGTATCGAGGAGCTGCCCGATGTCGACCGTCGCTATCGGCGGGGGGTCCGAGAGGAACTCCGTGATCTGGCGCTGTTTGTGCATGGTCTCGAGCAGCGATTCGCTGGCGTCGTCGATCCGTCCGGCGTATTCGGCGACCCGCCCGTCGGCCTCCATCGTGATCAGGTCGGCATATCCCCGTACCACGTTCATGCTGTTGTTAACGTTGTGGCGTAACATCCGATCCAGGGCCTGTAGCTGGCGCTGGTGCTCCTTGAGTTCGGTCACGTCCCGACAGATGGCGACCGTTCCCTCGAGCTCGCCGTCCCTGACGTAGGGATACCGCGTCGTCGAGAAGGTGCGCTCACGGCCGTCGGGAAACGTCGGCGTCACCTGATAGGAGACCGGTTCGCCCGTCTCGAGAACGTGTTCCTTTTGCTCCTGGATCGTTCGGGCACTCGCCTCGTCCATGAACGCCCGCTCGTCCCGGCCCTCGAGGGCGGCCGCGTCCATGCCGGCGAACGCCGCGACGGCGTCGTTGAGCACCCGGTAGGTGCCATCGCGACCCTGGAGCATCACCGGGTCGTCGATGCGCCCGACGATGTCCGCGAACGCCCGGTGTTCGGCCTCGAGGGCGTAATGGTGGAGCCCGTACGCGAGGTCGTCCCCGACGGTCACGAGGAGGTCGAGTTCGTCCTTCGAGGGCTCGGCGTCGGGCGGGAAGTGAACGGTCAGAACCCCCTGGCGCTGACCGGCGTGTTCGAGTGCGATGGCCGCCCCGGCGTGTGAGTCCCTCCCGGATTCGTGGTGTTGGTGGGGCGGTTCGGTGACGTCGTCGATCTGGAGCACGCCCGCGTCGAAAACCGCCTCGACGTACTCCGGAGTATGGATGGCCGCCACAGCCGATTCGTCGATGTCCTCGGCCCCCATGCACGTCGCGTTCACCGCCCCCGATCCGGTGGGGTAAAAGAGCGTACACGAGAAGGGATCGCCCGAGCTGATGACGTCGACGACTTCGGGGGCGAGGTCGTCGATCCCCGCCGCTCGCACCAGCGCCTTGTTCACCTCGGAGATGATCCGCCGGTGCTCGGCCTCGCGCTCGACTGCCCGCTCTCGTGTCCGTTCGTCGGTCACGTCACGCATGGATGCGCCGACCCCACGCACGTCCCCCGCGGCGGTCTCGAGGGGGAACAGGCGCACGTCGAGAACGCGTTCGCCCCGGACCGGATGATCGCGGGTGATCTCGGTCTGGGTCGGCCGACCGCCGAGGGCCCGATCGACGTACGCCTCGATCTCCTCGAACGCGTCCTCCCCGATCACCGCGGGGAGCGATTCGCCCTCGAGGGACCCCGACTCGACGCCGTGGTATCGACGGTACGCCTCGTTGGCGAACAGGTACTCAAGCTGCCCGTCGACGGCGGCGATGAGGTCGTGTGAACTCTCGACGGCCTGCTTGTACTGCCGCAGGGCGCGTTCCTTCTCGGTTCGATCGGTCACGTCGGTCTGAATGGCGACGTAGCCGACGATCTCCCCGTTCCTGTCGGTGATCGGCGCGATCGTCTGATCGGCGTGATAGATCTCGCCGTCCTTGCGCTCGTTGATGACGGTTTCGTCCCACACCTCGCCGCCCGTGACCGTCTCCCACAGCGCCTCGAAGTACCCATCCGGCATCCTCCCCGAGTTCAGGAGTCGGGGAGTTTCGCCCACGGCCTCCGCCGCGTCGTACCCGGTGACGCGTTCGAAGGCGGGATTCACGTATTCGATGGTCCCGGAGGCGTCCGTCACGTAGACGGCGTGACCGGCGGACTCGGCGACCTGCTCGAACCGGCTGGCCGCCCGCTCCGCCGCATGGAGCTGCAGCGATTGCGATCTGAGACGGAGGAGCGTCCGCACCCGCCAGTTCAACTCCGGCCGTTTCAGCGGCATCGGGAGGATTTCGTCGATAATCCCGCTCGGGAGGTCGGCTGCCGCCTGGCCGCGATTCCCATCGCGAACTGCATCCTCGACGTCCGAACGGAGGAGCAGAGACGGCAGGAGAACGGGGGCGGCAGCGTCCTTCCGTGTCTGTAGCTCCTCCCGATGGGTCTCGAATGCGGGCCCGTCGAGGAGACAGAGATCGAAGGCCGTCTCCGCCGGCGTCTCGGCCGTGACGATCTCGTATCGATCGTGGCCGTCGATCCAGTCCTCGAGCAGGGCCTCGGTTTCGGCATCGGAGAGGAGGAGCAGGATCCGGGCCGGGGTTTCAGCACTGAAGCGGTCGTCAGCCGACTCCCGATCGAATGGTGATCCGGACCACCGGCGTTGGTCTGCGGTCATGTGTTCGGTTCGTCGTCCGTCGAGTTCACCGTCGGGAGTTCGACACCGAAGACCGCACCCCGTGGTTCGCGGTCCTCGACCCACACGTCCCCGCCGTAGGTGTCCACCAGCGAGCGGACCAGGTACAGCCCCATTCCCGTCCCCTCGCTGTCGAGTCCCCGCTCCGCTTCCTCGAAAATGCGCTCTTTTTCCTCCGCCCGGATTCCCGGGCCGTTGTCCGCGATCTCGACCCGGATCGTCCCGCCGTGCTCGCTCGCCCGGATGACCACCTGGGGCGTGTCCGTGTCGTTGTGCTGGACGGCGTTGTTGATGAGATTCCGGAATACCGACGCCAGCATCTCGTTGGCCCGTACCGCCGTGTCCTGCGGGGGCGAACTCGCCACCTCGATCTCGGCGTGGTCGTACGCCTCGCGTCGCCGCTCGACTTCGTCCACGAGCACGGCATGCAGATTGATCGGCTCTAGTTCGGGATCGCGTCCGGACTGCAACGCGGCAGAGATGTCCCGGGCGCTTTCGGTCAGTTCGTACATGTGGCGTGCGGAGTCGGTGATACGGCGCAGGTAGTTCGCCCCGTCCTCGTCGACGTGGGATTCCAGCGCCTCCGCCCACCCGAGCACGACGCTCAGGTCGTTGCGGATGTCGTGGCGGAGCACGCGATTCAGCACCGCCATCTGTTCGCGTTGCTCGCGGAGCCGCTCTTCCAGCTCCTTGAGTTCCGTGATCTCGTGGTTGACGGCGATGAACTGCTGGATGGTTCCCTCCGAGTTCGCCACTGGGGCGATCGTCTGGTCGACGACGTAGCGGCCGCCGTCCTTGCGCTCGTTGATGACTTCGCCCTGCCAGACGTTGCCCGCCGTGATCGTCTCCCAGAGGTCCTCGTAGAACGCTTCGTCCTGTTCGCCCGACTTGAGAATGCTCGGGTTTTCACCGATCGCTTCCTCACGGTCGTATCCGGATTGCTTTTCGAAGGCCCGGTTCACGTACTGGATCGTGCCCTCGAGGTCGGTGATTATCACGCCGTGTCCGGTGTGCTCATCCCGGATCGCCCGCAGCTGTTTTTGCTGTTCGATGACGTCCCGGGTCCGCTCACGCAACCGGAGTTGGGTCTCGATGCGGTCGCCGAGACGGTACTTGGAGACGGACATCCCCACGATGCCGTCGACGACGGCCCAGAGGTCGGGATGTTCCTCGCGGAGCATCTCGCGGACGGCCCGTTCGTCGTCCTCGTCGACGAGGAGGAGATACGGTACCGGGATGGTGTCACGATTCTTTCGCTCGATGAGGCGGGTCTTCCGGTCGGACAACGCCGGCGGGTCGAGGACGACACAGTCGATGGCCTCGGCGGACAGGCCCGCCTCGTCGTGGATCAGTTCGTAGTCCGGCCGTTCGCGGACCCAGTTCGTGAGCACCTTCCGATTGGCGGGATTCGTTACCAGCGGCAGAATGCGGGCAGTCATGTCGCCTGTCGGTTTCGCCCCCCTCCCCCTTCCCGAGCTGATTCAGCGGACCGCCTCATCGGCCTCCGGCATCGGATTGCCGGCCGGTCGCGTCCTCGTTCCATTCCGGGGTCCCGGAGAGAATGCCCCGGAGGTGGGGGAGGGGCTCCCCGACGCTGAGTCCGTACTCGGTGATCTCGAGTTCGCGCAGACTGCGTTCGAAGTCGCTGGTCCGCATCTTCAGCGTCCCGATGACCTTGCGCATCTCGCCCTGATACTCGACGTGCCGCAGGAAGATGATGGTGTCTGCGAGGTTGCTCGTGCCCTCCTCGGTCACCTGGAAGGTCCCGGTCACGTTGTGAATTTCGTGGGTGATGATCACGCTTACGCCCCGGGACCGGAGGTATCGGCCGAGGTGGAGGAGGCTCTCCTGTGGCTCGTCGCCCAGCCCGCGGAGGTTCTGTTTGAACCCCTGGGTGCCGTCGATCATCACCACGTCGACGCCCTCGTCCTCGACGGCCGTGCGAACCATCTGCCCGAATTCGTCGAGGGTGTAGGCCTCGGGTGGGACCTCCTCGATCGCGAGGTCGCCGTCCTCGATCAGGTTCCCGATCGGGATGTTCACCGCTTCGGCCCGCTGCAGCAGGGTGTGCCGCGATTCTTCGAACTGATACATCACGGCCGATTCCCCCTGCGAGACCGCCTCCTTCAGGAACTGCGTTCCGGTGGTGGTCTTGCCGACGCCGGTCGGCCCGCTCAGGAACGTGACCGTGCCGTGCGTGATGCCGCCCTCGAGGAGCTGGTCGAGTTCGGGCACCCCCGAGGACAGCGTCTCGTCGGTGGCGTCGGCCGTCGCGTCCCGGTCGGGGCGAATGCGGGGCCAGACCGACACCCCTTCGTCGGTGATCGCATAGGAGTGGTGGCCATCTCGGTACGATGACCCCCGGAATTTCGACACCTCGACCGTCCGGTGGGTCTCGTGTTTGTGCAGGGAGAGGACGGTATCGGTGAGGAACTGCAGGTCCTCGTCCGACACCGTTTCGGCGGCCTGCGAGGTCAGCAGAACCGTCGCGTCGGCGTCCTTGAGGAGGTCGAGGAAGCCAAGAATCTGCTTTCGGAACTGGCGTTCGTCCGACGTGAGATACCTGAACTCGGTTATCGGATCGAGGAGGACCCGATCCGGGTCGATTTCCTGGATGGTGTCCGTGAGGCTCCCGATGAACGCGGGCTGTTCGACGTCGGCCGCCTCGAACAGCGAGTAGGTTTCGTCCTCCGCAAACTGCTCGTCCGAGGGGGAGAGGTCATGGAAGTGGATGTCCTCGGGATGCAGGTCGAACTCGGCCGCCGTCTGTCGCACGTACTCCGTTGGCTCGCCGAGGTTGATGTAGAGGCTCGTCTCGTCCTGCTCGACGCCCTCCGCGAGGAAGTGCAATCCGAAGATCGTCTTTCCCGCCCCGGGCGGTCCGCGCAGCAACGCGTTCTGTCGCTCGAGGAGCCCCCCGTCGAGAATGCTGTCAAGCCCCTCGATCCCCGTCGAGACCCGGCTCTTGTTCATCAAACTGCCGGTTGGCTACGCATGTAGTTAAATGGGATGGTACGTTTCTCCCACGAATACCCATTTCGACGGGCGATAGACCGGGGCGGAACCGGTCCGCCGGTCGATCCGGCAGGTCGACCCGGCCGGTGGTGCCCGTGCTATCCGCCGCTGTAGCGGCGACCGCCGCATCCGGAGGGAAAGTGTTTAACCGAGCCATCACTACCGTTGTGGTGCGGGCCGGTAGCTCAGGTAGGCAGAGCGTCTGGCTTTTAACCAGACGGACGGGGGTTCAAATCCCTCCCGGCCCGTGCAGTGAGCCCCTGAGCATCAGCGAAGCGGCGAGCGAACCGGTCGGGAGGGATATGAATCAGGGAGGAGCTTCTCCGACCGTGGTTCAAATCCCTCCCGGCCCGCTTCTGTGACGAACACCGGTGAGGAGCG
>JBDGTI010000058.1:0-20477 GCA_042216995.1 Halodesulfurarchaeum sp.
CGCAGTTGCTGTTCGGACTCGCCGTAGTACTTCGAGATGATCTCCGGGCCCGCGATCGAGAAGAAACTCGCGGCGGTCTCGTTGGCCACGGCCTTCGCGAGCAGGGTCTTGCCGGTCCCGGGCGGCCCGTGGAGCAACACCCCCTGTGGCGGCTCGATGCCGAGCTTCTGGAACACGTTGGGGTGTTTCATCGGCAACTCGACCATCTCGCGCACGCGCTGGATCTCGTTTTCCAGGCCGCCGATGTCCTCGTAGGTGATGCCGCCGCCGGTGCGCTCGAAGCCCGCGATGGGCTCCTCGCGCAGGTCCACCTCGGTGTCCTCGGTGACCAGCACGGTGCCCTCCGGTTCGGTCTCCACGGCGATCAGCGGGATCGCCTGCCCCGGCGAGCGCATGAAGGGATGGTTCGTGCTCGACATCACGGGGACGATGTCGTGGGCGACGACCGGCCGCTTGAGGATCTGGCGCTTGACCATCCCGGCCGCGTCGGAGCCGAACTGCACGCTGGCGTCCTCGGGCGGAGCCAGCACCAGTCGATCGGCGGGCTCGGTCTGGGCCTTCCGGATCGTGACCCGTTCGCCGATACCCACGTCGGCGTTCTGGCGGGTGAACCCGTCGATCCGGATGGTGTCGCTGTTCCAGTCCTGGCGGTCGGCCCGCCAGACCTTCGCCGCGGTCCACTCCGCGCCCTCGATCTCGATGATGTCCCCGGGGCTGAGTTTCAGGTGCAACAACGTGTCGGGATCGAGGCGGGCGATGCCGCGACCCGAGTCGTTCGGGTAGGCCTTTGCCACCTCGAGTTGGACTTCGTTCATGGAGGGGGTTGTCCGACAGTGTGATTGGACGACGGAAAACCGTTGCGCCCACCCGTCCCACACCGGGGAGTTTTCAGGTGAGCGCGTCCAACTTCCGGGCGTGACCGAGGACGTGCCCACCGGGTGTTCGGCCCTGGATTCGCTGCTCGGCGGCGGGTTCGAACGCGGGACGGCGACCCAGCTCTATGGCCCACCCGGCGCGGGCAAGACCAACGTGGCCCTCAGCGGCAGCGTCGCCGTCGCGAGCGAGGGCGGGCAGGCGCTTTTCATCGACACGGAGGGGCTGTCCGTCGAGCGCTTCGAGCAGATCCTCGAGGGCCAGGACGGCGAGCGGGCCGCCCAGCACATCGTCGTGACCGAGGCCACGGATTTCGGGGAGCAGGCCGAAGCGGTCCGGGACGCCGCGGAGTTCGCCCCGCAGATGGACCTGATCGTGCTGGACAGCGCGACCGGCTTCTACCGGCTGGAGCGGACCGGCGACGCGGAGCGGGGGGACGCCCTCCGGGCGGTGGCCGATCAGATCACCCAGCTGCTCGCGCTCGCACGGAAGCACGATCTGGCGGTCGTCATCACGAACCAGGTCTTCAGCGACCCGGAGCGGGAGTCGGGGCGCCCCCGGCCGCTGGGCGGGCACACCCTCTCTCACTGGACCGGCACGATCCTCCGGCTCGATCGCTACAAGGGAGGGAACCGGAAGGCGGTCGTGGAAAAGCACCGCTCGAGGCCCGAGGGCGAATCCGTGACGTTTCAGATCACCGAGAACGGCATCGAAGAAGCAGAGCGGTAGCTCGATCCAGTCGTCCAGTCGGGCCGACCGACTCGCCGGCAATCGCGGACCGGGAAAACACCCGGATCGCTACAGCTCGTTCAGTTTGCGCAGCAGCTGTCCCTCGTAGGCCTCGTCGGCGCGGATGTCCTTGAGTTCGAGGACGTTTCGCTCCAGTTTGTCCATGGCCACGTAGAAGGCGTTGTCCGAGCCATAGCCCTCCCCCGTGCCGGCGATCTGGCCGCGGTTGGTCCGCAGGCGGATCTGGGCCTGGATCAGCGGGGTGCCCCGGAGCTTCTCGTTGTGCTTGTGGAAGCGGACGTGGGCGTGCTGGACCTGCATGTCCTGGTACTTATCGGCGACGTCCGTGATGCGCTCGCGAATCTCCTCGCGGGAGAGGGTTTCAAGCAGTTCGATGTTCGTGATCTGCACGTCCATCCGCTGCTCTTCGGTGTAGGTCAACGCCCGCAGGACGTCGGTCTTGGTCAACACGCCCTCGACCGGGCGGTCCGTCTCGGGATCGGTGACCACCACCCCGCCGATGTCCTCCTCGAGCATCGTGCGGACCGCGTCCTCGACGGACACCGTGGGAGCGACCGTCTCGACCGGATAGGTCATCATGTCATACACGGGGAGGTCAAGCACCCGCTCGATCTCGCCGCGGCGGTCCCCGGATGTCGCCTTGGACATGTCCCGGACGATCACGTTGACCACGTCGTGGACGGTCACGACCCCGGTGAGATCCCCGTCATCAAGAACCGGCAGCCGGGAGACGCCGTTCTCGCGCAGGCGGTTGATGACCTGTCCGACCGTGTCGTCCTCGCCGATCGTGACGGGATCGGTGGTGTAGATGTCAGCGACGTCCAGGGCGTCGAGGTTGTCGAGAACCGCCTCGAGGATCAGATCCTCGGTGATGATGCCCCAGAGCGTGTCGTCCTCGAAGACCGGCGCGACCTTGGTGTTGCCTTCGACCAGCATCCGGGCGGTGTCCCGGATGTCCTCGTCCCGGTCGATCTTCGGGGCGGAGCGGACCAGCGTTTCGGCCTTCGCGTCGTCCTCGATGTGGGACTGGAGGAATTGGCGCTCCGTGATGACGCCCCGATACTCCCCATCGGCGGTGACGATGATTCCCTTGGGGCGTTCCTGCTCGAAGAGAGATCGAACCTTTCCGAGTCGTCGGTCGACGGGCACCTCGATGTAGTCCGCCGTCGCGATGTCGGCGATATCCATTGTGAGTGGCCGGATTTTCGGGCGGGACGGGCTTTAATATTTGTCATGCGATCCCAGCGGGTCGAGATGTCACCCCCGGGCGTGAGGATCACAACGCTATTTTCCGCGGCTCACCCAGTCCGGGACATGATCGGGATCGTCGGGGGCGGCATCGCCGGCCTGGCCGCCGCGTATCGACTGCGGCAGGCGGGCCGGGAGGTGCGGGTCTACGAGGCCGAAGAGACCGCCGGGGGACTGGCCGCGACCCACGAGACGGCCGGAGACCCCATCGAGCGGTACTACCATCACCTCTCGAAGACAGAGGAGACGATCGTCGAACTGATCGAGGAACTCGGCCTGGGCCCGGATCTCTCCTGGCCGATCGGGCAGAATGCCTACTACATGGACGGCACCGTCTATCCGCTCGACACGCTCTGGGAGATCGCCGCCTACCCGTATCTCAGCCTCTATGACACGTTCCGGCTGGGCATGCTCGTCCTGGGCGTCGACGTGCGCGGCGGCATTCCCCGGACCGGCTCCTACGAGGACCTCGAGGCCTACGAGGAGGTCCCCATCGAGGCGTTCGTCCGCGAGCACACGACCGACAGGGTCTATGAGAACTTCTTCGAGCCGCTGCTCGAGGCCAAGTTCGGCTCCCGCACGGAGGAGGTGAGCGCCGCCTGGCTCCTTGGCCGAGTGCGCTTCCGCGGCGAGCGGGACCTGCTCCGGGGCGAGCCGCTCGGATACCTCCGTGGCGGGTTCGGACGGTTGATCGACGCGCTCGTCGAGGCGATCGGGGAGGAGAACCTCAGCACTGGCACGCAGGTGACTGATATCGGGCTCGGAGCGGGCGGCGTCGAGACGATCACCACGGAGGCGGGCACCGAGTCGGTCGACGCCGTGATCGTCGCCACGATGCCGGACACGCTCGAGGAACTCACCGGCTATGAGTGTGCGATAGACTTCCAGGGGACGGTCTGCTCGGTGCTCTCGATGGAGGAGTCCCTGACCGACACGTACTGGCTCAACATCGGCGACGATGCGCCCTTCGGCGCGCTCATCGAGCACACGAACTTCGTCCCGGCCGACCGATACGGCGGCGAACACCTGCTTTACATCCCGAGGTACGTCCAATCCGACGCGGACCCGATCGTGGCCAAATCCGACGCGGCGATCGAGGAGCAGTTCCTCGAGGGCATCGAGTCCCTCTTCCCCGAGTTCGATCGCGATGCGGTCAACTGGATCGAGACGACCCGGGACCGCCGAACGGCCCCGGTCTACGAGCGCGGGTACCTGGAGTCGGTCGTGCCCTTCGACCTGGGCGATGCGGTCGGCGAGGGGGTCTACTACGCCGGGATGGCCTCCCGGGCGCAGTACCCCGAGCGGAGCCTGAACGGCGGGGTCGTCGCCGGGTACGAGGTCGCCGACCGGATCCTGGAGCCAAGCGGCGACCGGTAGCCGGACGATCCGCCCCCGATTATATATGTCCGGCCGCCGAATCCGCCGGATATGCCCCGCGAGATCACCCACGAGGCGACCGGTCCCGAGAAAATCGACGCGGCGGACATCGAGTCGGACGGCGGCGTCGCCATCTGTATGTGTGGGCTTTCGGCAGATTACCCCTTCTGTGATGGCTCCCACGCCGCGACCAGCGATGAGGATCCGGACACCCATTACAAGTACGAGGGCGACGACGACGAGGGCGAACGCCGGGTCATCGCGGAAATGGTCTACGCCGACGAATAGGGGGCATCTCCGCCAACAAGTCATCGAAGTCGTCCCCGGCCCTGATCGAGTGGCCCGTCGTGGCCGGGAGACGCCTGTTTTGGAGCAGCAAGCTGGACTGCAAGCATTTGCCGGGAGAATGAGGGATTTCCGGCGGAAGCGTCCGATTGATATAGCAATCCACATTAGGGATGATAATGAAACGCTGGGTATGAGCGCGTCGTACATAATTATTGGTGATGGGATCGCGGGCAGCACCGCGGCCGAGAAGCTGCGGGACCACGACGAGGAAGCCGACATCACCGTCATCACCGAGGAGGGAGAGCCGCTCTACAATCGGATCCTGATCAAGGAGTACGCCAAGGGCAAGATGCCCGAGGACCCGGTCTACATTCACGACGAGGACTGGTATGCCGACCGGGACATCGACCTCCAGTTGAACACCCACGTCACGCGGGTCGACGACGACGCCCACGAGGTCCACACCCACACGGGCGAGGTGCTCGACTACGACAAACTCCTGGTCGCCACCGGCGGTACGCCGGCCCAGCTGCCGGTCCCGGGCAGCAACGCCGAGGGGATCCACCACTTCTGGACGTTCGAGGACGCCCGCCGCATCCGACAGGGCATGGAGGAGGCGGAGAACGCCGTCGTCGTCGGGGCCGGCCTGTTGGGGATCGACCTGGCGGCCATCGCGGGTCAGTTCGAACTCGAGAACGCCTGGTACATCATGCGGGGCAACCGCTGGTGGCGATACGCGTTGAGCATGGAGGGCGCGGAGATCATGCACGAGGCGATGCGTGATATCGGCGTTGACCTGGTCTTCGAGTCCGGCGTCGAGGAGTTCATCACGGACGATTCGGGCCACGTCGAGGCCACCATCGACGCCAACGGCAACCGATACGAGAGTGACTTCGTCGGCTCGGCCATCGGGCTGAACTTCAACACGGAACTGCTCCAGGGCACCGCCGTCGAGACCGACAGCGACGGCATCCACACGGACGAGTACATGCGGACCGACGCCGAGGACATCTATGCCGCCGGTGACGTCGTGACCTTCCTCGACCCGATCATCGAGGAGGAGGCCCAGAACGGCTCCTGGGGCTCGGCCAAGAAGCAGGGCTCCCTCGCGGCCCGCTCCATGCTTTCGGACCAGGGCGAAGACGTCGAGACCGAGGAGTTCCGCTGGGTCTCCTCGTACTCGATCACCCACTTCGACTTCCCGTTTCTCTCCTTTGGCTATCCCACGGAGGGCGACGACGAGGCCGAACGCACGTACGACGACACCACCTGGCGGCGGCTGGCCTTCAAGGACGGACAGCTCATCGGGGGCGTCCTGATCGGGGACGTCGCGGCCCAGTCGAAGTTCAAGGACGTGATCAAGAGCGGCGCCGAGGTCGCCGAGGAGAAGGACGTCCTCCTCCAGGAGAACTTCGACCTGGAGGACCTGGACGCCTTCGAGTGAGGACCGAAGCCGTTTTGCGCGGTTCGCCCCCAGATCGGATATGCACACGCCGGGTGACGGGGGCGAGATGACCCTCGCGTTCGAACTGTCGGCCCTGCGGACCCTGGCGGAACCGGGCACCGTCTTCGCCGACGCCCGCCGGTGGTCGACCCACACGGGCGTGGTCACCGATGAACCGGGATCGGTTCGGAGCAGATACACCCGCAAGCGGCGCATTCGGGCCGACTTCGACTCGATGGGCGAGCGGATCACGACGGCCCTCGAACGGATCAAAGCGGAGTACGACACGGACCGCTACGTTCTCGTGAGCGGGGGCGAAGCGGATCGGGACCGCGTCGAGTCGGTCGGCTGGGAGCACCTCCCGGTCGATGCGGCCGCCGACGCCGCCGGATGGGCCATCGGACCCCAGCGCAAGCCTGACGGAGAGCCGGACCGGAGGGAGTGGCCATGACCGCACAGCCAGGCGTTCCCAGTGACGAGAGCGACGCGGTAATCGAGTTGCCCTGCGGGGAGCGGAAGGCGGTCGCCGACCTCGATCTGGGCATGCGGGAGTTCGACTGCCCGTGTGGCGGGACCCACGCCGTCGTGCTGGACCCCCATCCCCCCACCCGGTTCCTCCCGGAATCGGTCACCGAATCCCTGGCGGGAACCGTCGAGACCACGGGTACTGACGCCGAGGAGTTCGGAATGGCCTCGCTGATGGGCCTGGTGATGGAGACCCACCCGGACCGGATCGCTGCCCACGACGCCGCCGAAGACGGCACGACCGGCTTCGCGATCGCCTGGATCGCGGACTTCGACGCCCGCCGACTCCACGAGATCGTCGTCGAGGCGGTCATCGACCTGATGGCCGAGGCCGTGTCCGAGGCCGGCGACGACTCGGCGGTCGCCGCGTTCACCGAGCACCGATCGGCCTTCGACGTGGATGAGTTCGTCGCGGAGTACCGCTCGGTGCGGAACTTCGATGACGAGTTCGACGAACCGGTCTGACCCGACACGTGGGTGAGACCCAAAGGCTTTGTCCGGGAGTGACCTTCAACGGGTATGCGACGGGTTTCGCTATCCACCTCCCGGGCGGAATTCGCTTCCCGGGCCGCCGACGCCACCGGCGGGGCCCGCGTGCCGATCGTGGGGCAGGTGCGGGCGACCCCCTGGATGGCCTATCGTCGGGCCCGGGGGGAGGAGCCCTCCTTCTTCTTCGAGACCTCGGGCGGCCGCGAAGGGAGGGGCTACTTCGGCGTGGACCCGATCGAGTTCCTCACCGTCGAGGGCAGCGGCGCGCTCGATCGCCTCGAAACGCGACTCGACCGGGAAGCCCTCGTCGAGACGGACTGTGAGATCCCCTACCCGGGCGGGCTCTTCGGCTGGCTCTCCTATGACGTGGTCCGGGACCTGGAGGCCCTCCCCGCCGAGGCCGCTGACGACCGCGGGCTCCCCCACCTCCAGTTCGGAATCTACGAGACCGTCGCGGCCTGGCAGATGCCACCCGGCGAGGAACCCGAACTGTCCCTCGTGACCGCGCCGCGGGTCGACGGCGACCCGGACGCGGCCTACGAACGCGGCCTGGACCACCTCGAGGAGTTGGCCGCGGCGATCGAAGGCGGCGATCCGACGGTGGGCGCGCCGCCGGCGAACGCGGCCGCCGCCGAGTTCGAGAGCCGGACCGACCGGGAGGCCTACGCCGAGCGGGTCGTCACGGTGAAGGACTACATCCGGGACGGCGACACGTTCTAGGTGAACATCTCACAGCGCCTGGAGGCCCCCGCGGCCGTCCATCCGGTCGAGGCCTACGACGCGCTCCGATCGGTGAATCCCGCCCCGTACTCCGGGCTGGTGGAGTTCCCCGGGGTCGACCTGGTGAGCGCGAGCCCGGAACTGCTCCTCGAACGCGAGGGGGACCGCCTGGTGACCGAGCCCATCGCCGGCACCCGTCCCTGGGGCGAGACCGACGCCGAAGATCAGGCCCTGGCGGCCGATCTCACCGGCGACGAGAAGGAACGGGCCGAACACGCCATGCTCGTCGACCTGGAGCGAAACGACCTGGGGAAGGTCTCCGAGTACGGCACGGTCACCGTCGAGGAGTACCGCCGGGTCGACCGCTACTCGGAGGTGATGCACCTGGTTTCGCTGGTCTCGGGCCGGCTCCGGCCGGACGCGAGCGTGGTCGACGCCATCCGGGCGGTGTTCCCCGGCGGGACGATCACCGGCGCGCCAAAGCCCCGCACCATGGAGATCATCGAGGCGGTCGAGGCGACCCGTCGGGGCCCCTACACCGGCAGCATGGCCGCGATCGGGTTCGACGGCCGGGCGACCCTGAACATCGTCATCCGGACCCTCGTGCGGACCGGGGAGGAGTACCACCTCCGGGTCGGGGGCGGGATCGTCCACGACTCGGAGCCCGACCGCGAGTACGAGGAGACCCTGGACAAGGCCCGGGCCCTGCTCACCGCCGTCGACGAGGCCCTCGAGGCGGGGGACCTGGAGGTGGGCGAATGACCGACCGGGCGGGCGACCGACCGGCGCCACACCTCCTGGTCGTCGACAACTACGACTCCTTCGCGTACAACCTGGTGCAGTACGCCGGGGAGTTCGCGGGCGAGGTGACCGTCGCCCGGAACGACGAGATCGACCTCGAGGGGATCAGGGGCCTCGACCCGGACGGGATCATCGTCTCCCCGGGGCCCGGTATTCCCCAGGACGCGGGGGTCTCGATGCCGATCTTCGCGGAGCTGTCCCTCCCGACGCTCGGCGTGTGTCTCGGCCACCAGGCGCTGTGTGCCGTCCACGGCGCGCCGGTGGACCACGCCCCTGGGGTCGTCCACGGGAAGTCATCGGTCCTCAGCCACGACGGCGCGGGGCTGTACGCCGACCTCCCGGCCGAGTTCGAGGCGGGTCGGTACCACTCGCTGGGCGTCGATCGGGAGAACCTGCCGGACTGCCTGACGGAGACCGCCTGGACCGAGGACGAGCCCGAACTGGTGATGGGCGTGCGCCACGAGGACGAGCCCCACTACGGCGTGCAGTATCACCCGGAGAGCATCCTCACGGATCGTGGGAAAGATATCGTTGGCGCGTTCATACGGGACGTATGCAGTACCACGTAGACGGAGAGCTGGTTCCGGCCGAAGACGCGACGGTGTCGGTCACCGACCGGGGCTTCCAGTACGGCGACGCGGCCTTCGAGACGTTGCGGGTCTATGCTGGCACCCTCTTCGAGTGGGACGCCCACCTGGATCGGCTCCGGAACACCTGTGAGAAACTGGGCATGCCCGAGGCAATCCCGGGTGACATCCGCGAGCGGGTCGAGGACGCGCTCGACGCGAACGGCCTCGCGGACGCCTACGTGCGCCTGTCGATCACCCGGGGCAGCCAACCCGGGGCCCTGACCCCCCGGCCGGAGGTCGATCCCACCGTCGTGATCGTCCTCAAGGAACTGCCGCGGGCCGGCGTCGAGGGGGAACCCCGCTGGGACGAGCCGGCGACGGTGAAGATCGCCGAGACCCGGCGCAACCATCCCGACGCGATCCCGCCGGACCTGAAGACCCACAACTACCTCAACGGGATACTGGCACGCCTGGAATTGCGGGCCGCCGACGGGTCCATCGAGGGGGACGACGCGGTCATGCTCGACACCGAGGGGTACGTCGCGGAGGCGACGACGGCAAACGTCTTCTTCGTGGCGGACGGGGTGCTCCACACCCCCTCCCTGGAGGGGCCGATCCTGGCCGGCGTGACCCGGGATACGGTGCTCGAGTTGGCCGACGAACGGGACATCCCCGTCGAGACGGGTCGCTACCGTCCCGACCGGTTGCGGGGGGCCGACGAACTCTTCCTGTCCAATACGACCGGGGAGGTCTGGCCGATCGGACGACTCGACGACCAGCAGTTCGCCGTTGGGCCAGTCACCGAGGAACTGATGGCGGCCTACGACGAGTTGGTCGAGCAATTCTACAGTTGAGCAGACGGTTTAGGGTGCGGGCCCCATCCCTCGATCGATGGAGCGCCTCGACCTGACAGACGGGTTCTCGATCCACGACTATCGCCACGGACTCAAACTGCTCCGCCGGGACGACTCGACCGCGCTGGTCGAGAACCGCGAGGGGTATGCCTGTCCGGCCTGCGGCGACCCCTTCGATCGACTGCTCGTGACAGTCGAGCAGTCACACTCCTTCTCGAGTGCCCCGCCCGCCCCGATCTGTGTCGTACGGACCGACTCGCAGTTGCTCGTGTTCACCCACTGAGACGTGTGGACCATCGAAGGAGTTTCGAATTTCGAAATAGAGTTGCGAAACCTGTAATATATCGCCGGACTTATTACGATGTACGGGTTTTCACCGGTAATGCCAGACGACCGGACCGTCCTTCTCATCGGAAGCGGCCCGATACAGATCGGACAGGCTGCCGAGTTCGACTACTCCGGCGCGCAGGCCTGCCGAGCCCTCCAGGAGGAGGGGGCCCGGGTCGTCCTCGTGAACTCCAACCCGGCGACGATCATGACCGACCCCGAGATGGCCGACGAGGTCTACATCGAGCCGATCACCGCCGAGGCCATCGCAGAGGTCATCCGCACGGAGAACCCCGATGGCGTCATCGCCGGCCTGGGCGGTCAGACCGGCCTGAACGTCACCGCCGAACTGGCCGAGCAGGGCGTCCTCGAGGAACACGACGTGGAGATCATGGGCACCCCACTCGAGACGATCTACGCCACCGAGGACCGCGAGATGTTCCGCGACCGCATGCAGGCCCTCGATCAGCCGGTCCCGAAGTCCGTCACCGTCGAGTCGATGGCGGAGGTCGAGGACGCCGTCGAGCAGGTCGGCGGCCTGCCGGTCATCATGCGGACCACCTACACCCTGGGCGGCCAGGGCTCGGGAGACGTCCACGACATGGACGAACTCCACGACCGCGTGCAGCGCGGGCTCACCCTCTCCCGCAACCACGAGGTGATGATCACCGAATCCATCGACGGCTGGGTCGAACTGGAGTACGAGGTGATGCGGGACGCCGCGGACTCGACGATCATCATCTGCAACATGGAGAACCTGGACCCGATGGGGATCCACACCGGGGAGTCGATGGTCGTCACCCCGAGTCAGGTCATCCCGGATGCGGGCCACCAGGCGATGCGGGACGCGGCCCTGGCGGTCATCCGCGATCTGGGCATCCAGGGCGGCTGCAACATCCAGTTCGCCTGGCGGGACGACGGCACTCCGGGCGGGGAGTACCGGGTCGTCGAGGTCAACCCCCGCGTGTCCCGCTCCTCCGCGCTGGCCTCGAAGGCGACCGGTTACCCCATCGCCCGCGTGACCGCGAAGGTCGCGCTGGGCAAGAAGCTCCACGAGATCGAGAACGAGATCACCGGGGAGACGACCGCGGCCTTCGAGCCGGCCATCGACTACGTGGTCACCAAGATCCCCCGGTGGCCCAAGGACAAGTTCCCCGAGGTGGACTTCGAGCTCTCGACGGCGATGAAGTCCACGGGCGAGGCGATGTCGATCGGTCGGACCTTCGAGGAGTCACTCCTGAAGGCGCTTCGCTCGACGGAGTACGTCCCCGCCGTCGACTGGGACAGCGTCTCCGATGCGCGGCTGATCGAGAACCACCTCGAGCGGCCCACGCCCGATCGGCCCTACGCCATCTTCGAGGCCTTCGAGCGGGGCTATTCGACCGCGGAGATCGCGGCCTGGACCGGCATCGAGGAGTGGTACGTCGAGCGGTTTGGCAACGTCGTCGAGGCCGCCGAGGCCGCCGCCGACGGGGACGTCGAGCCGGCCATCGAGACCGGGTTCACGAACGCCGAGGCCGCCGCCATGGCGAACGACGGCGAGACGGCCCTCTCCGCCACCGGCGGGGGCGTCGGCCCGACCGCGGTCGACCTGCCCGGGACCGAGCCCGACCCGTCGGTCAGCGTGGAGACCGTCGAGGGGCGCGCCCAGCCCCGCTCGTTCAAGCAGGTCGACACCTGTGCCGGGGAGTTCGCCGCCACGACGCCGTACTACTACTCCTCGCGATCGCCGGCCGAGCAGCCCCGCCGGGAGGTCCGGACCGATCCGGACGTCGAGAGCGTGGTCATCGTCGGCGCCGGCCCGATCCGGATCGGACAGGGGGTCGAGTTCGACTACGTGACCGTCCACGCGGTCCGGGCGCTGCGCGAGGCGGGCATCGATACCCACATCGTGAACAACAACCCCGAGACGGTCTCGACGGATTATGACACCTCCGACGGCCTGTTCTTCGAGCCGATCACGGCCGAGGAGGTCGCGGACGTCATCGAGGCCACCAACGCCGACGGCGTGATGGTCCAGTTCGGGGGCCAGACGTCGGTGAACATCGGCGACCCGCTGGCGACCGAGATCGATCGCCGGGGCCTTGACTGTGAGCTGCTTGGCACCAGCGTCGAGGCGATGGACCTGGCCGAGGACCGGGATCGGTTCAACGCCCTGATGGACGAACTGGGTGTCGCCCAGCCCGCGGGCGGCACGGCCACCACCGAGGCCGAGGCCCTGGAGTTGGCCCACGAGATCGGCTATCCCGTCCTGGTCCGCCCGAGTTACGTCCTCGGCGGCCGGGCGATGGAGGTCGTCCACGACGACGGGGAGTTGCGGTCCTACATCGAGGAGGCCGTCCGGGTCTCCCCCGAGAAGCCGATCCTCGTCGACGGCTATCTCGAGGGGGCCATCGAACTCGACGTGGACGCGGTCGCGGACGGCGAAGACGTGCTCGTCGGCGGCGTGATGGAGCACATCGAGACCGCGGGGGTCCACTCCGGAGACTCGGCGGTGATGATCCCGCCACAGAACCTGGACGAGTCGACCATGGCCAGGGTCCGCGAGGTGGTCGAGGACATCGCATCGACCCTGGAGACGGTGGGCCTGCTCAACGTCCAACTGGCGGTCCAGGACGGCACGGTCTACGTCCTGGAGGCAAACCCCCGCTCCTCGCGGACGGTGCCATTCGTCTCGAAGGCCACGGGAGTCCCGATCGCCAAGCTCGCGGCGAAGGTCATGGCCGGAGCGCGCCTCGCGGACCTCGACGTCGAGGAGCGGATCCCCGAACAGGTCAGCGTGAAGGAGGTCGTCCTGCCCTTCGACCGGCTGCCCGGTTCGGACCCGACTCTCGGCCCGGAGATGAAATCCACCGGCGAGGTGATGGGCACCGCCGACTCCTGGGCCATGGCCTATCGGAAGGCCCAGATGGCCATCGACAAGCCCATTCCGTCCGAGGGGACCGCGCTGATCGACCTCTCCCACGAGGCGTTCCCCGACCGGACGTCCGAGGAGGGAAGCGCGCTGCTCGAGGGGTTCGCCCGGCAGTACACCATCGCGGACTTCGAGGACGTGTCCGCCCTCGAGGCGGCCATCGAGGCGGGGGAGATCGACCTGATCGTCTCGCGGGACCGCGATCCCCTCCAGGTCGCCGTCGAGCAGGGGGTCACGTACTTCTCGACCTACCCGTCGGCGAAGGCCGCCCTGGCGGCCCTGGACGCCCAGGACGCCCCCCTCGACGTCGAGTCGGTCACGGAACGCCCCAAACGCACCGCGAAGTGGGGGGCCGAGTGAACCACCACGGCCTGCTCCGCCCGTAGAACCGCCCCGTCCGCGGATGCGATCCGGGCCGGCCGGAGCTCGGACCGCCACGAGGGAGCTAGTGGTGCTCCGGCGTGTGGGCCTCGCCGGGATAGTCCTTCTCGCCGGCCTCGATCCGCACGTCGAGCCAGTTCTCGGTTGGGATCAGCGGGCACTCGTAGCCCTCGTTGTACGCGCAGGTCGGGTTGTAGGCCATGTTGAAATCGAGTATCCACGTCCCGTCCCGGTAGTGGCGGTCCCGTTCCAGATCGAGATAGCGGCCCGCGCCGTAGGTCTCCTCGTCGTTGGTCTCATCCCGGAACGGGACCCAGAGCCGGTCCGCCGAGGGATCGCCCTTGTAGGCCTGGATCGTCACGTCCTCGCCGTCGATCTCCAAGCGGAACTCCCCCCACCGCAGGTACTCCTGTGCGTTGCCCGCCGTGGTCTCGACGGTCAGCGTCTCGGGGTCCTCGTGTTCGTGGAGTCGGACTTCAAAGCGCATCGACTCGTCGACGGGAAAGTACTCCAGACCGGCGAACTCAGCCGACCGCGGAAGGGGCGACCGGCGGCTCTCCGCGAAGTGCTCCGCTTTCTGCTCGCGCTGTTCTCGGACCCGTTCGACGTAGTCCTGTGTCATCAGCACACGATTGGACTGCGGGGAGTAAAGGCCACCGGCCGTCCCGGCGTGATCGGGGTCAGCGTGCGGACCGCGGGTGCTCGCCGGCCGCGGCCATCTCCAGCACGTCATCGAAGAATCCGAGCGTGTCGTGGGGGCCGGGATGGGCCTCGGGATGGTACTGGCGGGTGATGACGTCCAGGTCGGTCGACTCGGCCCCCTCCGGGGTGTCGTCGTTGACGTTGATCTGTGTCACCGCAAGCTCGCCGGGGTCAGAGACCATGTAGCCGTGGTTCTGGGTGGTCATGACGACCCGACCGCTCGCCCGGTCGAGCACCGGCTGGTTGACCCCCCGGTGGCCGAACTCCATCTTCTCGGTTTCGCCGTCCACCGCGTTGGCGACGATCTGCGTGCCCAGACAGATGCCCGCGATTGGGACCTCGCCGAGGAAGTGCTCGACCAGCGCCTCGGTGGCCTCGTAGTTGGCGGGGTCGCCGGGCCCGTTCGAGATGAAAAGCAGGTCGGGCTCGAGGGACGCGACCTCCGCGGGGGCCACGTCGTGGGGGAAGACGTGGACGTCCGACCCGCGCTCGTTCAGCGAGGAGATGATGCTTCCCTTCGTGCCACAGTGGATCAACGCCGTCGTCGGTCCGTCGCCCGCAGCGGGGTGAACCTCGACCTCGTCCACGCTGACCCTGTCCCCGATGTCCGTGATGTCACTCATGTGCGGACAGCTCTCGAGTTGCTCGCGGGCCCGCTCCGGCGAGGCGTCCGGTCCGGCGGCGATGCCACACTGCATCGCGCCGCCGTCACGGATGTCAAGCACCAGATCACGGGTGTCGACGGTGTCGACTGCGGGCACCCCCTCCTCCCGGAGCCACGCGGCGACCGAATCGGTGAGCTCGCGGGCGACGACCGCGCTGGGGTGAACGCGATCGGACTCGAAACGCTCGGCTCGGACGCCGTAGTTCCCGATGAGCGGGTAGGCGAACGTCAGCACCTGGGCCTCGTAGGACGGGTCCGTGAGGCTCTCCTCGTACCCCGTGTACGGCGTCGTGAAGACGAGTTCGCCGTGGGCCTCCCCGGGCGACCTGGCACGTCCCTCGAGCACCTCCCCGGTTTCCAGGGCGATGTAGGCGTCCGACATTGCGATATTCAAACGTTTCGGGGAATATAAGGCTTGCTTTCGTAGATGAATTACGAAATTCGAAACAGTTTTCGGTCACGGCCCCGATCGAGCACCATGGACGATCTCGATCGGGAGATCCTGGCACTCCTCCGGGAGGACTCACGGACCCCCTACACCGAGATCGCCGACCAGCTCGGCGTCTCGGAGGGGACGGTACGCAACCGGGTCGATCGATTGCTGGAGGCGGGGACCATCGAGCGGTTCACCATCGCGACACGGACGGGCAACATCAAGTCGATGGTGGAGGTCTCGGTGGCCGTGGACGTGGACACCAACGCCCTGGCCGAGCGCATGGCCGAGTGGACCGAGGTCGACTTCGTCTGGCAGGTCTCCGGCGAGCAGGACATCGTGCTGATCGTCGACGCCATGGACACCGAGCGGATCAACGAGCTCATCACCCGCACCCGCGAGCAGTCCGAGGTCCGCTCGACGAAGACGCGACTGATCCTCGAAGAGACCCGCGGGTGAGGACCGGTGACTACAAATCCGGGGTCGTCCTTGGGCCACTCATGACTGATCCGGACGCCACCGAAGAGCGATCGGGCGGCGAGGAAGTGATCGCAGTCGACTCGGAGGACACGCCCCAGGGCACCGTCGACCGGATCGAGGCCCACACCGGCGAGGGCATCCGCCACCGGGCGTTCACCTGCATGCTCTTCGACGAGGACGGCCGGGTACTCCTGGCCCAGCGCGCCCGGGGGAAGCGGCTCTGGGACGCCCACTGGGACGGCACCGTCGCCTCCCACCCCGTCGAGGGGCAGTCCCAGATCGAGGCCACCGAGGAGCGACTCGAGCAGGAGCTGGGACTCACGCCGGACCAGTACGACGACCTCTCGGTCACCGACCGATTCGAGTACAAGCGCCACTACCTCGATGAGGGCCTGGAGTGGGAGGTCTGTACGGTCCTCCAGGCGACGGTGTCCGACTCGGAGATGGACCCCGACCCGGCGGAAGTCGGGGGCACCCTCTGGATCGATTACGACGACCTCTGGGAGAACCCCCGGAACTACCGCCAGCTCCGCACCTGTCCGTGGTTCGACATCGCGATGCGTCGGGACCAGACGGGTAACGTCAGCACTTAGGGTGCGGGTGCCGAAGCCGGGGTATGGTCGACTTCCAGTCGCGGGACACCTCACGCGAGCGGGACGGGACGGAGTCCTCGGAGGGGGAGACTGCCGAGCGCGAACACGATCATCACGCCCACGACCAGGAGTCCGTGGGGGTCGCGATTCTGACCGTCTCCTCCTCGCGCACCCTCGATTCCGATCCCAGCGGCGACGCCATCAGGGACGCGCTGACCGCCGCCGGTCACGACATCGTGACCCGCGAGCTGGTCGGTGACGACGGCGATCGAATTCAGGCCATCGCGAACCAGCTGATCGATCGCGACGACGTTGAGGTGCTGATCACCACCGGCGGGACCGGCGTGACGCCGGACGACGTGACCGTCGAGGCCGTCGGCCCGCTCCTGGACAAGCACCTCCCCGGTTTCGGCGAGCTGTTCAGGCGCAAGTCGGCCGCGGAGATCGGCTCGCGGGTCGTCGCAACCCGGGCGACCGCCGGGGTCGCCGACGGGGTCCCGGTCTTCGTTTTGCCCGGCAGCGAAAGTGCGGTCACGCTCGCGGTCGAGGAGATACTCCGACCCGAGATCGGCCACCTCACCGGGCTCGCCCGGCGGGATCGGGCCGACTAGTTCCGGACGGACAGCCAAACGCCGATCCCGTCCGGATCGGCGACCGCGATTCCGCCGTCCCGATCCGCGACGGACACGTCCATTTCCTCGAAGCGTGCCTCGGCCGCCTCGATCGCCTCGCGGTCCGGAACGACGAACTCGAACCAGTCGATGCCCCGTCCCGTCGCCGGATCGGTCCGGTCCCGGGCGGTCGTCACCCCCAGGTGATGGTGGTAGCCGTCCGTGGCGAAAAACCGGGCCATGTCACCGATCTCCCGGGTCACGGGGAGGCCCAGTCCCGCGCTGTAGAACGCAGTCGCACTCGCCAGGTCCGTGACCTCGAGGTGGACGTGGCCGATCCGCGTTCCCTCCGGCGCGTCCGTCCCGGATTCGCCCGCGGCCCGGAGCGCGTCCAGATCGAGGGGGTCGGTCCGCATCCGCACCTCGCCGTCCTCGGTCGGCCACGTCGAACGCGGCCGGTCGGCGTAGAGTTCGACGCCGTTGCCGGCCGGGTCGGTGAGGTAAAGCGAGCGGGTCACGCCGTGATCGGTCGCCCCGTCGAGCTGATAGAGGGCCTCGATCCGGTTGAGGGCCGATCCGAGCGCGGTCCGGGAGGGGTAGCGGAAGGCGACGTGATACAGCCCGGCCTGGGAGTCGGTCCGGGGGCCGTGGTCGGATTCGACGAGTTCGAGGAGCGGCGTCTCGCCGATTCCGAGGGTCGCGGTGTCCGCCGTCCGGTCCAGCTGCTCGAGCCCGACGACGTCCCGGTAGAAGGAGCTGACGGCGTATGGGTCTTCGACGGCGAGTGACACGCGACCCGGGCGGGTCGCTGCGGGGAGGCTCGATTCTGCCATGCCTGACCGTTTCGCCGCCGGGGTATTGGCTCTCATGGTTGTGGGGTGACAGGCCGATCCAGACCGGACCCACAGTCGAGCCCTACGCGTCGAGAGACGCGAGCTGTTCCTCGACGAGGACGGTCGGCCCGATGAGCGTGGGGTCGACCCCCAGATCGAGCTGGCGGGTCGCGAACTCCGGGACGGTCCTCGGGGCGTACCAGACGATCCGTATTTCGGGATGTCGCTCCCTGGCGACCGAAACCAGCGTCGCCTCGGCGGCGTCCGTGAGAAAGCAAAGCGAGGCGTCCGCGACGCCCGCCCTCTCCAGGTCCTCGCCCGAGGCCGGCGTCTCGATCCGGACCGTCTCGACCCCGTGTTCGGCGAGTGGCGCTTCGAGACCGCGATCGGGACCGACGATGAGTGCGCGGGCCATCACTCGTACTCGATGGTCGCCGGCGGTTTGTGAGTCACGTCGTAGACGACCCGGGAGACCCCATCCAGTTGGCCGGTGATCCGACTCTGGATGCGCTGGAGGACCTCCCAGTCCAGGGCCTGGGCCCGGGCGGTCATCCCGTCCCGGCTCTCGACCGATCGGACGGCCACGATCCAGCCGTGGACCCGGTTGTCGCCCTTGACGCCCGTCGCCTTGCCCAGCACGGCGGCGAAGGCCTGCCAGGGCTCGTACTCCTCGAGTTCCGCCTCGACGACGGCGGTCGCCTCGCGGGCGACCCGTAGCTTCTCCTCGGTCACCTCGCCCAGGACCCGGACGGCCAGGCCCGGGCCCGGGAATGGCATCCGCTCGGCGACCATCTCCTCGAGGCCCAGCTCGCGGGCCACCTCGCGGACCTCGTCCTTGTAGAGGTCCCGCATCGGCTCGACGATGCCATCGAAGTCCACGACCTCGGGCAGACCGCCGACGTTGTGATGGGACTTGATCGTTCCTTCGCTCTCGATCCGGTCGGGGTAGATCGTCCCCTGAACCAGAATCGAGGCGTCGACCTCCCGGGCGACGGTCTCGAACTCCCTGATGAACTGCTCGCCGATCACGTGGCGTTTCTCCTCGGGGTCGGTCACGCCCTCGAGGGCCTCGAGGAACCGGTCCCTGGCGTCGACGATACGCAGCGTGTCCATGTGAGAGAACGTCTCCCTGACGCTCTCGGTCTCGCCCTTTCGCATCAGGCCGGTATCGACATAGACCGGGACGAGTTGCTCGCCGACGGCCCGATAGGCCAGGGCGGCCGCCGTCGAGGAGTCGACGCCACCGGAGAGCGCGATGATGGCCGTCTCGTCGCCCAGTTCCGCCTCGATCTCCGCGGTCGCCTCCGCGATGAAGGACTCGGCGTCCACCATCTCAGGCCACCTCCTGGGTCCGCCCCTGACCGTCGAGAATCGCGCCCAGAAAACCCACGAACGCCGGGCTTGCCCGCGTCGGGCGCGAGGTGAACTCGGGGTGGAACTGGGTCCCGAGGAAGAAGGGGTGATCCTCGAGTTCGAGGACCTCCATGCGGTTGCCCGCCTCGCCGGAGAACACCAGGTCCTCGCCGGTCAACTCCTCGATGTACTCGGGATTGACCTCGTATCGGTGGCGGTGGCGTTCGGTGCAGGACTCGGCCCCGTAGACCTCATGAGCCAGGGTTCCCGGTTCGATTTGGGTTTCGTGGGCCCCCAGGCGCATGGTCCCGCCAAGGTCCTCCAGGTCGTACTGGTCTGGCAGGAGGTCGATGACGGGATGGGGCGTGGACTCCGCTATCTCCGTGGAGTGGGCCCCCTCGAGACCGAGGACGTTCCGGGCGTACTCGATGACCGCGAGCTGGAAGCCAAAGCAAAGCCCCAGGTAGGGCACGTCCGATTCGCGAGCGTAGGTGATGGCCTGCAACTTGCCCTCGACCCCCCGACTGCCGAAGCCCCCGGGGACGACGATCCCATCGGCCTCGGCGAGTCGCCGTTCGTCGCCGTCGTCCATCCGGTCGGCCTCGACCCACTGGACGTCCACGTCGACCCCGTGGTCCAGGCCGGCGTGTTTCAGGGCCTCCCTGACGGACATGTAGGCGTCCCGGAGGTCGTACTTGCCGACGAGGGCGATCCGCAGTTCGGTATCGGTCTCCTGGGTGATTAGCTCCGCCCACTCGTTGCTTCGGTGGGCCCGCGGAATCGCCCGGTCGGCCAGGTCCAGTCGGTCCATCACGTACTCGTCCATGCCCTCCTCCTCGAGGAGCAGGGGGACCTTGTACACGTCGTCCACGTCGTAGTTCGAGAAGACCGCCCGCGTGGGCACGTCCCCGAACAGGGCGATCTTCTCCCGCACGGACTCCTCCAGGGGATCATCACACCGCCCGACGATGATGTCCGGCCGGAGCCCGATCGAGCGCAGTTCCTTCACGCTGTGCTGGGTCGGCTTGGTCTTCTGCTCCCCGTTCGGGGCGTAGGGAACCAGGGTGACGTGGGTGAGCAGGGCGTTCTCGTCGGGCTCCTCGTCGACGAACTGCCGGAGTGCCTCGAGGAAGGGCATGCCTTCGATGTCCCCGACGGTCCCGCCGACCTCGACGAGACAGATGTCATGCCCCTCGGCGGCCTCGCGGATGCGGCGCTTGATGTCGTCGGTGACGTGGGGGATGATCT
>JBDGTI010000029.1:0-19746 GCA_042216995.1 Halodesulfurarchaeum sp.
TCGGCGTGCGGCTGCTGAGCGACGAGTTCCTGGCCGTGGACCGCCTCGGTGACGACCCGCCGCTGGTGGTCCTCGAGGCGAAAGGCCACACGAATCGGAGCGCCGCCGACGTCGAGCGCGGCATCGTCCAGGCGTACGACCGGCTCCACGAAGCGAACGCCGCGTACGTCGCAGCCCCGGCGGACACCGTCTCGCAGTCCGCCAGGACCCTCGCTCGTGAGCTGAACGTCGGCATCCTCGGCGTGACTCCCGACGGCACCGTCGAGCCAGTCGAAACCCCGCGCGTCGTCGGGAACCGGACGACGACCGAAACCACAGCCATCCGATTCCAGGCCAGCGCACAGGGCGTCGCCGGCAAGTCGTTCGGTCTCAACCACCCGAAGAACTACCTCGCGTATCCGCTCGCCGTCTCCCACGACCGAGACACGGAAGAGACCATCGCGGAGCACGTCGTGCGCGCCACGGATGACGCCAGAACCGGGGCGGCCTTTCTGAACCTCATCGACGACCAACCCGCCTCGACTCGACTGACACCCCTCGGACGGGAGGTCGTCCGGTTCGCGCTCCGGGAATATGGGTCGGTCGCGGACGCACTGCGAGCGTTCGACGACTGGAAGCGCTCGCGGGAACGGTTCTGTGATCTGGCGCCGAAGTGGGGTATGCTCACCAGACGCGTCGTCTACGACTATCCGGCGACGCAGTTACTCGTCGAGGAACTCCAGCACATGCACGAGGACGGGCTGACCGAACCGAGTCTCCCCGACGTCGTCGAGTACCTTCACGAGTTGCACCCGTCGTTCACGATCGAACTGTTCGTCCGCGGGGACGACGACGTCCGGAGTCGTGTACTGAACGCCGACGGGGAGTTACAGCGAGATGTCCTCACCGACGGAGACATGTACCACTCGCCGACCGTGTTCCAGTTGAAGGCGATGCTGTATCACGCCGGAATCCTGACTTCACGGGGCGCGGAACCGTCGGATCTGGAACCGACGGCCGACGTGTGGGCGTTACGTGAGCGGATGTGACATCCCGATGCGCACATATCGACTCATCGGCGTGGCAGTTCGTCGAGTCCGTCGTTGACCGCCTTCGGCGGTTTCTCGCGGCAGAATTGAACCGGTTCTCGCCGGATTGCTTGGGTACGGCACTTTCCGGAATTGAACCTCCGACTGGGTTCGAATTCGGAGTACTGGCTCTCGCGATATCTCGTCAGGAGTTCCACGTTAGCCACCCGCCACACCCGCGACCGATCATCCATTCGGTCACGCCACGACCGCCGAGACGTACCCGACCACCGAGTCGGCCGAGCCGGCGGTGTCCCCGCTGGTCGCGTAGGTCAGAACGTCCCCGGACTCCGCACCGCGATCCCGACTGACCGAGAGGGTCGCTGCGGTCGGGGCCCAGCCACACATGGTGTGTCCGTCGCGGGCGGCTTCGACGATTCGATCGGCGTCGAGTCCCTCGATTGCGTCGAGGATCGACTCGTCGAGGCGCTCGGCCGCGGACGCTGGCTCGTAGTGGGTGAGGTCCGTCGAGGCGAGAACGAGGGTGTCCCCGGTAATCGTTTCGGCGAGGGCGGAGCGAAGGTGATCGACGCTCTCCTCGGACTGCTGGGTCAGGACGATCGGGAGGATCGGGACCGGGTCATCATAGAGGTACTGGAGGAAGGGGACCTGCACCTCCAGGGAGTGTTCGCCCTCGTGGGTCGACTCGTCGACGGTCAGCCCGGGATAGCTCTCAAGCTCGGCTCGCAACTCGGTCTCGACGGGCACGGATCCAAGCGGCGTCTCCCAGCGGTCGGCGCCGCTCATCGCGATCGGGGCCCCGAAACCGCCGTGGTTGGGGCCGAGCAGGACCACCGCTTCGGGCCGACCCGCCCTCGCGAGGCGGGCGAAACCGTGGGCCGCGACGGGACCGGAGTAGGGATAGCCGGCGTGAGGCGAGACGAGCCCGCGGATCGACGCGGGGCCGGATTCGACCGCGGGACGCTCCCCGGGACCGATCGGGTGCTCGAAGGCGGCTTCGATCTGCTCGCGGAGTTCGGCGGCCCCGTTCGCGTAGAACTGTCCGGCGACCGCCGGCGACCGCGTTCCCGTCATGACTCGATCACCGCGCCGTCGAGTTCGACCGGTTCGATCGGACCGCGGGGTTCGGCCTCCGCGAAGACCTGGGCCTCGAACCGCTCGACGCGGCCGTCCGAGGACTGCCAACAGTCACCCGGAAGCCCGGCCTTCCGACAGGTCTCCGCAAGGAAGGTCTCGGCGTCCCAGCCCCGGTCGACCGGTACCTGGGGCAGGAGGAGGCCGCGCTGACCACCGCGGCTGACGATCAACCCGTCCCGACCGACCGTGATCCGGGAGGGATCGACCGTCTCGAGCGTCTCGGGTGGGGTCAGGACACTCATCTCGACCGTGATCGAATCCAGCTCCCGGCTCTCGATCGGCCGAAATCGGGGATCGTCGGTCGCTGCCCCGACCGCGGCGGCCCGGATCGCCTCGATCGCGGTCTGTTCCGGAAGCGGCCGACCGATACACCCCCGGAGCTGGTCGCCCTTCTCGAGGGTGACGAACGCGCCGCGCTCGACCTCGAACACGGGGTCGACCGACTCCGGAAGCGGCGGTGGCGATCCCGACTCGACCGCGGATTCGACGGTTTCGCGGGCGTACCTGACGGCCCGGACGCCCTGGGAGGTGTCCAGTTCGGGATCGGAATCGGGCTCCATGTGGGACCCTCGTGCCCGAAGAAATAAAACGAAACCGCCGACTCAAAACGAAACCGCCGACTCGGCTTACTCGGCGCTGATGACGTCGTCGATGCGGACGATCATCGTCGCGGCCTCGGTCGCCGAGGCGAGGACCTCCCGCTTGACCGCCGCGGGGTCGAGTACGCCCTGCTCGACGGGGTCACTGATCGTGCCCCGCTCGGCCTCCGCGAGGATCCCGCCACGACCTTCTTCGTTTGCAGCCCGGACTTCGACCAGGGCGTCGATCGGGTCCATGCCGGTGTTCTCGGCGATGGTACGGGGGATCGAATCGAGGGCGTCCGCGAAGGCCTCGATGGCGAGCTGTTCGCGCCCTTCGACCCCGGCGGAGGCTTCCCGAACGGCGCTCGCGAGGCGGACCTCCGTACAACCCGCACCGGGGACGACCCCGCCGGATTCGACTGCGGCCATCACGGCGTCGATGCCGTCCTGGACGGCACGTTCGAGCTCGTCGAGGACGTGTTCGGTCCCCGCCCGCACGAAGAGCGTGACGGCTTCGGCCTCCGAGCCGCCGGAGACGAAGAGGAGTTCGTCCTCGCCGTATTGCTCGACGGAGAGGCTTTCGGCGTGGCCCAGGTCGTCCTGCTCGATATCATCGACGCTCGCCAGCCGGCTCGCTCCGGTCGTGCGGGTGATGGCGTCGGCGTCGTCGTCACTGAGCGAATCGAAGGCGAGGATACCGGCGTTCGCGAGGTAGCCGGCGGTCAGGTCGGCGACGTCACCCGTCACGAAGGCGACGTCGACCCCGGCGTCCGCGAGGGCGTCGGCGTAGGCCCGGAGCTCCTCCTGTTCGGCCTCGACGGCCGAGTCGAGCTGCGAGGCACTCTGGACGTTGTACTCCACGTCCGCCGAGGTCTCGCGGGTCTCGAGGTCCGTGTCGACGACGGCGACGGTGGCGTCCTCGACCTGTCGGGGCATCCCTTCCCGAAGCGGTTCCTCGTCGATAACGACGCCGTCGATGACTTCCGTGGCGCTCGAGGACTCCCCGGCCTGGGCGACGACCTGGATGTTCTCCTCGTGGACCTCGCCCTCCGACTCGACCTGGCGGACGGCGTGGACGATCTCATCGGCCAGCACGTCGGCCGTGATCCCGCCGGTGCCCTTGCCCGTCATCGCGGACCGGGCGACATCGGCGAGTCGGCCGTCGTCCAGTTCCTCCTCCAGTACCTCCCCGTCCAGCGCGTCGAGGGCGACGTCACGCGCCTGCGAGAACCCCTCGACGAGAGTCGTCGGGTGGATGTCGTCGTCCTCGATGAAGTCCTCGGCCTCCGAGAGGAGTTGACCGGCCAGAATGGCGGCACTCGTGGTCCCGTCGCCGACCGCCTCCTCCTGTGACTCGGCGACCTCGACGAGCATCTGTGCGGCCGGGTGCTCGATGTCCATCTCGTCGAGGATCGTCGCGCCGTCGTTCGTGATGACGACGTCACCGGAGTCACTGACGAGCATCTTGTCCATCCCCTTCGGTCCGAGCGTGGTGCGGACCGACTCGGCGATGGCCTTGCCCGCGGTGATGTTCGAAGAGCGAGCGTCCTTGCCCTGCGTGCGCTCGGCGTCTTCGCTGAGAATGAAGACGGGCTGTCCGCCCATCTGCTGTGATCCAGACATGGTTCACTGGATGGTAGAATTGTGGTCCGATATAAGCGCTTCGGTTAGTGGACGCCGCCGGTCGGGGTGCCCCCTGAGGACGGACAGGGCCACCAGTCGGTCCGACCCGAGGAAGACGGCGGTCGACGCCGGTCCGACGGCGACCGCGGGTCCGATTTCCCCGTCGGGCACGATACCGATTCGAATCAGGGCGCTCTCCCAGTCGGTGATCACGGGGCGCCTGCGAGTACGAACGTGCTGTCGGTGTCGCCGTTCTGAATCTGCCGGGTGGCGTCCGCCGGGACCCGGATGGCATCACCGGACTCCATGGGTACGTCCTCGCCGTCGATGGTGACCGTGGCTTCGCCGTCCACCAACAGGTATACCTCTTCGTGGCCCTCCTCGGCGTGGTCGTGCTCCATGCCTGTCCAGCCCGGCTCGCATTCGACGACGGTGAGACCGAGTTGGGAGCAGTCAAGCGGATCGCGGAGGAAGTGCATCGCCTCGCTGGCCGGATCGACGTCGCGGTAGTTCACTTTGTCGTATGACATGACTACGGGAATGATGGCAGCCCTTCGATATAAAGTTGCATGAATCAGGGCCGATTCCCCCACAGTGAGTTTCGCGAGAGGATCGTTGGTGCCGAAGAGTACATTACGGGGACGCCCACGGTATAGGTATGGCGCGAGAGAGCTACCAGGAACAGCTCGAGGAACTGCGCAGCGACGTGCTCTACATGGGGGAACTTGTGAGGGATCGGTTACGGACCGCGCTGTCGGCGATGGAATCGAAGGACAACGAGGCGGCGATGTCCGTCATCGAGGGGGACGAGGAGATCAACGATCTCTATCTCGATCTCGAGGGGGACTGCGTGGACCTTCTGGCCCTCCAGCAGCCCGTGGCCTCCGATCTGCGGTTTATCGCCGCCTCGTTCAAGGTGATCACCGACCTGGAGCGAATCGGCGACCTGGCGACGAACCTCGCCGACTACAGCCTCGACGCGGACCGTGACGTGTTCCCCGAGGTCGACATCCTCTCGATCGGCGATGAGACCCTCGAGATGCTCGATTCGGCGATGACGGCCTTCGAGACGGAGGACTCGGAGGCCTGTCTTGAGATCGCCGATCGGGACGACAGGGTCGACGAGCAGTGCCAGCGGGCCTCCGAGGCGGTCATGCGGGATCTCATGGAACACAACCTGACGAACGGCTCCGAGGAGGAAGAAATCGAACAGTTGATGAACGACGTCTCGCGGCTGCTTCTGACGATTCGGGACCTAGAGCGGATCGGGGATCACGCGACGAACATCGCGGCCCGGACTCTCTACATGGCGGAGGGGGACGATCAGTTGATCTACTGATCGAGCCGGCTCAGTCGTCGGCCGTGGTCTCGGGGGCGGCCTCCCCGGACTCGATGCTCGGCGGGTAGGATCCCCGGCGGAGTTTGAGGTCCGACTCGGGCCGGGCCATGCAGGTCAGCGCGTAGTTCTCGGCCTCGTTCTCGGTCAATCCGCGGGCCCCCGGCTGGGTCACCGTTCCCTTGAGTATCTCAGCGGAGCAGGCCAGACACATCCCCACGCGACAGGAATACTCCTGTGAGATTCCCTCCCGGATCGCGACCTCGAGGACCGTCTCCGTCTCCTCGACCTCGATCTCCTCGCCGGTCCCGACGAACTCGACGGTGTGTGTGGGCATAGGGAGGTGTAGGGAGATCCCCCCTATAACCCTTTTCTCCGCTGCGACTGGAACCGACCCGAAACGAGCTCACAAGAAGTCATCCCCGGGGCTCGTCCCGGTAGGGATAAGTGGAAACCGGGGACACGAAACCGACGACGCATGCGACTGCTCGCGTTCGGGGATATGCATCTCAAACCGTCCGGGAGACAGATCGACTTTGACCGAATACAGCTCCCTGCCCGGACGGATGCCATCGTGATCGCCGGTGATGTTGTTCACCGACTCGGAGCCGATGACGTCGAGGCCGGTCGGCGGTTCCTCGCTGCTCTCGATGAGTTTGGCGTCCCGGTGCTTTCGATTCCGGGCAACCACGATCCGAATCCAGCCCACGCAAAATTGACGGCGGGATTGGAGAACGTGGCCTGTCTCCACGGCGATGTGTACTCCCTTGAGGACCTGGACCTCCTCGGCTGGGGATGTCGCCAGTTCGACGTCGGACCTGAACTCACCGGCCGGTCCTTTGACTCCCTCGATCCTCGCGATGAACCCAGGGAGCGGAGATACGCCGCCGACCGGAGCGCGGAGCGGATCGAAAACGCGCTCTTTGAGCACGTCACAGGCGACCTGTCCCGGGGCGATCTCGCATCACGTCTCGAGATTGAAGAGGGAGAACGACCGCATCTATGGGATCAACTCGAGGATTTCGAGGGGACCTACGGAACTCTCGAAGCGCTTTTTTCCACGGCAAGCGAACCGATAGTGGCTGTAACACATGTCCCGCCATACGGAACTGAACTCGACCGACACCACTCGGCGGGCAACCGAGAGGTCGATCTCCGCGAACTCCATCTGGGCTCGATCGCACTGAAGATCGCACTCCGTGTCCATCAGCCGGCAGTCGCTGTCTCGGGCCACTCACACAATCCGACCTACGAGTCCCTTTCGACGGGAAAATCCAGCACTCATCTGTTGAATCTGGGCTTTCGAGGAATAGCGACGATAGACCTCTCCTCAAGCAAGGGGTTCAGGTACAACAGACTCCGTTGAATCCGGGTCTTACGGACTGAGAAGCACCGATGCGATCGTCGTTCCGATCATCCAGGTGCCGCCGAGGACGATCAGCACCCCCATCGCATCGATTGTTTTCTCCACGTCGAACGATCGACCGAGACGGGTGCTCGCGGCGGCGATCGTCCGGCGGGTCATGAGCGATCCCGCCCACACTGTAAGGCCAAACCCGAACGTCAGCCCCCCGATCGAAAACGATCGGGTGATCGCCATCCGGGATGTCCACCCCAGCGCGAGGAGAAATAGTGGGAGGCCTGCGCCGAGAATTCCGCCAACGATCGCTGTCCGGGCGAGCGAGTCCAGGTGGTCGGTCGCCTCGAGGGACGCCATCACTTAGTCGATGGCCTCGCGCATTCGCGGGTCGAGGGCGTCCCGCATCCCGTCCCCGAGGAGGTTGAAGCCGAGAACGGTCAGGGCGATGGCCATTCCCGGGAAGAACGACCACCACCACGCTCCGATGAAGAGCCCGTGACTGACGCCGTTCGAGAGCATGATCCCCCAGGAGGGCATTCCCGGGTCGGCGCCGAAGCCGAGGAAGGAAAGCGCGGCGAGGTCGATGATCGCCAGTCCATAATTGAGCGTCGACTGCACCGTGATCGGTGCGAGGGTATTCGGGAGCACGTGCTTGAGGAGGATTCGCCAATCGCTGGCCCCCAGGGCCTCCGTGGCTTCGATGTACTCGTCCTCGAGCACTCGCAGTGTCGCCCCCCGGACGACGCGAGCGAAGCGTGGCGTATACACGAGCGTGAGTGCGAGCACGGCCTTCCAGAGTCCCGTTCCGAAGATGGCGACAAGCGCCAGGGCGAGTAGCAGCGACGGGAAAGACAGGAGGACGTCCATCGTCCGCATGATGACGTTATCGGTGATGTCGCCGTAGTACGCCGCGATCATCCCGAGGCTGATTCCGAGGAAGGTCGACGCCGCGACGGTCACGGTGGCGTACTTCAGTGCCATCCACGCCCCGTAGATGGTTCGTAAGAAGATGGATCGGGCGAGATTGTCAGTCCCGAACGGATTCGCCAGGCTGGGGCTCCCCAGCGTCGGATTGGTGGCATAATGGGCGGACCGGAGCGCGTCGAGGCTGAGGAATATCCGGCCGTAGAGGGCGACAACGATGAGTGCGGCGATGATGATCATGCCAGCGAGCGCGAGCCGGTTCGAGAGGAGATCGCTGAGGAACGGTGAGGATCGCACTCGGGCGAGGACGCCCCGGTCCGATTCCTCCTCTGGCGTCGTCGAGTGTGTGGCTGTGCTCATGGATTATTGTTGGATTCGCGGGTCGAGGTAGGAGTAGGTGATGTCGACTCCGAGGTTCACGAGCGTGAACAGGAGGGCGAACGTCAGGACCGTGCCCTGTACCGCCGGGTAGTCAGTCGCCTTGATCGCGGTGACGACCAGTTGCCCGATTCCGTGGATCCCGAAGACGGTCTCGGTCAGGACCGCACCGCCAAGCAGCGTCCCGAACTGGATGCCGATGACGGTCACGACCGGGATGAGTGCGTTCCTGAGGCCGTGTTTCATGAGCGTGATCTTCGCGCCCTGTCCCTTTGCCCTCGCCGTCCGCATGTAGTCCTGACGGATGACCTCGAGCATCGAGGAGCGCATCATTCGAGAGATGAGCGCCATCGAGTAAATGCCGATCGTGAGCGATGGGAGGAGCATGTGTTTGACGGCGGAGACGAACGCGTCGAAGGCCCTGCCGATCGATTGGCCCTCCAACAACAGATGGACGCCCTGTATGAACGAATCGACGGTGATCATGCCGGTGTAACTCGGGACGGAAAACGCACTGGCGATGCGGCCCGTTGCGGGCAACCAGCCGAGCATCACCGCGAACACCATGATCAGTAGCGGCCCGCTCCAGAAGATGGGGACGCTAATGCCGGAGAGCGCGGCCACGCGCCCGAGGTGATCGACGACGCTGTCCTGTTTGACCGCCGAGATGATTCCGAGCGGAATTCCGAACAGGATTCCGAAAAACTGGCCGTAAATCGCCAGTTCGATGGTGACGGGAAGCCGGTTCTTGAGAATTTTCGTGACGGGCGTACCGCGCTGGATCACGAAGGTCTCTCCGAGATCGATCCCGACGTGAAGGTCGAGAAAGGGGAACGTTGCGGCCGGCGTGATCGTGATTGGGGAGATGTCCGCGAGGAAGTCGAGATATTGCTTCCAGATCGGTTTGTTGAGTCCCAGTATTTCTCGAATATGTTGGACCTCCGCCTGAGACGCCCGCCGTCCGGCGATTACCTGTGCCGGATCGCCCGATCCGAGGTGGAGAATGGAGAAGACGACGGTCGCGACTCCCAGGAGTACGGGAACCAGAAGGATCAGTCGCTTCAGGACGAAACGGCGTGAACTCATACGGGATGGGATGATTGGCGAACTCTAAAAAGTGGATCGATTGGTAGCGTGTTCCGACCACCGGGTGGTCGCGATGGCGCGCCGGATTCGTTCCCGAGCGTTCGTTCCTGAATCATTGATGAATCCGGCACAGAACTGCCGGGTCACCTCCCGACTCAGGATTGGATCGTGACCCGATTCAGGAAGGGTCCACCGATGGGGGCGACTTGCATGTTCTTGACCTCGTTTCGGACCCCGAGCATCGCTTTCGCGTGATCCATCGGGATCCACGGCGTTTCCTCGTACTGGATTTCTGCGGCCTTCCGGTAGAGTTCGGCCCGTTTTTCGGGGTCATAGAGCCGCTGGGCCTCGCGGATGGTGTTGATGAACTCCCGATTCGCCCAGCCCATGGCGTTCGTCGAGTTGTAGCCCTTCGTGTCGAAACTCACCCAGTCCTGGCCCTCCGGAATCCGCTCGATGGGAATCTGGGGATCCATGAGGACGTAGTAGAAGTTGTCCGGATCGGCGTTGTCCGTCATCCACCCGAGGAAGCAGGCGTCGTGTTTGCCCTGCTGGGTGTACGTCAGGAAGGAGGCGAACGGCATCGGATTGATGTTGACCGTGATGCCGACCTCGTCCAGGTTGGATTTCACGACCTGGGCCGCCTGTTGGGGCGAGGGATTGTAGGTCCGGGGATTCTGGAACGTCGATAGCTCGAACTCGAACCCGTCCCCGTATCCGGCCTCCTCCAGCAGCTGTCGGGCCTTCTCGGGGTCGTGGGGATGGGGATCGAGTTCCTCGTTGTACCCGAGGACCTTCTTCGTGATCGGCTGGCTCGCCTGCTCGGCGATTCCCTTGAAGATGTTCTCGACGATGGCCTGCGTGTCGACCGCGTACGTCACGGCGTTTCTGACCTTTTTGTTCCGGAACGGCTCGAAGCGGGCCATGTTGTACGCCATGTACCCGATGTTGATCCCCTGTATCGAACTCAGAGAGGCCTTGTTCGAATTCTCGATTATCTGTGAGGACTGCGCACCGAGCCCGTCGATGACGTGTGACCCGCCCGAAATGAGATCCTGTGCCCGCGAGGAGTTTTTCCCGATGACCTTGAAGATGACCTGATCGAGTTTCGGTCCCTCGCCCCAGTATTTGTCATACGCCGAGAGGTTGATCTGCTTGTTGCCCTGGTCCCAGTTGTCGAGTTTGAACGATCCCGTGCCGACCGGCTGTGTCTTCAGCTTCTGGCCCTTGTTCTTGATCGCCGTCTCCGAGAGCACGTTCGAGGCGAACATCGCCAGGTTCCTGAGGAACGGGGCGTACTTCTGGCTCAGCTCGATGTTGAGCGTGTAATCTCCGTCCTTGTTGATGGTCTTGATCCAGTTTCCGAGCGTGAACGGCCCGTAGGCCGACGTGTACTTGTCCCCGGCGTAGTACTCGTAATCGTCGTCCACGAACCGCCTGAAGGTGGCGATGAAGTCGTCCGCGGTGAACTCATCCCCGTTGTGGAACGTGATCCCCTCCTTCAACTGAAGCGTCGCGGAGGTCCCCTCCAGCGTCCATTTCTTCGCGAGTCCGTCCTTGAGTTTCGTCGTGTGTGGGACCCACTCGATGAGGGTGTTGTGGATTTGAACGATGACCTTCGCGTCTTCCCCGCTGGTGGTGTTTTGGGGATCGAGCGTGGAGGACGGGGCGCCCCGTGCGTACGTCAGGGTGCCTCCACCCTGGCCGTCGCCCGTCCCGGTCGTCGTTCCCCCTCCGTTACCGCCCGCACAGCCGGCGATGGAGACGGCGCCGGCAGCGGCGCCGACTGATTTGAGGAAGGTCCGTCGGGATGTATTTTGTTCACCCATACCATGCTGGATTTATTGAATGAACTTAAATCTTTCCTATCCGTGGTACCGTACCGGGGACTGGAGGAATCATTCCTCCAGTTTCGACGGCGTGTCTGGCTGCTCGTAAAGGTGACAGGCGGCTGGATGGGAGGACGATTGCAGTTCCGGGTCCGTCCGTTCACACACGCTCTCGAAGTGCTCTCGGAGGAGTTCAGTTGCCCCCTCGAAGTCCTCCCGGTCGAGATGGTCGAAGGAGTTCTCGACGATAGTTCGGGGACGACCGCTCGGTTCGTTCTCGAAGAACCGGTCCCAGAAAACGGCCGTCAGGGCGTCCGAGTCCCGGCCGCCATCCGGTGTCGCGGCCCGGGCTGTCGAATCACCTCGATCGGCCGCTTCCCGCCGGAGAGCGTCGACGTCGATGTCCCGGTTCTCGACGCGCTGGCGGTAGTTGATCACCTCCCGGTAGGCCGACTGGGAGATGTCCAGGTCCGACGGCGGGATGACCTTTGGGCACCTGGTGTGGAAGTGACAGCCCGATGGGGGATCGATTGGGCTCGGGACGTCGCCGGGGAGAATGATGCGGTCGCCGGTGTCCGCGGTGGGATCGGCCTCCGGAATGGCCGACATGAGCGCCTCGGTGTAGGGGTGTTTCGGATTCGAGAACAGTTCGTCCGTGTCGGCGACCTCGACGATACGGCCGAGATACATCACGGCGACCCTGTCGCTTATGTGCCTGACGACTGAGAGGTCGTGGGCGATGAACAGATAGGTGAGCCCGAACTCCTCCTGCAGGTCCTCGAGCAGGTTGATGATCTGTGCCTGCACGCTCACGTCGAGCGCACTGACGGGTTCGTCGGCCACGATGAAGTCCGGATCGACCGCAAGCGCGCGGGCCACCCCGACCCGCTGGCGCTGTCCGCCGGAGAGTTCATGCGGGTATCGCTCGTATTGACCCGGCTCCAGTCCGACCGCCTTGATCAGATACCTGACCCGTCGACGTCGCTTCTGCGCTTTGTCCCCCGCGACGACGGTGATCGCAATGGCGTCTATCGTTCCTGAATCGGTTCTCGTGACGTCATACTCCACAGCCAACTCTTCGGCGACGGAAACGGTCACGTCCCCTCCCTCGACGCGGACGGTAACGTGGGCCGTGGCGACGTCCGCGGACGCGCCGATGACGGCGTCGATGTCGTCGGCTGCCGTCGCCGTGATCCGGTCGGGATCGATCCCATCCGCCGTGACTTCGGCCCGGGTTTCGACCCCCGGGTCCGACGCGGGCAGATCGTGAATTTTCAGCGGCTCCGTGATGATCTGTCCGACCGTCATTCGGGGATCGAGCGACGACATCGGATCCTGAAAGATCATCTGCATGTCCCGTCGTCTGGCGCGGAGTTTTTCCCGCGTGAGCCCACCCAGGTCCTCACCGGCGAAGACGACGGTTCCGTCCGTGGGCTCCTCGAGGTGGAGAAGCGTCCGACCGACGGTCGACTTCCCACAGCCCGATTCGCCGACGAGCCCCATCGTCTCGCCCTGTCGGATCGTGAAGTCGACGCCGTCCACCGCCTTGACACTCCCCATCTCGCCCGGCAACAATCGGTCGAGATATCCCTCGGCCTGGGAGAAGTGCTTTTTCAGCCCCGAGACATCGAGCAGCGGGTCACCGACCTCGGTACCGGCAGTGGCGATATCTTCCCCGCTCCCGTAGGCGGTGGTATCGAAGTCATCGAGAATGCACTTCGCCGCGTGATCGACGTCCTCTCCTCCCATCTGGCGCATGGGGATTTCGCCCTCGGTACACGCCGGTTCGGCCCACGGACACCTCGGGGCGAAGTGACAGCCCTCGGGCATGTCGATGAGATCGGGGACGTTCCCCCCGATCGGGGTGAGTCGATCCTTCTCCTCCGAGGGAATCGACTCCATGAGGGTATAGGTGTAGGGATGGTGGGGATTCGTGAATATCTCCTCGACGGGGCCCTCCTCGACGATTTCACCCGCGTACATGACGGCGACCCGGTCACAGACCTCGGCGATGACACCCAGATCGTGAGTGATGAAGAGGACCGACATGCCGAACTCCGCCTGGAGCTCGTCGATCAAATCGAGGATCTGGGCCTGGATGGTCACGTCCAGAGCGGTGGTGGGTTCATCGGCGATGAGCAGTTGCGGGCGACTCGCCAGCGCGATGGCAATGAGGACCCGCTGACGCATCCCGCCCGAGAACTCGTGGGGATATTCATCAAGTCGAGCGGTGGCTTCGGGGATCCCGACCTCCTGTAGCATCTCGATCGTGTCCTCGATCACCGCCTCGTCGTCCCCCCCGTTCAGATTCGGGAATATTTCGCGGATTGCGTTGACCCACGTGTCCTCCGTCTTTCCGCCGTATCGATGGAGGCGGAGGCTCTCGGCGATCTGCTCCCCGATGGTTACCGCCGGGTTCAACGAGGTCATCGGGTCCTGGAAGATCATGCTTATCTCCCCGCCGCGGATGTCCCGCATCGCCCTCTCGGGGGCGGCTGTCAGGTCCACGTAACCCGACTCGATGCGGAGCCATCCGGTATCGGACGATCCATCGACGACGGCCTCGGGGTAGGCCGCTGCCACCTCCCGAAGCGTCGAGCGGTTCCGGAGGTCCTCACGATCGGACACCTCCTCGGGGGCCTTCTCGACGTCGATGCTGGCGTCTTCGATGACGATGAATCCAGATTCGTCCGCCGTCCTGATTTCCCCCGGATATCGTCTGATGAAGGTGCGAACGGTTTGGGGGGAATTGAACTCGACCGTTCCACCGGCGAGGGTGCCGGGATCGTCGATGAGGTCCATTATGGAGAGTGCAGTGACGCTCTTGCCGCTGCCACTTTCGCCGACAAGCCCGACTGTTTCCTGCTCGCCGATGGTGAGATCGATGCCGTCGACCGCTTTCACCGTCCCCCGATCCGTTTTGAACTGGGTTTTGAGGTCGGAAATGGAGAGCAGATCAGTCACGATGGTCGGTATTTTCACAGACGTAAATATATATTTTGCCAAGCGTCCCCCGCTCTCCACGTTCGGCAGGGTGGGGACACCCGGCTGTCTGTCCAACGGTTGGGATTTATGTGAAGGTTTTTCCCACGTCGGGTGCTCTCTCCGTCCCATGACCGATGAAATCGAGGACGGGGAGATCCCTCCGGGTGGGTCCGAGGCCGCGTTCGCCGACCCGGAAAGCAGCCCCAACGTCCTGGCGATGGACCGGTGGGAAACGGTGATCGAGGACATGGACGCCACTGCCGAGGAACTCGAGGAGGCAGGCTGGGAAACGCTCACCCTCCATCCGGGCGACGTCGCCCCCGAACCGGGAGCGGACAAACCGACACCGGGGATCGATTTCGTCCTTCCCGACGGGGAATACGAACAGCTCGAACAGCTCGTACAGGCCGGGTTTCGCGTGGACGAGGTCGAGATATTCCGGGCCGACGAATCGTCGCTCACCTATTTCATCTCGGTGTTACAGGACGGCGAGCACCATCAGGCCGTTCTGCTTCCGGGGTACTACCGTCCGATCGACGAGACGGTCCAGTCGATGTTCGATCGGGCACACGAGGAGGGCCACCTCCAGTTCTACTTGCGGCGTCTCACCGGAGCGTACGTTTCTGTCACGGTGGAAGACCCCGCTCTCGTCTCCCCCTCGGGGGACTCCGGGGAACGGGACGCGGAGCAGCCGTGAGCCGGTTCGGACCCGCTGACGATCGGCTCAGTCCAACCCACCGATGGCGATACTGTCATCGCGATCGGGCATCAGTCGCTCCTTCTCATCGCGGCTGAGTTGCTTGATCGCATATTCACGGGACTGGGCCGCCGACCGGCTCTGGAATCGCTCGACCCGGCGGAGGGTCAACGGGGACCGGCCGCGGGTGTACTTCGCACCGTCCCCGTCGCGGTGCTCCGACAGTCGCCGGGCGACGTCCGTCGTGTATCCCGTGTAGAACGAGCCGTCCCCGCACCGGAGCACGTAGACGTAGTGCATCCCACGGTGGGCGAAGGTGTGGATCCGTCAAACCGCTGTCGATCGATTCCGGACGAGGGCAGTGGCAGGGTGCCGTGACAGCTGAGCAGGCCCGTCCTCGTGCCGATGTGTGAGATTTAATCCGGGCGGGTGCGAACTACCCGGCAATGCGAAGGAGTCCGCCCGTCGTCCCGGTGCTCGTCCTGGGGCTCGTACTGGCGTCCGTGGTCGGTCCGAGCGTCGCCTCAGCCCGATCTGAAATGGGGGTCTCGGACCTGGACCTCCGTCCAGAAGAAGACACAGTCGCGCAGACACGCGGCTTCGCGCTGGCGATATCCCAGCCGAAACCGGACAACACGATCACGAGAATCTACCTCCGGGCGAACGGTTCGGCGATCTGGGAGATCACCTTCCGGACCCGCCTCGCAACCGACACCCAACGCCGCGAATTCGAGGCGTTCCAGGACGCGTTCCGGGAGAACACGAGCCGCTATCTCGCACCCTTCAAGGAGCGGATCTCTCGGGTCGTCGCCCAGGCGAACGAGACCGTTCCGCGGGACATGCGGGCGAGGAACTTCTCGGCGACCACGTCGATACAGCAGGTCCCACAGCGCTGGGGAATCGTCACCTTCCGATTCACGTGGGACGGGTTCGCGAACACCAAATCCGACCGCGTGATCGTCGGTGACGTCTTCAACTCCGGGTTTTACCTCTCCGCGGACGGCGTGCTGGCGATCTACGCACCGCCCGGGTACACGATCGCCGAATCCGATCCACCGCCGGACGTAATCAACGAGGGATTCGTCGAGTGGCACGGCCGTGAGGACTTTGGCGACAACCGGCCTCGAGTCGTGGCCGTGCCCGAGCGGGAACCCACGACCGAGACGACAGGTGACCCCACGACCGGGACGACAGCGCGTCCCCCCGCGGGGTCGGACTCGGGCGGATTCGGTCCACTGCTGATCGGAGGACTTCTCGGGGCGGGGGTTCTCCTCGTCGTCGGGTACGCACTCTACACGGGCGCAATCGGCGGACCGACGGCAGGAGACGACGAGGAACCCCCCTCGTCGGGAAGCCAAACCGCTATCGAGGAGGACCGATCGTCGGACTCCGGAACCGATACGGCCCTCCTCACCGACGAAGACCGCGTCCGGCGAGTCCTCCAGGCCGAAGGGGGACGCATGAAGCAGTCGGCCATCGTCGAGGAACTCGACTGGTCGAAGTCGAAAACCTCCCGAGTTCTCTCCCAGATGGAGGAGGACGGCGAGATCGAGAAGCTCCGGATCGGCCGGGAGAACGTGATCGATCTGGTCGAGGAGTAAATCGCCCCGGGGTCAAGTGGTTCGAGACGCCGGAGGCGTCTCGTCATCATATACGGATGGTGTCGTTTGGGAGTCGGCCTGTCATCGTGGCGTGGTTTGTGTCATCTGGTGTCGGCTTCCTCCCCGACCTCAAGGGCCGGGGCATCCGCCTCGTACCGCCCGTGAATCCGGCACCGGGTTTGATACAATCTCCCGTTGTATCGAATTGTGGGGCCTGCCGGCGTGTACTCGGCCGGATCACTCGAAACGGCCCCATCAAAAACATGTCAAGTAATACAGCAAATCGGACGGTTGCATCGGGGGCCACGCCCCCGTTGTACTGGTACCTGCTCTCGGTGGGACTCACCATCGGGAAGCGAGTGAAAAACGTCATATTGTACACTCAGCTCGACATCGTCGGCATGGGCGTCGCGGGGACGCTCACCGTGATGTACGTTCTCGGGCTGGAACTCTCCCTGGCGCCGGTCGTGGTCGGGCTGGTCACGTTCGGCGTGTACGTCGGTGACCGGATCAGCGACATCAAGCGCGATCCGGAGGCCACCTCCGACCGCAACGCGTTCATGAAGCGTCACAAGACCGCCCTCTCGGTCGGATCCGCCGTGGGATACGGGCTCGCCATCGCGATCGCAGTCCTCGGCGGTCCCTTCGCACTGGCCGTCACGATCGTCCCGGGCCTGGTCTGGGTCCTCTACGCCTCGGACGTGATGGCGTCCGCCGGGCTGCTGAAGCGGCTCAAGCGGGTTCTCGTTCTCAACTCCGCGCTGGTCGCCTTCGGCTGGGCGACTGCCCTCGTGTTCGTCCCGCTTGCCTTCGCTGAGGCGGCCGTCTCGCCCATTGCGATGGTCCTCTTTGCCTACTTCTTCCTCGACATCTACATCAACGCCGAGATACCCAACTTCAGGGACGTGGCTGACGACGCCGCGAACGGGGTCTCCACGCTCCCGACTGTTTTCGGCGTTCGCCGGTCCCGACAGCTCCTGTACGCGATCAACGCTCTCATCGTGTTCGTGCTCGCATTCGCGTATCTGCAGGGCCTGCTCACGCTTGTCGTCACCGTCGCCGTGCTCCTCGGGCGCGGCTACGCGATCGGGGTGAACAGCCTGGTCGGTCGAACGGAGCGATACCGACTCCTCGAACTCGCCGGGGAGATGAAACACGTCTTCGTCGGACTGCTGTTGCTCGGCGTGCTACTTCGATAGGTCCCATTTCGACGATTGTGCTTTTTCGGGCGTATCCGACACCACATTTCATATATGCGGAGCAGAAAGTGATTGAAAGTCGTGATCCCCCGAATTGTCCTGCTTGCTGCGCTTTTTGTCTCGATCGCCGTCGGGTCCACAGCGGCGATCCTCGCGTGGCGGGAGGGGCCCAAACCGGGTGCTCGCCCGCTTTCTCTCCTTCTCGTCGGCCAGGTCTGGTGGTCCACCTCGAGTTTCTTCAGGATTCGGGCGCCGACCCTCGAGGAGAAACTGTTCTGGCTGATGGCGCTCTGGGTCGGCGTCGTCATCATTCCACTGGGCTGGATACAGTTCGCCCTCGAGTACACGGGCCGGGATAAGTACCTGCAGTCCCGCCATCTGGCACCCCTCCTGGTGATTCCGATCGTGACGATCCTGCTGGTCGGCCTGGGGCCCGCCCAGGACCTGTTGCGGGCCGTTCCGACCGGGTATATGTCAAACGGGGTCCTGAACGGCGGATACACGGGGATCTGGTTCTGGGTCGTGGCCGCCTACACGTACGTCCTGGGTGGAGGCGGAGTGCTCCTCCTCGGCGAGCTTATCGTGAGTCGGGCCCAGACCTTTCAGAAACAGGGAATCGCACTCTCCGTCGCGATAGTGATTCCCTGGGCGACGAACATCGCCTACCTCCTCGGCTGGTTCGATTTCGGCCTCGATCCGACCCCGATCGCCTTCTCGATCTCGGGGGTGATCTTCCTCGTCGCGATCCGTCGGTTCCAGCTTCTCAGCGCGAACCCGGCGCCGAACCGTCGCGGGAGGCGGCTCGTGTTCGAGGGGATGGAGGAGATGGCCGTTGTCGTCGACACCGACGATCACATCGTGGACATCAACGACAGCGCCCGGGCCTTCTTCGAGACGCCATCGAGTCAGCTCATCGGTCAGTCCGCGACGGACGTGATCCCGACGTATCCGGGCCTCCTCGAGCGGAACGACGAGAACGAGGAGTTCACCACCACGCGTGATGGGGTCGAGCGGACCTACCGGATACGGTCGACCGAGATCGAGGACTCCTCCGGCCGGGTGATCGGTCACGTGCTGACCTTCCATGACGTGACTGATTACGTCAGACGGGAACAGCGCTATGAGGTCCTCAACCGGGTATTCCGGCACAATCTCCGGACCCAGGCCCAGTTCATTCTGGGGGAGGCAGACCGGCTTGCGAGCGAGGAGAACGAGGCGGTGGTCGAGTCGATCAAGTCCCACACCCGGGCGATCACCGAGATCGGTGACAAGGCCAGGACGGTCACGGCGCTGTTTGGGCGCGAGTCCGACACCGGGTCGGTCATTCCCCTCGCGGACGCGATCGCAAACGCCACGAAGGAGGTCTCGAACGCGGCTCCGCAGGCGAACATTCGGATCGAAAACGGGGCCGAGGACCTGGCGGTGGACTCGGTGATCGAGCCCGTCCTCTACAACGCGATCGAGAACGCAGTGGAGCACAATCCGAATCCCCGTCCGTCAGTCTGGATCGACGTGGAGCAACGCGGTTCGGAGGTGGCGATTTCGATCGCCGACGACGGGCCGGGCCTCGGGACCCACGAGATCGAAACCCTCGAACGGGGGTCGGAGTCCCAGCTCGAACACACGAGCGGCCTGGGGCTCTGGCTGATCAAGTGGGGCACGGAGATCGCCGGCGGATCCGTCACGTTTTCGGAACGCGAACCCACCGGCTCGGTCGTCACGCTCGAAGTTCCCATACCCACTCGGGATCAGGAGTGATGCTGGGTGTCGGGACGAACCGAACCGTCACGCACTTGACCGCCCCTTGCCAACAACCGGCTGCGCCGTGGTAGCTCAGTCCGGGAGAGCAGTTGATTTGTAATCAACTGGTCGAGGGTTCAAATCCCTCCCACGGCTTGGAACGGTCCGTTCGATCTACTCGGCGTTTTCGGTGCTTTCGACTTCGAGGCCGTAGTTCCAGGCGTCGTACCCCCCTTCCATGC
>JBDGTI010000005.1:0-19342 GCA_042216995.1 Halodesulfurarchaeum sp.
CCAGTTGCGCTGGGGCAACTCGACCTCGCGGGTGTCCTCGATGGAGACGATCTTCGCGTTGCTCGGGACGAAAAGCGAGACCGCGTTGAGGCTCGTGGTCTTCCCCGAGGCGGTTCCCCCGGCGAACAGCAGGGACTTGTTGTTCTCGATGCACAGCCAGAGGAAGGCCATCTCCTCGAGCGAGAAGGTCTTCCAGTTGATGAGGTCGACCGGCGTGAACGGGACGTCCTTGAACTGCCGGATGGTGTAGTTCGTCCCGTGGTCAGAGACCTCCGTCCCGAGCGTGAGTTGGGCCCGCGAACCGTCCGGGAGCGTGGCGTCGACCTGGGGCTGGCGCTTGCTGATGCCCTTGCCGGATCGCTGGGCCAGCTTCACGACGAAGTCATCGAGCTGCTCGGTCCCGTGGGTGACGTTGGTGATGAGCTGTTCGTAGTCCGTGTGGTAGACGAACACGGGACTCTCATAGCCGTCACAGGAGATGTCCTCGACGTTGATGTCGTGTTTGATGCCGTCGATGCGCTCGTAGCCGGTGAAATCCCGGGTCAGATAGTACCGGAGCTTCTCGACCTGGTACTCGTTCAGCGTCGGGTCGTCCGCCGCGAGGAGTGCCGGCTCGGGACGGGCCGCGATGCCCGCAAGGGACCCGGATTCGGGGTCTGTCTCCTCCCGTTCGGGAGCGAGCCAGTCCCGGAGCTGATCGAGTGACCCCTGCAGGGAGAGTCGATCGAGAATCCCGCCCGGTTCGACGTCGAGCGCGTCGGCGACCGCTTCCCGGAGCCCCCGATCGGCGGCCGTCCCGTCGAGATCATAGCGGGTCAAGAGCCGGTCGGTCTCCCGCTCGATGACCGCCCGGCGCTCCTCGTCCGAGCCGCCGATGGTCACCCCCTCCTCGGCGTACTTGATCGCCGTCCGCAGCTTCTCGGTGAGGAACTCCTGGAGGTCGGACTCGATCGGCGTTCGATAGGGCTCCACGAGGTAGTACTTCTTCTCGTTCTCCTTCCGGGAGTGGAAGATGACGACGAACGCGTAGGGCTTGTTGACCCAGTAGCGCTCCTCCTCGACGAAGTGGGCCTTCTTCGTCATCGGGACGGCCCGCTCCAGGTCGTATCGATTCGTCACCGTCGTCGCCCCGGACCGAGTCGAGAAGAAGGCGTCCTCGTTCAGGTCCGGGTGGACGTCGACGGTCCGGTCCTCGATGAGTCCCTGCAGTGCCTCGGCGCGTGACTCCCCGAAACTCAGCGCCGATTCGACGTCGTCCGGATCGAACCCCAGGTACGCGGCCGGCTCGAAGGGCCTGGGCTCGCCGTCCGCATCGACCGGGCGCTGTCCCGCCTCGTCGCGGTGATACTCCCACTCGAGGTGGAGCCAGGTGTAGTGGCCCTTCCGGACGGGAACGGTCCCCGCCATCAGGTTGGTGAGCGCGGTATCGAGGTTCCGCGCGCCGGTCTCGGCCGTCCGTAGCCGCGCCCGGGTCACCGCCCGGTCGAGACGACCGGCCGAGACGGCCCCTTCCCGGAGTGCCGCCCGGAGCGTGGATCCATCGACGCCGTCCACCGTCCCCGGTCGGACTCCCCCCTCTCGGTCCCGGTGATCGTCCTCCCGGAGCGTCGCCGATCGGCCCTCTTCCGGGTCCGGCGTTCCCTCCCCTTCCCCGGACTCCTCGGTTCCCATATGGGCACCTCTTTACCGACCATCGGGATAAAACGTGTGCCCTGGGCCGAACGGAACCGTTCAGATCAGCGAGAGCAACCGCGACAGTTCGCCCCTCCGTTACTCGCGATTTTGGGCAGATGAACGGCCATACAGCAATCACTCCGTTTCGGTCGCGGAGGCGATCACTCGCGGTTTTCGATCACCCACTCCCGGATCGCCGCCCGGTACCCGTCCGGATCAGTCATCGCGATCTCCCCCGCCGCGTCGAAGGCCCGGCGGGCGAGTTCCGCCCCGACCTGATCGGTCAGGGTCTCGATGTTTCTCGCGTCGAGGGGCCGATCCCCGTCCAGCCAGGCCCGAACCGTCGCCGGGTCAAGCGTCTCGGACAGCCAGGCGTCGAAGTCGGGGACGCCGGCCGGCTCGGGGGAGTCACGGCTCACGCCGTCGAATGGGTCCCGAAGGACGGACACGGCCGGCCCGTGTTTCTTCCGCACCGCGACGCCAGCGGCGGGGTCGTCCGCCCACCGGGACGGGGGAATGTCGATCCGATCCGGTCCGAGATCGCGGGCGGGCACTTCCCGGGCCGTCGTGGGTACGGGCGGCAGGTCGATCGCCTCGAAGGCGCGTTCGGCCACGTCGAGCGTCGCGTACTCCTCGTTCGGCCCGTCCCAGACGTCCAGCCCCAGTACCGGGGGCAGGCTGGACCAGTCGTACTCGATCCCCATCGAAAGTGGCGCGAGGAGGTAGACGGTGTAGTCGGCGGGGTCGGGAACCGCCTCGCGCAACTGTTCCCGATCGAAGTCGGCTCGAACGGTCTGGACGGCCCGGCGATACGGCCAGGGTTCCATCCCGGATTCGAACTCCCCGTCGGGCCCCCGGACGGTGAGCAGACCGGAGCCCTCCATTCGCACCGCGAAGGTGCCGCCGAGGACGAACTCCCGGATCCAGAAGTGCCCGTCCTCGAAGAATCCCTCCGGGCGCTTCGACAGGGGTCGAAGCCCGCGGTAGTCCCACATTCACCGTCCACGAGAGCGACGAGGTACAAATGTCCACCGCTCACCCGGTGGATACAATCGCGATTTGAGCGTCTGGTGAAGCTTTAACCGTCACCCACGTAGATATCCCCCAGGACATGTCGAGCCCGCTCACGGAGATCCGACCGGGCGAAGACGCCGTCTCGACGGAGCCACGGGTGCTCTCCCTCGACGGGGCCGACGCCGAGGAGGTCTTCGAGGCCCTGTCCTCCGGGACCCGCCGTCGGATGCTGGAACGGCTCTACGAGGCCCCTTCGACGCCCTCCGAGCTCGCCGAGACCACCGACACCTCGCTCCAGAACGTCCACTATCACCTCGAGAAGTTGGCCGACGTGGACCTGATCGAGCCGGTCGGGACCCGCTACTCCGAGAAGGGGGCCGAGATGTCGGTCTTCGGCCCGACGAGCGAGCCGCTGGTGATCGTAGAGGGCGAGAGCGAACGCGAGGAGATGGAGTCGCGGGTCGGCCGGCTCGTCGGGGCGGTTTCGACCGTCGTCGGCGGCGGGGTCCTCGCCCAGTATCTGCTCGGGGGGCAACGTGCCACCGGGTACTCCAGCACCGCGCCCGGGGTGATGACCGCGACGGTCCGGGAGACGGCGGCGAGCGAGCCGGGGCTGTTCGAGGGACTCGCGAACGCGCTCGCCGAGCCGGGAGCGATGGTCCTGGTCGGCGGGCTCCTGGCGGTGCTCGTTCTCGAGATCGTGTATCGCCGCGGAAGCTCGCGGGACCGGGCGGGTTAAGGCGGCCCGCGCCGAGGTTGGGGCACGGAGATGCCCGACAGCAACGAGAAGGACCGAGACTTGCGGAGTGCGACGGTGACCGAAGGGACCGATCGGGCCCCGCACCGATCGCTCTTCCGGGCGGCAGGGCTCGAGGACGAGGAGATCCACCAGCCACTCATCGGCGTGGCGAACTCCTGGAACGAGATCGTTCCGGGCCACGTCCACCTCGACGAGCTCGCGACCCACGTCAAAGACGGGATCCGCGAGGCGGGGGGGACCCCGCTCGAGTTCAACACGATCGCCGTCGACGACGGCATCGCGATGGGCCACGAGGGCATGCGATCGAGTCTCCCCTCCCGGGAGACCATCGCGGATTCGGTCGAGTTGATGGCCAACGCCCATCAGTTCGACGGGCTGGTCGCGATGGCCTCGTGTGACAAGATCGTCCCGGGCATGCTGATGGCCGTCGCCCGGCTTGACATTCCGGCCATCGTCGTCACCGGCGGCCACATGGCAGCCGGCAGTTTCCAGGACGAGCCCGCCGACCTCGTGACGGTCTTCGAGGGCGTGAGTCAACACCAGGAGGGGGAGCTGAGCGACGAGAAACTCTACGAACTGGAGTGTACGGCCTGCCCGGGTGCGGGTTCGTGTGCCGGGATGTTCACGGCGAACACGATGGCCTGCGTGACGGAGACCCTGGGGCTCTCCTGGACGGGGTGTGCCACCGCCGGCGCGACCGACAGCGCGAAGCGGGATATCGCCCGGAAGAGCGGCCGGGAAGTCCTCAGGCTGGTCCGGGAGGACGTGCGGCCCTCCGACCTGCTCACCGAGGCGGCCTTCGAGGACGCGCTTCGGGTCGATCTCGCCCTGGGTGGAAGCACGAACACGATGCTCCACGTGCCGGCCATCGCGGCCGAGGCGGGGCTCGACATCACCCTGGAGGACTTCCAGGATCTCGCCGCGGAGACCCCACATCTGGCTCACATGAGCCCGGCCGGACCGTGGCGCATGGAGCACCTCCGGGAGGAGGGGGGCGTGCCGGCGGTCATGAAACGCCTCGAAGCCGAGATGCACGCCGATCGCCCGACCGTCGACGGAATCACGATCGGCGACCGCATCGACGACGCGGCCGTCCGCGGGAAGGTCCTCCGGTCCCGCGGGGATCCGGTCCACGAGGGCGGGAGTCTCGCCGTCCTGGAGGGCAACCTGGCCCCGAACGGGGCGGTCCTCAAGGCCGGCGCCATGGACGAATCGATGCGCCAGTTCGAGGGAACCGCCCGCGTCTTCGAGTCCCAGCAGTCGGCGCTTGACGCCCTCGACGGCGGCGACATCGATCCGGGCGAGGTCATCGTCATCCGATACGAGGGGCCCCGCGGCGGCCCGGGGATGCCGGAGATGCTCGAACCGACCTCGAAGGTCAGCGGCTCGCCGCGGCTCTCCGGCGAGGTCGCCCTGATCACCGACGGCCGGTTCTCGGGTGGCACCCGCGGGGCCGCCATCGGACACGTGAGTCCGGAGGCCGCCGCTGGCGGGCCGATCGCGCTGGTCGAGCCGGGTGATACCATCCGCATCGACGTCGAGGCAAATCGCCTGGAGGTGGCCGTGTCTCGGGAGACGCTTGCCGCTCGAGCCGAGGACTGGGAGCCGCCCGAACTCGACGCGTCGGGCGTCCTGGAGAAGTACGCCGCGATGGCCACGAGTGCGGCGACGGGCGGGGTGCTCGATCCCCCCTCGCGGAGCGGGGCCGCGATCGACCTCCCCGATCAGTGATCAGATCGATTCGATGTCCCTGTCCGAGGGGGTTTCCTCGACGGGTTCGGCCCGGGCAAACCGCGGGCCGACGCTCGTGACCTCCACGGTGATGACGTCGCCGATGGCCGTGTTGGGGACGAACACGACGTACCCGCCCTCGACGTAGGCGATACCGTCCCCCTCTTCGCCCTTCGAGTCGATCTCCACCTCCAGGGTGTCGCCCTCGTCGACGGGCGGTGAGGACCGCTTCTGCGGCGGCGTGGATCCCCCTGACTCGCTCTCGATCGAACCGAGTACGCCGAACCGGTAGACCGATCCCGGATCGAGGTCGCCGACCTCGATCTCGCGCTCGGGAATCGTAATCACGTAATCTCCATTCTGTCGCTCGATTTCGGCGGAAAATACGGCGAGCAGGTCAGTGACAGCCATGTCAGTATGTAGGGCTTTCCTGTGATCGGTATCAACGTTTTGATTCGATGATGGGGGAGATCGATGGCGGATCGCACCGAAAGCGAGCCGGGATGGAAACCCTTTAGATGAGAAACCGTGTACGTTTCGCCGCTTCGATGACCAGCACGCGTCGACGCCGGATCAGGACACGTTGGCGGGGGACCGGATCGGTCGGAGCGCACCGACCGAGTCACGCGACGGCCGACGGGGGCGAGCGATGAGCCGGGACGAATTCCGCACGGCGGTGACCGACGACGATCGATTCGCCGTCACGTGGGAACTCATCCCCGGTCGCGGCGCCCACGAACCCCAGCAGGAGGAGGTCTTCGAGGACGCCGAACGCGCCTCCGACGGGGACGTGGTCGACGCCGTCTCGCTGACCGACAACCCCGGGGGAACGCCGGCGCTCTCCGCGGATTACCTGGGAATGAAGCTCAAGGAGCGGGACATCGAGCCGCTCGTTCACTTCACGACCAAGGACAAGAACCGCAACCAGATCGAGGGGCTGCTCCACGCCCTCGAGCGCGAGGATATCGGCAACATCCTGGTGATGAGTGGCGACCACCAGGGCCAGGCCTTCGAGGGACAGGGCAAGCCCGTCTACGACCTCGATCCGGTCCAGGCGCTTGATTTCGTCTCCTCGCTGAACGACGGACTGGAGTTCGAGGACAGCTTCGGCCGCCACAACGAACTGACCGAGGCCCACTTCTTCCCCGGCGCGGTCGTCTCGCCGTTCAAGCGCCTGGAGGCCGAGCAGATCCCCCAGTACTGGAAGATGGAGATGAAGGTCGAGCGGGGCGCCGAGTTCATCATCCCCCAGGTCGGCTTCGACGTCCGGAAGTTCCACGAACTCATCCAGTACGTCGATGACCAGGGCCTCGACGTGCCGGTCATCGGGAACCTCTACGTCCTCGATGCCGGTTCGGCCCGGGCGATGAACGAGAATCGGATCCCCGGCGCCATCGTCACCGACGACCTCCGCGAGGAGGTCGAGGCCGAGCAGGACGGCGATGATCCCCACGGCGCGATGCTCGAACGAGCGGCGAAGATGTACGCCTTCATGAAGGGCATGGGCTATGCCGGCGTGCACATCGGCGGCCACGCCGCCGACTACGAGGACGTCGAGTACATCGTCGAGCGCGGCGAGGAACTCCTCCCGGACTGGCGGGAGTACGTCCCCGAGTTCCAGTACCCGATGGCGGACGGCTTTTACTACTACGAGCGGGACCCCGAGACGGGGCTCAATACCCGGGAGCACGCCGACTTCCCCGAGGCGGGCCACGAGGACCTGAAGTACCGGGGCTTCAAGGTGGTCCACGAGGCGATGTTCGAGCCCGACGGGCCGCTGTTCGGTCCGATGAAGTACACCGCGGAGAAGATCGATGACACCCCGCTCGAGGAGCCCTTCACGACCGCCGAGCGCATCACCAAGACCATCACGAACGACTGCCAGGAGTGTGGGAACTGCGCGCTGTTCGACATGGCGTATCTCTGCCCGATGTCACAGTGTCCGAAAAACGAGCGCAACGGACCCTGTGGCGGGAGCTACGACGGGTACTGTGAGGTCTATCCCGAGGAGCAGGAGTGTGTCTACGTCCGGGCCTACCGCAAACTCAAGGCCGACGGCGGGCTCGAGAAGGCCCGTGAAAAGCTGAAGGAGACCTACATCCCGCCCCCCGACTGGGACCTCGAGGGGACCTCCTCCTGGCTCAACTTCTACAACGCCCGGGACTACGCCGGCAAGCGGATAATCGGCGAGCAGGGGGACTGATCAGTCGCCGGTTGAGGCTTCGAAACAGTGACGGCCTCGGCGGGCCATGCTCCGGTATGGAAGACACACGACGCGGAGTCCTCGGACTCCTCGGATCCGGAGCGACCATCGCCCTCGCCGGCTGTCTCGCTCCCGGAAGTGACCGGTCGGTGACGAATGTGGAATCCACCGCGCTTTCCGTCCGGAGCCGACGACCGCGCTGGCGGGACGGGGACGACGTCGGGTTCCTGGCCGTCCTCGACGACCCGAAGCGGGCGGAAATCGCCCGCTCACAGTTCGCGCTGTCGGCGGAGCGGGCCGAGACCGTCGAGGCGTTCATCGCGGCGACTGACTTCGAGACCGAACGGCTCCTGCTCGTGGAGTCCGTCGGGCCGTCGGCCTGTTACCGCGAGATCGAGTTCTCGTCGATCCATCTCGACGGGGAGACCCTTCGGGGGACCGCAGCCGCGGTGGCCCGAAACGGGGACGCCTGCGCGATGGTGATCACCTATCCCGCTGTGCTTCTCCGGGTGACCTTCGCGGGACCGCCGGTGGATCGCGCCGCGCTCAGGATCCGAAACGGGTGGGATCGGGACGCGCTCGTCGTCGGATCGACGACCACCGATCTGTCCGAGTTCGCCCCAGTGAACTAGGGGGCATACCCACGGGGAACGATCAGCACAGGCACGTCGATCGAGCGAAGCACCGTGCTCGTGACGCTTCCCAGCAGCTGGCGGGTCACGTTCGAATGGCCGTGTGAGCCCATCACCACCAGGTCGATCCCCTCCCGCTCCACGTAGGCGGCGATGGCGCCGGAGACCCCCTCGAAGTCCGCCGTTCGAACGACGGCGGTCTCGACCGATCGGTTCGGATCGGTCGCCAGGAGGTGCTCCCGAGCGGCATCGACGGCTTCCTCGGCCCGTGATTCGAGACGTTCGACGAACTCCGGGTCCACCCCGCCCGCGTCGAACACGCCACCGGCCCGCTGCAGGTCGACGACCGACAGGAGGTGAACGGTGGCCGCGTACTCGCCTGCGAGTTCGTCCGCCTGGGAGCGGGCCAGTTCGGCGTTCCCGCTCCCGTCGGTCGGAACCAGAATGCTCGAGAACTCCGCGGCCGACCCTCGCTCCGTTCCCGGATCGACGAGCACCGGCGTGTCTCCCCGCTTGAGGACCCGTTCGGTCACCCCGCCGAGGAACCGCTCCGAGACCGTAGATAGGCCCTGTCGTCCGAGCACGACGAGCGGATTCGACGCGTTTTCGGCGGCGAATTCGGGGATCTCGGACGAGGGGGTCCCCTCGAGCAGCGCGGTCGTTGCCCGCACTCCCCGTTCGGTGGCCATCGCCTCGATGTCCGCGAGGAGCGCCATGCGCTCCTCCCGAACCGCATCCCGGTCCGGCTTCGACCGCAAGACGTCCAGGATCGAGCGCGAAAGCACGTTGATCACGTCGACGGGGACACCGAGCGCGGCGGCCATCTCTATTCCGGTCCGGGCCGCGTGCTCGGCCTCCGGACTCGAGTCGACGGCGATGACGATTCGATCGTACATGACGTTGATCTGACGAGGGAGCCCCTTCATGGTTTCCACGACGGTCCACCACCCACCTTCAAGGGTTCACCCGTGCTATCTCCACGCATGAGTTTTACCGACAATCGACACGCCGTCGACTGCATGAACACGAGCTGCAAGTACAACAGTTCCCGCACCTGTGGGTACTCCGGGCGACTCGTCATCGACGCCGACGGCAACTGCGAGATGTCCGAGGACAGCTACCACCGTGATCAGTTTCCGTAGCTCCCCCGGCCGGAGAGGGACTGGACGGCTGAGGGTGTCATCGAACAGGTGTCCCAATGGTCCTCCCCGGAGACCGTCAAGGAAGTGCCGCGTGCTGAATACGGGGAGATCCCGTAGGTAGTGCTAGATCGATTCCTCTCGCGTTCTCCGCTGTTACCCGAGTTGAGGGGTGTCGTCCTCGACCTCACCGGAGAGTTCGACTTCGATTTCGAGTTCGGGTTCGCCGTCGCCATCGAATTCGATGTCGAGATTCACCGGTTCACCGAATGCGAAGGGGAGTTGCCACTCATCACCGGTGATCGTGATCTCGTCGTCTTGGTTGAATTGTTCGCCGAGTTCGATCAGGAAATCGCCTGCATCCTCGGCACTAACGTAGTACTCCTCCTCGAAGTACCCGTCAGTGATGGTTTCGATCGACGGTTCTTCCTCTTCGGCTGGGACTTCGGGCATGGCAATTAGTCCGTGCCACCCAAGATTGATAAATATTCTTTGTAATATTATCTCTATATGGACTCACTCGACGTGCTCGGATCGAAACAACGGCTCGAACTGCTCCGGAGGCTCTCCCGGCGGGACATGTACGTTTCGGAGCTTATGGAAGAAGTCGGTATGGACGGGAAAACGGCGTCCCACCACCTCGACACGCTGACTGAGGCCGGGCTTCTCGATTCGTACAAGGACGGTCGCCGCCGATATTATACGTTAGTCCGGAACGTTCGGGTCGAGATCTCGCCATCGCCAGATCGACGATTTGTCGTCCAGTTCCCTGCCGCAGATCAAATAGCCGACTCGAAAACGGTTTAGTCGTGCCGGGAACAGATCGGGACGAACGGGACGAGGACCGCAAACCGGATCTATTTCCCCATGAACGACGCTTCCGAAGCGGACGATACGACCCGACTCCCTGCCGAGCAGCGCTATCGCACCCTCTTTCACGCGCTTCCGGGAGCGGTGTTCGTCCTCGATCCGGAGACGGGATCCGTCCTCGAGGTCAACGAGCGGGCGACGGACCTGTTCGGGTACGACCGCGGGGAACTCCTGGGGATGGGTATCGAGGACGTGAGTTCGGGGGGTAGGTTCCCATCGAACACCCGCCCGTCGGAGCTGGTACGGGAGGTCGCCCCCGGAGAGTCACGGACCGAGGAGTGGAAGGCAACGGACAGCGAGGGGACCGAATTCTGGGTCGAGGCCGCGCTCCGGTCCGTACGGATGGGAGGGGACACCCGCGTGATCGTGAGCCTCAGGGGGAACGAAGACCGGACAGCCGGGACCGACTGCCGCGCCTTTCGCTCGGCCGTCGAGAACGCCGGGCACTCCATCTACTGGACCGACGCGGACGGCGTCATCGAGTACGCCAACCCGGCCTTCGAGGAGATCACCGGCTACGACCGGGAGGCGGTGGTCGGATCGACCCCGCGGATATTCAAATCCGGCGAGATGAGCGAGGCGTACTACGAGGAACTCTGGGAGACGATCACCGACGGGGAAGTCTTCGAGCACGAGGTCGTGAACGAGGACGCAGACGGGGAGCGGTTCGTCATCAACCAGACGATCGCCCCCATCACCGACGACTCGGGGGACATCGTGCGGTATGTCGCCGTGAACACCGAGATCACCGACCGCCGTCGGCGGGAGCAGCGCCTCGAGGAGGAGAGAGAGAACGCTCCAGGCGGCTCCAGCAGCGGCTGTCGGTCCTCAACCGGATCCTCCGGCACGACATCCGCTCGGCGGTCAACGTCATCGAGGGGAACGCCGAACTGATCGAATCCGCCGCCGGAACCCCGTCCGGCGCACTCGAGACCATCAAATCGGAGGCGGAGCGGCTCAGACGGCTCGGGGAGGAGGCGCGCCATATCCAGCGCGCCATCGCCGACGGGGACCGGTCGAATCAAGAGATCGATCTCAGTACCCTCCTCCGCACGAAGGTCTTCGAGCTCCGTAACGAGTATCCCGGTGCCCAGGTCGAAGCCCACGTCGAATCGGGGCTCACCGTCTCCGCCGATCGACGTCTGAACCTGGCCGTCGAACAACTCCTCTCGAACGCGATCGAACACAACGACGCCGAGGTGCCGACCGTCCGTCTCGAGGCCACGGCGTCGGAGCCCGACGTCGTGATCGAGATCAGCGACAACGGCCCCGGCATCCCGGAGACCGAACTCGAACCGCTCCGGGCGGGCATGGAGACGGCACTCGAACACACGAGCGGGCTCGGTCTCTGGATCGCGAACTGGATCGTCGAGGCCTCCGGCGGTACGCTCTCCTTCGCGGCAAACGACCCACGTGGGACGGTGGTCAGAATCGAGCTGCCGCCCCCCGACTAGTCCGCGGGCTCGGCGCTCGACCGGGTCGACAGGTCGGACAACGCGTCCCGGCCGTTCACCGCCACGACGACGAACCCGACCTTGGCGAGCAGATCCAGGTAGGTCACGACGATGGCCTCGGTCTCCACGAGGAGATAGCCGAGTCCGAACGGGCCCAGGAGCCAGACGAGGGGGTAGATGCTCCAGAGCACGACGGTGAGGTTCCGCAGCTTGGTGAAGACGGCGTCGGGACGGTGGGCGTCGAGGGCGGACTGCCGGGGGAGCACGACGAGGAGCAAAAAGAGAATTCCAAGGAACGCGACGACACCGAAGAGATACGCCAGGTAGCCGAACGGCGACGGGAGAAAAGCGGCACCCGTACCCGAGGCGATGACTGTCACATCGAGGACGACCAGCATCGCGTAGGTCCGCTTTGATGGCCTCCCTAGCATCGCCAGGTAGAGCACCAGCAGTGGGGTGGTGAGTACCCAATCGACGTACCTGGGCACGTAGAATATCGCCCCGTCGACCGGCACCCGGCCGAGACCAAGCGCCAGTGCCGCGTACGCGACTGTCGCGATTCCCGTGATCAGGGCCAGTACCAGGTAGTAGCGGCCGTGGCCCCGATCGTCGGTCCGATTTCCCCAGACGGCGTAGCTCGTTCCGAGTGCCATTCCTATCGAACCGAGCGCATACCAGAGTGACGTGTCGACCATCGGGTGACACCTCCTCAGTCGTCCCCCGAAATCCGCTGAGTGGCCGGTACCTCTCCGGCCGACACGTCGGCGTCGGTCGAGCCGATGGAGAACTCGGAGACGGTCTGCCGGAGCCGGGTGGCTCTATCGGACAGCGAGTCGGCCTGATCGGACACCTCCTGGAGCGTCGTGGCCTGTTCCTCGGCCGCAGCGGCAACCGTCTCGGCCCGGTCGCTGGTCCGGGTCGATATCTCGGAGACGTCATCGATCATCTCGGCCAGGGATTCGGTCGCCCGTGCCTGCTCGGTGCTCGCCTGATCGATCTCCGCGACGGACTCATGGACGTCCTCCACGTGGTCGGCGACTGTCTCCAGGTTGCGAATCGCGGACTCGATGGTCTCCACCCCGGCATCGACCCGGTCGGTCGTCTCGTACATTCGATCGACAGTCGTCTCGGTCTGCGCTCGGATCGAGTCGATGCGGTCTTCGATCCGTTCGGCCGAGTCCATGGTCTCCTCGGAGAGATTCTGGATCTCGTCGGCGACCACCCCGAAGCCGTTCCCCTCGATGTCCGCTCGGGCCGCCTCGATGGCGGCGTTGACCGCCAGCAGGTTCGTCTGCTCGGCGACGTCCGTGATGACCGAAACGATCTCGTCGATCGCTTCCATCTCCTCGTCCAACCGTTCGATCGCGGCCACCGCCTCGGCCGTCGTCTCTTCGATCGCGTCCAGTTCAGCTGCGGCGTCTGTCGCCGCCGATCGGCCCGTATCGCCGACTTCCGCGGCCGTATCGACGGTCTCTCTGACCTCGTCGACGATCGCGTCGATCTGCTTGGCGGAGGAGGAGAGGGTCTTGACCTCCTGGGAGACGTCGCTCAGGCGGTTCTCCTGAGTCGACGCGCCCTCGGAAATGTCCGTGATGGAGCGGCTGACGTCCTCGCTCGCTTCCCGAACCTCCGCCGCGCCGGCATCCAGTTCCGCCGCGGCGGATTCGACGAACTCCGAGAACTCCGCGACGTCGCCGATCGCGCCCTCAAGATCGGCCACCATTTCGTTGAACGCCACGCCGATCTCCCGCATTGCCTCGCTCTCGCTCTCCGGGTCGACCCGCCGGGTGAGATCCCCCTCCGCGCAGGCGTCCATCACGTCGCTGTACGTCGTGGCCTTTGATTCGAGGTGGTCGGTGAGTTCCTCGGCTTCCGAACGGCGTCTCTCCGCTCGCTCTTTGGCCGCCCTGACGTCTTCGCGGGCTGACTCGATCTCCCCGATCCGGGACCGGAGTGAGTTGCGCATCCGGTCGAAGGAGTCATACAGCGTCCCGAACTCGTCCTCACGTGGCGTCTCGAGTGCGACGCCGAGGTCGCCGTTTGCCATCTCTTCGGCCCGTTCGGAAAGTTGGCGAAGTGAGATCGCGGTGTTCGTCCCGATGGTCACCCCGAGCAGTCCGAAACTGATCATCTCGATGAGGATCATTCCCACGAGGCTGGAAGTGATCTCCGCGTCGGTGGGAGTCCCCCGGAGCTGAAACTGGATGGCGACGCCGAAGCCGACCGTCACAAGGACGATCAGCCCCAGCCCCGCGGTCAGTTTGGCCGCATACCGGTTCCGGAGCTGTCGGACCAGCGAGAGTTGACCGGACATGTGTCTCTCCACGCAATGCGGGGCAAAAAAATCCGCACCCAAACAGATTGGTCGTCGTCTCAGGCGTCCTCCGGGGCCGGGATCCGTCGGGTCGTTCCCACGATCCGCTCCGGATTCCCCGCCTCGTCGAGTTTCACGTCACCCTGTCCCTCGAGCCATATCTCCCCGCCCTCGAGTGAGAGGGGGTAGCGAACGTGGTAGGACGATCCCTCGTCGATGGCCGTTTCGAAGGCCTCGACGACCTCCTCGCGATACCCGGTGGGGACCCGCTCCACGAAGTTCTCGAAGATCGGTTCGAGCTCGGCCGCGTCCACCCTGAAGAGGGTCTCGAAGGCGGGGTGGCGCTCGACGGTGTCCGACTCGAGGTCCCACTCCCAGGCGTAGGTATCAGTCGCCTCGAGGGCCTCAAGGAGCGTATCGCGGAGTCGCTCCAGCGACTCGATTTTCGCCTCGAGTTCGCCGTCGTCGGTGGAGTCTGTCGCCATACGTTCTGGTATGCGTTCATCCACCATGGATCTGTCGGCAGTCGGAGAAGAAATCGGTCACTCCATGTAGCCAAGCTGCTGGAGGCGCTGCTCGACGGCGTCGGCCCCCGCGGAGCCGGCCCGCCGGTCGAACGTGAGCGGTTCGCGGGTCTCGACGGGTCGATCGTCCGCCAGTATCGGGAGCACGTCGCCGTCCACGTCCGTCGGGACCGCGGTTCCGTGGGCGGCCAGAATGGTCGGCGCCATGTCGAGGATGCTGATCCGGTCCAATTCACCCCGGGCCTCGAAGGCGGGACCGGTGGCGACGAAGATGCCGTGGGGGGTGTTCTCCGCGACCCACCGATCCGGTCCGGTCGTGACCTGTCCCCCGCCGATGCCGTCGTTGACGTGCACTCCCGGACGCTGGTCGACGACGATCTCGGGGGCGTCGTCCACGAACGGACCGCTATAGACCTCCTCGCCGCGATACACACCCTCGAAGAGCGGGCCCCGTTCGTCGGCCACCGATTGCAGGTCCGCGATGAGCTGTTCGCGCACCGACTCGACGTCGTGGCTCGGATTGAGGTAGATCGGTCCCTGCCCGCTCGCGACCGCCTGGGTCCGCTCCAGGTCGATGGCTTCGAGCTTTCGCTGGCGTTTCAGCCCGTCCGCCTGGGGAACGAGTTGCTGCAGGCTCTCGGGGACGGCCCTCGCCAGCGTCTCGACCAGGCCCAGCCGTTTCGCGACGCCGAGCACCGTCTCCCGGTCGAGACCGACTGCGTGCAGGACGTCCTCGACGGTCCGGGTCCGGGCCTGATAGCCCCGCTCGGCGAGCCACTCGTTGACGTAGAACTCCGTCGTGGTCGGCGCGCTCCCGTGGTCGGACATCAACACGACGTTCGTGTCCTCGAGTTCCGCGAGCCGACCGAGCCAGTCGTCGACGAGCGACCAGGCCCGTCTGGTCGGCTCCTCGTCCCAGAAGAAGTGATGGAGCACGTTGAGATAGAACAGCGTGAGGTGCATGAAATCCAGTTCACGCTCCTCGAACAGCGAGAGCGCGGCCTCGAAGCGCACCTCCAGCAGGTCGAGGATGGCCTCGACCTCCGCGCCGCGCTCCTCGTTGCTCGAGAGAAGCGGCTCGGGATGGACCCGGTAGTCGAAGCGGGACTCGAGTTCCGCGGCCAGTTCCGGCGGCCGGGTGTACCCGCTCTCGATCGACCGGTACTCCCCCTCGGCCGCGTCGGGGCCACCACAGACGAGCGGGCCGTCGATCTCCCGGGGCGGGTACATCGTCGGCATGTTCAGGACTCCCGTGGTCTGGCCGGCGTCGTTGAGGTAATCCCAGAGTTCGACGGTCCGGAAGTCACTCCCGTCGGTCACGTCGATGGTGCCCGCCGCCAGATCCACCCGTTCGAACCAGAAGACCCCGAACCTGCCGGGGTTCTTCCCCGAGGAGTAGGCCTTCCAGTTCGGAAAGGTCACCGGCGGGAGTTCGCTCCTGGTTCCGGCCCAGGAGCCGGATTCGCGGAGCCGCTTCAGATTCGGGAGGTCACCCGCCTCGATCCAGGGCTCGAGCAGTCGCCAGCTCGCGCCGTCGAGGCCGACGACGAAGGTCCGGGACATTGCTGAACACTCGGTGCGGGCCATACAACTTCCTTTCGTCCGACCGCGTCGAGCGTCACATCTAAGTGAGGCGACCACCGCATCCAGAACTAGTGCGAGTCCTCGCCGTCGTTCCTGCGTACAACGAGGCCGACACGATCGGAGCCGTCGTCGACGGGGCCCGGGAGCACGTCGACGAGGTGGCCGTCGTGGACGACGGATCGGCAGACGAGACCGCCGAGATCGCCCGCGATCGGGGGGCCACGGTGATCGAGCACACGTTCAATACGGGGGTCGGCGGGGCCGTCAGGACCGGCTATCGCTACGCCATCGAGGGCGCTTTCGATCTGGTCGTGCAGCTCGACGCCGACGGGCAGCACGACCCGGACCAGATCCCGAAACTGCTTGCGGCCGCCGAGGACGCCGACATGGTGATCGGCAGCCGATATCTCAACGACAGCCACGAGGAGTACTCGCTGGTCCGCTCGGCGGGCATCGCGTTTTTCACCGGGCTGGTGAACGCCCTCGGCGGCATCGACATCACCGACGTCACGAGCGGGTTCCGGGTCTACCGGGTCGCCATGCTCGAATCGATTCTCCATCACTCCGACACCCACTGGGCCGTCGAACAGACCCTGGAGGCCGCCCGCGGGGGCTACACCATCTCGGAGGTCTCGACTGAGATCCCGACCCGCGAGACCGGGGAGTCCCAGTTCGATCTGGGGACCTTTCTCCTCTACCCGCTCCGGATGGTCGAGGTCTCCCTTCGGGTGCTACTCTTCCGATGATGACCGGGTACACCGTCGTCAACCTGCTGGCGCTCGCCGTCGGAATCGTCTTCCTTGGCAACGGCTACGTGATGGTCCGTCGGGGTCGGGAGAACCTGACGACCCTCTTCACCTCCCTCCTCGTCGGCGGCGGGCTGGTCTTCGTCGCGCTGTTTCCGGACGCCTTCCGGGTCGTTGCGGCGATCCTCGGCCTGAAATTGAAGGCCAGGGCGATCCTCGTGGTGGCGAATCTCACCCTCTTCGTCCTCGTCATCTACCTGCTCAACCGCGTCGGCGGACTCTATGACAAGATCTCCCGGTTGAACGAGGAGCTCAGCCTCCTGCAGGCCCAATTCGAGGAGCGGGATGACTGACCCGCCCCGGGCGGTGCTCTCGGTCGACTTCGAACTCTTCGAGCACACGCCGGCCTACCGGAACGCCGCGGGGGAGACGACCAGTGACGGAGTGGGCCTCGATGGGGGCCGATTTCTCCGGACGGCCTTCGACGAACACGACGCCGCGACGACCTGGTTCGTCGTCTCCGCCGTCGCCGAAGAGTTCCCGGACGCCGTCGCCGCGCTCGCGACCGGCGAACACGAGATCGCCTCCCACACCCGTACCCACCGCCTTCTCACGGACCTCGACCCCGACGAGCGGGACGGGGAACTCGCCGACTCCCGTCGGACCCTCGAATCGGCGACCGGGGAGCGGGTCTCGGGCTTTCGTGCCCCGGCCTTCGACCTGCCCGCCGATCACTTCGAGGCCCTGGCGGCGGCCGGGTACGAGTACGACTCGAGCGTGATCGCGAGCCGCGCCATCCCGGGCTGGTACGGCGGCGAGTACGACCGCCAGCGCCCGGCGCCGGCCCGGGCCGTGCGGGGTGACGCCCCGGAAGGGGTGTGTGTGCTCCCCGCGAGCGTCATGCCGGGACTTCGCCTCCCGCTCACGGGGACCTGGCTCCGGTTTTTCGGCCCGCGGTACACCATCCTTGGGATGCGGTGGCTCGCCCGCCGCGGACTGACACCCGTGCTTTACGTTCACCCCTGGGAGCTGGTGGAACTCCCGGACGTGGCGGGGGTCCCGGAGCGGGTCTACTGGCACACGGGAGCGTGGATGCGCCGAGCCGTCTCGCGGATCCTCTCGACCGGGTTCCAGTTCGTGACGGCCCGTGAAGCGCTCGCCGCGGCCGATTCGACGAACGTGACTCACGAATGACCCGCAGAACGGCTCGACGGGTGGCGATCACGGCACTCCAGTACGCCATCGCCCTGCTGGCGCTCGGGTGGCTCGTCTCCCGGGTCGACCTCCAGGCGGTCTGGGCACGGCTCGCGTCACTCGACGGTCCGTCCATCGCGGTGGTGCTCGGGGTAAGCCTCCTCGGCGCGCTGGCCCAGTTCGCCACCTGGCAGACCGTGCTTCGCCCGGTCGGATCGGTCCGATTCCGGGCAGCGGCCGGCATCTCGGTGATCGTCAATTTCGTGAACCAGCTTTTGCCCTCGCGGCTCTCCGGCCGACTCGCGGCCCCCTTCGTCATCCGGAGCAAGACCGGCCTGTCTTATGCCGACGCTGCGGCCGTTTCTGGAGTTCACACGGGCGTCTACGCAGTCCTCTACGGGAGCGTCTCCACGCTGGGGCTGCTCGCCATCGGACTCCACGAGTCGCCCCCGATCGGGTTGCTGGGACTCCTCGCGCTCTCGACGGGTCTCTACCTCGTGGCCGGGGGGACGATCCTGCTGGCCGGGACGAACTTGCCGATCCTCGATCCGGCGATTTCCCGGCTCGCCCGGGCCGCGAACCGGCTGCCGGCCGTCGGGGAGGCACTCGCCGACCGAATCGACGGGCTGACGGACTTCACCGAGGCGTCGACGGAAACCGTCCGGGCACTCGCAGCCGACGGCGGGGTCTGGCTTCGCTACGGACTGGCCTGGGCGGTCGTGTTGCTCGTGGCCCCGGCCCTTCGGGTGTGGGTCATGCTGACCGCATTCGGCGTGGAATTCGAACCGGCACTGCTGCTGCCGCTGTATCTCGTGACGGCCTACAGCGTGACCCTGTTGCCCCTCACCCCGGGCGGGATCGGCGTCACCGAGGCGACGGCGACCGCGGTGTTCGTCTCGCTTGGGGTCCCACGTGCCGCCATCGTCCCCATCGTCTTCGTCGATCGGCTCTTCGGGATCTACCTCCCGGCCCTGATCGGGTGGTATCCCGCGGCCCGACTCGACCTCTCGGCGCTTTAGCTGAAAGTAGGTGCGACGTCCCTTTTCCAGCGAGTGGACCTCAAGAAATGGTAGGACGAGTTGAACGACGTGTACTCGAAGGTGCTCCAGACCGTCGTGGAACGGCTGTTCGACAACCTACGCGGCCTCTCGAAACTCAAGGAGAACGGCTACGGCGTCGGGGAACTCAAATGGAAGTCGCCACGGGAGTACCGGAGTTTCACGTACAACCAGTCTGGCTTCAAGCTCGACAAGAAGAGCGGTCAGACCGTGTTGTCGCTCTCGAAACTCGGTGACATCCCAATACGGCTCCATCGTCCCATCCCCGAGGAGGCCACCCTAAAGCAAGTCACGCTCAAGAAGGAACCGACCGGCGAGTGGTTCGCCACCTTCGGCGTGGAGATTGACCGCGCCCCACCCGCGAAACCGGAGCGTCCCGAGAACGCCGTCGGGATCGACGTGGGTATCCTGAAGTACGCCCACGACATCGATGGGACGGTGGTTG
>JBDGTI010000040.1:0-19306 GCA_042216995.1 Halodesulfurarchaeum sp.
GGGTAGCCAAGCGGTCAACGGCGCAGCGCTTAGGACGCTGTCCCGTAGGGGTCCGCAGGTTCGAATCCTGTCCCGCGCATCGAGGGACCGGAGGGAGAACGAGCAGGGAGGAGTCGAGCCCTGCGAGTCGCAGAGCGCGAACGAAGTGAGCGTGACCGTCTCGCTTCGGTTCGAATCCGGTCCCGCACATCAGACGTGTGCCATCATTGATTGCGAGGGACTGCCCACCCGAAAAATCGGGGATATGAGAACGTGACGTGGAAAACCTCTTCCTGGAAAACGGGTTTTACTCACAGATCGTTGCGACTGACGATATTGCGACGATCGGCTGTGAAGCCTCCCGAGATCGATCCACTTCTCACTCCACGTCGATGCCCACGCTCCGGGCCTCCTCGGCCGCCAGTTTCGGGAGCGTGATCTTCAACACGCCGTTGGTCATCGTCGCGGTGACCGACTCGACGTCGACGTCCGCCGGGAGCCGGACCGAGCGGCTGATGGTCTCCTGCCGGCGCTCGTGGCGGAGGAAGTGTGCCGTCTCCTCCTCGAGGGCCGTCTCCCGCTCGGCCTCGATCCGAAGCTGCTGGTCGGTGACCTCGATTTCGATGTCCTCCCGCTCGAAGCCCGGCAGGTCGACGGTCGCGACGAACTCCCGGTCGCGGTCGATCAGGTCCATGCCCAACGCCTCGCTTTTCCCCCACCAGCGGCCGAAACCGGGACCGGGACCGGGTCGGTCCCAGTCCTCCGCGGCCGGGGGGAACTCCCGGTTCGGGCGCTCGAACAACGCCTTTAGCTCCTCGAGTGGATGTTTGGGTCCTCGCATCGGTGATTGCACCACTAATTAATTGTCCTCCCAACAAGAAATACCGTGCGGTCGATCCCACGATCTGAGACGTGACATCCGGAATCGCCGATCTGATCGGCTCCCGCGGTCCTCAGTCCCGTTCGACCCCGACCGCCCGGACGGGCGCCCCGTCGGTGCCAAGCGGGAGTGGATAGGCCCGGAGTTCGAAGCGCTCCGGGGGCCGATCGAGCCCGGTCAGGTTCTCGAAGATCAACAGCCCCTCGCCGAGGAGGGCGTGATGGGCGGGGTATCCCGTCGGTTCGTCCGACCGGCGGTTCGGCGAGGGGGACGGATCGGGGTTCAGCGTGTCCGTTCCCACGGCGTGGCCCCGATCGGCACACAGCCGGGCCGTCTCGGGGGCCAGGTAGGGGTGGTCCAGGTATCGGTCCGTACCCCAGTACTCGTCCCAGCCGGTCCGGAAGAGCACGCAGTCGGCCGCCGCGTCCGGCACTCGCTCCGATGGGATCGGCTCGCGATCCCCGAGGTCCCGGCAGTCGACGATCACGGCCTCGAGGGCGAACCGCTCGATCGGCAGGTCGGCGAGTGTCTTCCCCGCCGCTTCGGTGTGAGCGGGGGCGTCGACGTGTGTGCCGGCGTGGCTGGTGCACTCGAGGCCGGTGAGGCGGTACCCGTCCGAGTCGAGGTGTCGCTCGGTTCTGACCTCGACCCCGGGGTCGCCCGGGAAGGTCTGCATCCCGTCGGTGAAGGAGTGTGTGAGATCGTACACGCGTCGATCCTCGGCCGCCCCGAAGAAAACGGTGATGACCGTCAGTCCCGCGAGGCGAGGCCCATCGGCGCGACCAGGCCCAGCTCGCGGACCATCCCCAGCGTGTCCCAGTAGGACCAGACCTCCTGGATCTGTCCGTCTTCGATCGTGAAGAGGTTCAGCCCCGTGCCGGTGAACTCCCCGCCCGCTGCCTCGATCCCGAACAGTTCCTCGGTGTGGGTTCCCGAGGAGGTCCACCGGACTGCCACCTGATCGCCCTCGCTGATCTGCTCCTCGACGTGGTAATCGATGTCCGGAAACGCCCCGTGGTACCGTTCGACGAACTTCGTGACCTGCGAGCGGGTCGTGAGCGATCCGGGGGTGACACTCCGGGGGCCGTGATACTCGATGTCCGGCGCGAGGATATCCTCGGCCACGTCGAGGTTCCCCTCGTTGAACAGTTCCTCGTAGTACCGGTCGATGATGGCTTCGGTCTCTTCCATGGATTGTGTTCCCATGTCAACGTTATCGATCCAACAGGTTAACCGTTCGGGGTGCCGCGGTTCGTGCCGCCTTTCGGGGATCGGAAGGACCGAGCACGAGTGCGGTGGTGGACCCGGTTCGTCGGTCCGCCGACTCGAACTGTCGCCGGTGGGGCGAAGCTATATTATACGTTACTAACAATATCGAATCGGGATGTACCAGATACTGATCCCCGTCGATCGGAATCAGGAGCGGGCCGAGGCCCAGGCCGACTACCTGCTGAACTGTCCGGTCGACCCCGATGAGATCGAGGTCACGGTGCTTCACGTGCTGACCCGCGAGGACGCCTCGACCGCCGACGCTGAATCCTTCGACGGCAACGAGGCCGCCATCGAACTCGCGAACCGCATCGAGGGGGCCGGGATCAGCGTCGATCGCCGCCTGGCCACCGGTGAGCCCGTCGCCGAACGGATCCTTGACAGGGCCGCCGAACTCGACGCCGATCAGATCGTCATGAGCGGTCGGAACCGCTCGGGCGTTTCACAGGTGCTGATCGGGAGCACGACCCAGGACGTGATGCACAATACCGAGCGACCCGTGGTCATGGTCGGGTGACCGATCCCCGCATAAGCGTTTTGAGGGCACCGGGCGGAGCATATGACAATGACGGACCCGTGTGCCCTCCTCGAGGACATCATCGCCGACATCGACGCGATCTTTCTCTTCTCGCCCACCTCCTCCGAATACGAGGACGCCCGAGAACTCGAGGGAACGCCGGTCGTGGTGGTCGCCCCGGAGAACGACATCGAGGCCGAGACCTTCATCGAGGTGCCACTCGAATTCGACCAGGTTCGGGACCGCATCAGGTTCGCCATGGAGGGGGCCACAGACCAGGGGGTCGTCGAACCGGGCGACGAAGTCGCGACCGTCCTCGGCCTGTTCGGCGAGGACCGGGACATGGTCGCCCGCGTACGCGTCCGCGAGGGGACCCACGGAATCTACGACCTGTTCACCGACAGCCGGGCCGAGGCCGACGTGATCCGGGACACCTTCGACGTGGCCATCGAACTGGGGAGAAAGGGACAGAAGGGCAAACCGGTCGGAGCGCTGTTCGTGGTCGGCGACGCGGGCAACGTGATGAACAAGTCCCGGCCGCTCTCCTACAACCCCTTCGAGAAGTCCCACGTCCACGTGGGCGATCCGATCGTGAACGTGATGCTCAAGGAGTTCTCCCGGCTCGACGGGGCCTTCGTCATTTCGGACTCCGGGAAGATCGTCTCGGCCTACCGGTACCTCGAACCCTCCGCCGAGGGCCTCGACATCCCGAAGGGACTCGGAACGCGACACATGGCCGCCGCCGGGATCACCCGGGATACGGGCGCCGTCGCCATCGTCCTGAGCGAGAGCGACGGGATGGTCCGGGCGTTCAAGGGCGGGGAACTGATCCTGGAACTCGACCCGGAGGAGTACTGATGATCGTCGGGGACGGCATCACGATCGAGACGCAGTACCTCCTGGCCGCGTCCGCGCTGATCATCGGCCTCTTCGGGGGATACTTCCTCGGGCGGCTCAATCGGCAACTCCTCACGCGTCTCGGGGTCGGTGAGGCCGTCGAGGGCACGAGCCTGGAGCGGTCAGCCCGGAACTTCAACACCGATACCGTGTCGGTCCTCGCGCGGGGTTCCTCCTGGATCATCTATCTCGTCGCGATCGTCTACAGCCTCGAGATCGCCGGCCTCGTCCGGACAAACGTCCTGCTCTCGAAGTTCGCCGGTCTCCTGCCCTCCTACCTGTTGGCCACGCTCTTCGTGATGGGCGGGCTCCTCGTCGGTGACAAGGTGGAGCTGTTCGTCGACGAGCGACTCAAGGGGATCAAATTCCCCGAGATCTCCCTCGTCGGGCGAGTCCTCAGATACACCGTGATCTTCATCGCGGCCCTCCTGGCGCTGGCCCAGATCGGGGTCGCAGTCGGGGTGCTTGTACTCCTCCTTGGAGCCTATCTTCTCGGGTTCATCGTGTTGCTCGCGATCGGCCTCCACCAGTTGCTCGCGGCCGGCGGCGCGGGGATCTTTCTGCTGCTGTCCCAGCCGTTCTCGATCGGAGATCAGGTCGCCATCGGCGACCGCGAGGGGGTCGTCCAGGAGATCCAGCTGTTCGTGACCGAGATCGAGGAGGACGGACGGGTCTATCTCGTCCCGAACCACCTGGTGCTCCGGCAGGGGGCGACGGTGATCCGATCGGACTAGTCCACGGGTTCGGCCGGCACGCCCGCGACGGTCGTCTCCGGCGGGACGTCCTCGGTGACCAGGGAGTTGGCCGCGACCTGTGCCCCGGCACCGATTTCGACCCCGGGAAGCACGATCGATCCGGCCCCGATCATCGCCCGCTCCCCGACGTGGACCGGTCCCGTCCGGTACTCCTCCTGGAGGAACTCATGACAGAGGACGGTCGCGTCGTAGCCGACGATGGCCTCGGAATCGATCGTTATCAACTCCGGGAAGAACACGTCCGGGGTCGACTCGAGCGCCCAGGTGGCCCCCGCTCCCACCGTCATCCCCAGCCGCCGGAACAGCCAGTTTTTCAGCCGGAGGCTGGGCGAGTGTCTCGCCAGGACGATGGCCGCGTAGTTCAGTGCGACCGTAAACGGGGACTTCGCGTCCATCCAGTGATGGAGGGAATTGGCCGTCCCCTCGGTGGGCGTTCGGTCGAGACGGTCGAGGCGTCGTTCGGACACTCCTGGCCGTTGGTGGTCACGGGGCTTGAAGCCACCGAGTCAGGAGCTGACCGGATTGAACGACCCCGTGATGTCCCAGGTGTGAACGCAGTACACCTTTCCGACCTCCCCGTCGACCCGCCAGGTGCCATCCGCCTCGTCCCAGCGCTCTACCCGGTCACACCGGAGACAGCGCCGGGTCTCGGGGTATCGTATCGAGTCGCCCATACGTGACATGTGGTAACACGGAACTATAAATTCGCCGCCTCAGGCCAGCGTCCCGAGGTCGAGGGGAACGGACCCGTCGGCGTACCCGCTCGCGGTTCCGTCCGGACGGAGTCGGTAGACGACCGCCGGGCGGTGGCCGACCGCGGGCTCGGCCGATCGGACCGGCTCCCATTCCGCGTCGGTGAAACTCGAGCAGTCGACCATGAGGAGCACGCCACCGCCGTGGGCGTCGAGTTGCCCGTCGACTTTGGTCGATGCCGTCTGTCGGACCGCCTCCACGGCCGAATCGGCCCGCCGCCTGTGGGGCGGGGACGGGTGGGTGACCTCGACTAGATGTGCTTCCTCCCGGCTCTCGACGCGGAAGTCGAGGGAGTGACCGGTCGTGACCGGGGCCTCCGGCTCGATTCCGTACCCGGCCGCGTCGAGGAGGTACGCGGCGTTGAACTCGCCCATGGCTGCAGTCATCCGAATCAGGTTGAGCCCGTCCGACGTCCCGAGTTTGCCGGCCATCAGGTGACGGTACTCGTCGAGGGCCCCGGTCCCGAGGAAGTCCTCATAGAACTGCAGAGCAGGCCCGGGTTCCTCGACGGGAAAGCCGGCCGCGTGCTCGGCGAAGAACGCCCGGGAGGTTTCCCGGCCGTCCTTCGAGAGGAAGACCGGGAGGAAGTACCAGGAGAGGTGTGGGTACGCAGCCAGCCACGGCGACTCCTCGTGGAGTTGGGCGAGCAGCTCCCGCTCGGCCCACTCCGCGATCGGCGACGGGACCTCCCCGAAGGTGTGCTTCTCGGTGCGCCAGAGCGCCTCGGGGGTCTCGGTGTTCCCCATCCAGTAAGCGCCCCGTTCGTCCCAGGCGAACAGCGCGACGTCCCCGTTTTCCATCTCGTATCGCCGGGCCCGATATCCGGCCGGTGGCGCGTACCACGGGGTGGAGGCGCTCGCGCCGAGCGCGTCGTCGAGTGAGCGATAGATCCGGCTTCGGACGGTCTCCTCGGTCCAGGTATCCCTCGAGTGTCGAAAGCGCAACAGACTGGCCACACGTCCTGTAACCGGCGCTCGCGTTTACGCTTTCCCCTCAGTCCTCGACCGCTCGCTCGAAGGTAATCCGGTGTGGCTCGTATCCCCGCTCGCGGTACCAGTCCCGGGCCCGGTCGTTGTCGGCCATCGCCGAGAGGGAGACGACCGTTACGCCGCGGTCCGCCAGAGCCCCCTCAGCGTGGTCGAGCAACGCGGTCCCGACGCCCTCGCCGCGGGCCTCGGGGACGACGTAGACGTTCTCGATGGTGCCCCGGACCTCCGACTCCTCGAAGAGCCCCTGGTCGCGGTAGAACATCACGAAGCCGAGGATCGGACCGCCCGGCGAGCCGCCGGCCGGCCGGGCCACCGAGAGCATGTCCCCGGCGATGTACTGGCCGAGGAGGTCCCTCGCAACGCGTCGGTTCGTCTCGCCCTCGATGTGCGAGCCGTGGGCCCGTTGGCTCTCGACGAGTGAGACCCAGCACTCCAGGACGGACTCGAGATCCGCAGACGTGGCTGGGGAGACCGCGAAAGTCACGGCTCGAGGGCCTCGATGGCCGGCAGTTTCTGGCCGGTGAGCATCGCGAGGGCCGCGCCGCCGCCCGTACTCACGTGATCGAACCCCTCGATCCCGAACTTCCGGATGGCCCGGGCGGTATCGCCCCCGCCGACGACGCTGTACCCCGCATCGGCGACGGCCCGGAACAGCCGCTCGGTGCCGAGCTGGAAGAGGGGGTTCTCGAAGACCCCCGCCGGCCCGTTGAGAATGGCCGTCCCCATCGATTCCAGACGCTCGGCGTAGCTCACGACCGTCTCGCTCCCGATGTCCATGACGTCACCGTCGCCGGCCGCCGGGAGGGCCTCGACCGGGATTTCCCGTCGCTCGCCGTCCATTTCGACGGCGACGTCCCTCGGGAGGTGAATCTGGTCGCCGTGTTCCTCGAGCAGCGCGGCGGCGCGGTCGATCTCCCCCCAGAAGTCCTTCTCCATGATGTAGTCGGCGGTCTCCTCGCCCAGGTCGACGCCATCGGCCATGAGAAAGACGTTCGCGACGAGCCCGGCGGTCAGGACCTCATCGGCCAGCCCGGCCTCGATCCCGTGGCGGATGATCCGGATCGCATCGGGCACCTTCGCGCCCCCGACGACGTAGGCCCGGGGAGAGGGGGTCTGGTCGATGCTCCCGAGCACGTCGATCTCGGTCTCCATGACCCGGCCGGCGTACGAATCGAGCCGGTGTGCGAACCCGACGAGCGAGGGCTGGGACCGGTGGGCCGCGGCAAAGGCGTCGTTGACGAACGCGTCGAAGTGGGGGGCAAGCCGCGAGACCAGGTGGGTTTCGGCGGCCCTGGCCGGTTCGAACTCCATGTACTCCTCGCTGTAGAAGCGGGTGTTCTCCAGGAGGAGGGCCTGTCCCGGGTCGAGACGGTCGATGGCGTTCCGGGCGCCACGGGAACACGTCGCGTCGGCGTACATCACCGGGGCGTCGAGCAACTCGTCGAACCGGGTCGCGTGGGGCTCCAGGGGTTCGAACTCGGGACCGCCGGGCCGGCCCTGGTGGGCCAATACCGTCACCTTCGCGCCGCGGTCGAGCAACTCCGCGAGGGTGTCGACGTGGGCCCTGAGCCGTGCGTCATCAGCCAGGCCGCCGTCGTCCGAAAGCGGGCTGTTGATGTCGATCCGAACGCCGACCGAGGTCCCATCGAGGGCCAGGTCATCGAGGGTCCGTATCGCCATGTACCCCAAACCTCCGGGGCGGGGGAAAAATGCGTTTCTGTCTCGCTCAGACGTCCCGACAGTCCGGACAGAGGAGCTGCCCGTCCACGTTCACCAGGTCCTGTGCGAAGGATCCACACCCCTCACAGATGCTCTGGTTCCTGTATCCCCCTTCGACGGTCGCCTGATCAGTCCCGCCGCCCGCCGTCGCCATCGGCTCCGTGCTGCCCGGCTGTTCGCCTGGCCTGGCCGTGGCGAGATCCCTCGCGTCGAGAAGTCCGACCACGTCGCCACCCTGGTCGGCGACGAGGAGGTGACTCCGCCCGCTCCCCACGAGCCGTCGGGTCGCCTCCTCGACGGTCGTCTCGGGAGCGACAGTCTCCGGGGCCGGATCCATGATCTCGGCGACTGTCGTCGTCTCCAGGTCGGCCCCGTCGAGCAGGCCATCGAGCACCGTGGCGGCAGTGAGCATCCCCGCCGCGTCCTGGCCGCGAAGCACCACGGCTGCGGTCTCGCCGGCACTCCGCATCAACTCCACCGCGCCGCGCACCGCGTCGGATTCGCTCACCCCGACGTACTCGCGTGAGACCAGATCCCTGACGGGGAGTGTCGTCATGGTTTCCAGTACCGTCGTTTCGGTCTAAAAGGTATCCCCGATAGCCTTAACCGTAGCCGCGGCGTATCTCCGTGACTTGAGTAGTGAGACATTCACAAGCATGCAGAGAGCGCTCGGTGGAATGAACTGTTCGCCAGTTCCCTCACCGGCCGGAGGCCGATCGAGGATCCGGGCCGGACATTGCCACAGCAGCGGCCCCCTGATTGCGCGTGGACCACTTCCAGCGGGCCGAAGCGACCGACGGACTCCGCCGGGAGACCGGAGACGGATCACTCGACGTGGAACGCCCAGCGATCCCCCGCCCTGATCGCGTCGCCGATTGCCCGGTGGAATGCCGTCTTCGACTCGAACTCCTCGACGCGCACGTCCTCGAAGAGGTCGGCGACGCTCACCACGGTTCGGTAGTTCATCCGGACCGGCTTCTCGCCGTGCTCGGCGAGGAACTCCTCGGCGGTCATGGGGAAGGCCGACTTCGGTGCGAACGTCGAGAGGATGGCCATGTCAAAGCGCTGCATCCCGCGACTTCCCCGTTCGCCGTCGGGATCGAACGGCCACTCGGAAGCCCCGCCCTCGGACATGCCACCGGCTACCACTCGGGAGCCCATAGTGGTTCCGACCCGGAAGACGGAGACGGTGAGGCGGGGAGTTGAACCACGGTCGTTCCACTCGCTTCGCTCCGTTCACTTCCTGATTCAACTCCCACACCGGTCGCTCCTCGCATCAGTGCTCGGAGCAACACGGTGAGGAGGGGATTTGAACCCCTGAGGCTGTGATAGCCACCTGCTCTCAAGGCAGGCGCGTTGGGCCGCTTCGCTACCTCACCGCATCCCTCCGTTGCGCCCCGAGGGGTTAAGAACTGTCGGAAGTCCCGAGGAGGATGTCCTCGGTGCTCGCATCACAGGTCCCGATCCTGGAGGACCGACCACAGCCGCTCCGGGACCGGCTTGCCGGCCAGGCGGTCGGCTTCGATCCGTCGCCGAACCGTCCCGAGGTCCGACGCCGAGGACAAAAGCGTCCGGTGGCGGACGAATCCGACCGAGAGATCCGCCTCGCGAGCCCGTCGTGTGAGTTCCTCGATCGGGGCCCCCTCGAAGGCGTCCGCGAAGTCGATCAGCTCCGCGAAGCCCGCCAGGTAGACCTGCCCGCGATCCGCCGGGCCCAGAACCACGTCCTCACGCCGGAGGTTGAGCGCGGCTTCGTCGACGATCGAGCGCGCGAGCCGGGGCGTGCAGGGCCGGAGTGCTGTGGCTGACTGCCGTTCTTCCTCCCGGATCAGGTGCGTGATGGCGTTGCCCGCGATCGCCGAGAAGTCGCTGCCGACCTGGGGCTCGAAGCGCACCGCCTCGAACCGATCGGCGGGCATCGCCTCGGCGGCGATCTCCCGCAGGTCGTCCTCGCTGCCCGGCGGGTAGTTCACGAGGACGTCGACGGTGCTCCGCGCGAGCGTGGCCATGGTGTCCCCCACCACGGCGCGATAAAGCGCCAGTCCGTCCGCGGGCGTGAGGTCGGTCTGCTCGACGAGATCGCCACACGCGACGCCCTCGACGGGTTCATCGGCGACCAGGACGACCGTCGTCATTCCCCCTCCCCCCGCAGTGAGACGCGCATGATCACGGCGTCGATTCGGCGGTCACGCGTTTCAATTCCCCGCATCGGAGGACTCCGGCCGACTGGGGTGGTAGTCGGTATCATACTCGCCGGGCTGGTCGTCGAGGCGGTCGGGGTTGATGCGGCCCGAGAGGAGCATGAAGTCGACGATGGTGATCGCGGCCATCGCCTCGACCACCGGGACCGCACGCGGCGGCAGGACCGGGTCGTGGCGTCCGGTCACCTGCACGGTCTTCTCCTCGCCGGTCTCCCAGTCGACGGTCGTCTGCTCGCTCGGAATCGAGGTCGGCGCGTGGAGGGTCACCTCGCCCTCGATGGGCATGCCGCTCGTGATCCCGCCCTGGACGCCGCCGTGGTCGTTCTCGACGGGCACCGGATCACCGCGCTCGTCCATCGTCCACTCGTCGTTTCGCTCCAGTCCCGGGACCGTTGCGGCCTCCCGGCCGAGCCCGATCTCGAAGGCCGTCGTGGCCGGCACGGCCATCATCGCCTGGCCCAGTCGGGCCTCGACCGCGTCGAACCGGGGCGCGCCCAGCCCCCGCGGGACGCCCCGGATCTCGAAGGAGACCGCCCCGCCGATGGAGTCCCCCTGCCGCTGGTACTCCTCGATGACCTCCCGCATCTCCGCGGCGGTCTCGGGGTGGGCACACCGAACGTCGGTCTCCGCCGTGTGCTCGCCCATCTCCGCGAAGGAGACCGGCGGGGACTCCACGTCGCCGATCCGACTGACGTGGGCCCGGACCTCGATGTCCCGGGTCGCCAGGAGCTGTTTGGCGATCGCGCCCGCGGCGACCCAGTTGACGGTCTCCCGGGCCGAGGAGCGGCCGCCGCCGCCCCAGTTACGGGTGCCGAACTTCGCCGAGTAGGTGAAGTCCCCGTGGCTCGGACGCGGCGCGGTGATGAACGGCTCGTACTTCCCCGAGCGGGCGTCCTTGTTCTGGATCGTGAGCCCGATGGGCGTGCCGGTGGTGTAGCCGTCCTGTATGCCGCTTTTGATCTCGACCCTGTCCGCCTCGTCCCGGCTGGTCGTGATGTGTGACTGGCCGGGCTTGCGCCGGTCGAGTTCGCGCTGGATGGCCTCGCGGTCGAGCTCGAGTCCCGCCGGACAGCCCGAGACCGTCACGCCCATCCCCGGACCGTGGCTCTCCCCGTAGGTCGTGATCCGGAAGAGTCGGCCGAAGCGATTGCCGTTCATGCCCGAGACCTCGTGTGGCCGCGATTTGAGGCTTTGGGATGACCGGCTCGTCACCTCCCGCCGACGCTCTCGATGGTCGTGGTCTCGGCCGAAACTCGGGTCGGACACGAACAGCTTCGATTCCGAGCGGCCCCCGATTGGGGCCGCCGTCGAGGGAATGAAATTCGCTGGCGACGAGGAAGGGCAGCGAACCGTTTCGATCTACCGGGACGCCGAACGGGCTGTCACCCGTATGCGTGCTCATTGCCATTCAATTCTGTGGACGTTCTTACTCATTAATAATTTGAGATGTGGTTGAATAGCGTCATCCACGATGGTATGGATGGGTGATGCCCAATGCAAGCATTTGTCATGGAAGAGATCGGCGAGGTCGGATTCAAAGAAAAGGACAAACCCGGGATGGGGCCGGCCGACGCGATCATACGGCCGACGAAAGGCCTCGTCTGCACCTCTGACGTCCATACCGTGCATGGAGCGGTCGGGGAACGGGAAGACCTCACTCTCGGCCACGAGGTCGTCGGTGTCGTCGAGGATATCGGCGAGGCCGTCGAGGACTTCGAACCGGGCGATCGCGTCGCTGTCGGCGCTATCACCCCTGACTGGGGGTCCACTGCGGCACAGGACGGCCATCCCTCACAATCGAATCAGGCCCTCGGGGGATGGAAATACGCCAACGTCAAGGACGGCACGTTCGCGGAGTACGTCCACGTCAACGACGCGGACGCGAATCTCGCCCGCATTCCCGACGGTGTCAGCGACGAGGAAGCAGCCTACGTGACTGATATGATGAGTACGGGCTTCATGGGGGCGGAAAACGCCGACATCCCAATCGGTGGAACGGTCGCGATATTCGCCCAGGGGCCGGTCGGACTCATGGCGACGAAGGGGGCGGCCCTTCAGGGCGCGGGACGGATCATTGCTGTCGAAACCGTGCCGAACCGCCAGGAACTGGCACGCGAATACGGAGCCGACGAGATCGTGGACTTCGAGGACGGGGACCCCGTCGAGCAGATCATGGATCTCACCGACGGCGAGGGCGTCGATGCAGCTATCGAGGCCCTCGGCCGGAGTGAAACGCTCGAGCAGTGCGTGAAAGTGACCAAACCCGGTGGGGTCATCTCGAACTGTGGCTATCACGGCGAGGGCGAATACGTGAACATCCCCCGCGAGGAGTGGGGCGTCGGGATGGCGGAGAAGGACATCAAGACGGGTCTCTGTCCGGGAGGCCGACTCCGCCTGCAGCGGTTGCTCCGTCTGCTCGAAGCCGACAGAGTCGATCCCACGAAGATGACGACTCACGAGTTCCCCTTCGAAGAAACCGACGAGGCATTCCGGCTCATGGAGACCAAAGAAGACGACATCATCAAACCGCTCATCGACTTCGAAAACTGACCGAACCCGCCTCAGTTCGACTGTGCCACCGTGGCGCCGAGCTCCTCGATGACCGCGAAGAAGTCGGGGAACGAGACGGCCACGTCCTCGGCGTCGGAGATGATCGTCTCGCCCTCGGCCGCGAGACCGGCCACAACCAGGGACATCACGATCCGGTGATCGCCACGGCCGTCGAGGGCGGCCCCGGAGAGCGTGCTCCGGCCGCCGTGGATCGAAAGCGTGTCCCGCTCCTCGGTGACGACTGCGCCCATCGCCTCCAGGGACTCGGCCATGGCGCTCACTCTGTCGGTCTCCTTATAGCGGACGTGTTCGCAGTTCCCGATCGTGGTCGTGCCCGCCGCGACCGCCCCGAGGACGGCGATGGTGGGGAGCAGATCCGGCGTGTCGCTCACCTCGACGTCGATGCCCGCGAGTTCGGACCCCCTGACGGTGACCTCGCCCGCGGCCTCATCCCAGTCCACGTCCGCCCCCATCCGTTCCAGGATCGAAACGATCGCACTGTCGCCCTGCGGCCCGGGATAGAGCCCCTCGACGGTCACTTCGCCTCCGGCGATCGCCCCCGCAGCGAGCAGGTAGGAGGCGGCGGAGAAGTCCCCGGGAACGGTGTATCCCTCCGCGGGGGCCTCGTAGGGCTGTCGGCCCGGGACCGAGAAGCCCTGATCCGTTCGCTTCACGGAGACCCCGAAGTCCGCGAGCACGTCGATCGTGATCTCGACGTAGGGGCCTGACTTCAGCGGCGAGGTCAGTTCGATTTCGATGCCCGATTCGGTCCGGGCGCCGGCCATCAGCAGCGAGGTGATGAACTGCGAGGAGACGTCCCCCGGAATCCGGACGGTCCCACCGCCGGCCCACCCGTCGACGACGATCGGTGCCCGGCCGTTCCCGCGGGTGCTCCGGGCCCGGCCGCCGAGTTGTTCGATCGCGTCGAGCATGGGTCCCTGGGGCCGGGATCGAAGGCTCTCGTCCCCGGTGAGTACCGTGAGCCCGTCGACGAGTCCCGCGGCCCCCATCGCCAGGCGGATCGTCGTGCCGCTGTTCGCACAGTCGAGGACGTCCTCCGGAACGCGGGGGCGGTCCCCGAAGCCGGTCACCGAGATGGCGGACTCGCGCTCGGTCACCGTCGCCCCGAAGGCCTCGACGGCACGCATGGACGCCCGGGTGTCGGCACTCAGGAGCGGGCGGTGGATCTCGCTCCCGGTCCCGTAGGCGCCGGCGAAGACGGCCCGGTGAGTGTAACTCTTCGATGGCGGGGCGGCGACTCTCCCCCCGAGAGTCGAGGCTGACACCGTCGCGTGCATAGCGGGTGGTGGCGGGGGCCGCACATGACCGTTCCGGAGACAGGCTTTTGCGGGTCCCCCGAGTGGCCCCGGTATGGATCGAGACTTCTCCCGGTTGGACGCCTATCTGGACGAGAACGGCCTCGACGGCTACCTCCTCGACGCCGACTCCGAGACGGCCAACCAGTACTACCTCTCCGGGTTCGACGCTCCCGATCCCTTCCTCACGCTTTACACGCCCGATCAGACCGCGATCCTCACGTCGCCACTCGAGTACGGACGCGCCAGGGAGAAAAGCCGCGCGACGGACGTTCGACGCTTCGACGAGTACGACTATCGGGCCAAGCAGGCAGAGCACGGCCGGGAGACGGCCCGCGGGATGGTCGTCGCGGAGTTCCTCTCCGAGTTCGGCGTCGAGTCGGTCGCGACCGATCGCCGGTTCCCCCTCTTCACCGCCGACTCGCTCCGGGGCCGCGGGTTCGGCGTGAGGGCCGACCTCGAGGACGTGATCGAGGCGATCCGGGCGACAAAGACCGAAACCGAACTCGAACACATCCGCGAGGCACAGGCCGCCAACGAGGCGGCCATGCGCGAGGCCGAGTCCATGATCGCCGCCGCGGATATCGGCCCCGAGGGAACCCTGACCCTGGACGGGGACGTGCTGACGAGCGAGCGACTCAAGACGGCGATCGAGCGGGCCCTCCTGGATCGAGGGTTCGCCCTCGAGGACACCATCGTCGCCAGCGGGGCCCAGGCCGCCTCCCCGCACGAGTCGGGGTCGGGCCCGATCGCGGCCGGCGAGCCGATCATCGTTGACATCTTCCCGCAGTCGAAGCGGACCCGGTACCACGCCGACATGACCCGGACGTTCCTCCGGGGGGATCCCACCGAGCGGGTGGCCGACTTCTATGAGGCCACCGCGGAGGCCAAGGCGGCGGCCATGGAGACCGTCGAGGCCGGCGTGACCGGCGCAGCGGTCCACGACGCGGTCTGTGACGTCTACGAGGCCGCGGGTTACCCGACCCTGCGGGCCGATGAGTCGACCGAGACGGGCTTCATCCACACGACGGGCCACGGGGTGGGCCTCGAGGTCCACGAGCGCCCCCAAGTGAGCCCCGCGGGCGGGGAACTCGAACCCGGGCACGTCATCACGATCGAGCCGGGACTCTACGATCCGGAGGTGGGCGGGGTGCGGATCGAGGACCTGCTCCTCGTCACCGAGGACGGTTACGAGAACCTCACCGACTATCCCGAGACACTGATCGTGTGACGTGCCGGTCGGGAGGGGACGCGTCTCCCGATCACGCCGTGTTCCGATCGGGGCCCCGAACACTCGGCCGGTCCCGCCGACAGATCAGAGCGAATCCTTTTGTCCGACCGACGGCAACCCCCGCCAGATGGACGCGCTGATCGTCGGTTCCGGGGCCGTGGGCCGCTGGTTCGCCGACCTGTTCGACGGGCCGGTCTCGTTCGCCGACGCCGACCGCGAGACCGCAGCGAGCGCCGCCGCGTCCCTCGACGGGACCGTGGCCGAGGTCTCCGGAACCGACACGTACGACGTGGTGGTGATCGCCGTCCCGATCCGGGTGGCCACGGCGGTGATCCGCGCCCAGGCCGACCGCGCCGAGCGGGCCGTGATCGACCTCACCGGCTCGATGGTCGACCCGCTCGAGGCGATGGCCGAGGCGGGCCCCGAGCTGGAACGGGCCAGCTTCCACCCGCTTTTCGCGCCCGAACACGCCCCGGGACGCATCGCGAAGTCCCTCGGCAGCGGCGGCCCGGCGATCGACGAAGTGACCCGGGCCCTGCGGGCCGCCGGAAACACCGTCGTGGCCGTCGAGCCGGGGGAGCACGACGACGCCATGGGCACCGTTCAGGGCCTGTCCCACGCCGCCATCCTCGCCTTCGGCCTGGCGGCCGAGCCCGTGCCCGAGGAGCTCGCGACGCCGGTCTACGAGGAGTTTGACGCCCTTCGAGAGCGGGTCACGTCGGGCACGCCGGGGGTCTATGCCGACATCCAGGAGACCTTCGACGGCGTCGAGGAACTGCAGGCGGCGATCGACCGGCTCGCCGAGGCCGATCGCGCCGAGTTCGAGGAGCTCTATCGCGATGCCGGTTGATCGCGAGGCGGTCCGGGACACCGCGAAGTACCTCCGCCGGATCCGTCCGATCGACCCGGCCGAGGTGGCCGAGTACGTGCCCGACCAGCCCGACCCGCGGGTGATCCGGCAGGTGCTCCGGGAGCACGCCGTCGACCTCGGGATCGCCGAGGGGCCGGACGGCCGCTTTCGGCCGGCGGCCACGGGCCCGTTTCGGCCCCCGTTCGACGGCGTCGAGGCCCTCCCCGACGAATACGAGGAACGGCTCACAGACCTCCTCGTGGAGGCCTACGGCCCCGACTGGCACCGGGGCGAGACCGGCGCGGCCATCCGGGAACGGATCGACCGTCTGAAGGCGGATTACTTCGCGGGCCGTCCGGTCGACTACGATCGGGACGGTGCGCTGGCCTACGCCGTCTATCACCTCGCGGACTACTACGCGAGCACCCAGTACGTCCTCGCCGAACTTGCCCGGGACGGGCTCGTGCCCAGCCAAGCCCGGGTGCTCGACGTGGGGGCCGGGGTCGGCGGCCCGGCGCTGGCCCTGGCGGACTTCTTCGACGTGTCGGACCGTGACCCCGACTCGCTCCCGGTGCTTTCCCTTCACGCGGTCGAGCCGTCGGCCGCCGTGGGAGTCCTCGAGGAGCTCCTCGGGAGCGGCCCGCGGAACGTCACCGTCAGCACCCATCACGAGACCGCCGAGGCCTTCGAGTCCGAGTGGGACTTCGACCTGATCTTCTTCAACAACGTGCTCTCGGAGCTCGACTCGCCCGTCGAAACCGCCGAGCGGTACCTCGACAGGCTCGCCCCGGACGGCTCGCTCGTGCTGGTCGCCCCGGCAGACCGGGACACGAGCACGCAGCTCCGGGAGGTCGAGCGGGCGCTCGAAGCCCGCGGCGCGACCGTCTACGGCCCGACCGTTCGCCTCTGGCCGAACGAGCGTCCGACCGAGACCTGCTGGTCGTTCGACCGGCGGCCGGACATCGCGGTGCCGTCCTTCCAGGCCGCGCTCGCGGCGGCGGCCGATCGGCCGGCGACCGTCGAGAACACCTCGGTAAAGTACTCGTATGCGGTGTTGCGGACCGACGGGAAACGACGGGTCGAGGTCGACCTCGATCGCTCGAACGTGGCGAAGCTGGCGGACCTCCCGGAGAGTGTCGGGAAGCGGATCGACCTCGTCCTCGCGAAGCTCTCCCGGGACCTCTCGACTGACGGGCATCCGCTTTACAAGGTCAGCGACGGGAGCGAGTCTGAGAACGTCTTCGCCGTGCTGGTCAACGAGACCGAACTGAACCGCGCCCTCCGGGAGGCGGGGTACGGCGACCTGCTCTCGGTCGAACGCGGCCTCCTCCTCTGGAACGACGACGAGGGGGCGTTCAACGTGGTCGTCGACGAGCAGACGGTCGTGGACGCACTCGAGCGATAGACAGACCTTTTGTCCGGCCACCGCCACCACCGACCATGGACGACCGGCCCGTGTCCGACGCGTCACAGTCGAGCGACGTCGAGGTGCTGCTGACGAACGACGACGGCATCGGCAGTCCCGGTCTCCGCGCGCTGTACGACGCCCTCTCGGAGGTGGGCGAGGTGACGGCCGTCGCGCCCGTGGCCGACCAGAGCGCCGTGGGTCGCTCCCTCTCCTCGGAGGCCACCGTCCACGGGCACGAACTCGGGTACGCCGTCGAGGGGACGCCGAGCGACTGCGTCGTGGCCGGCCTCGACGCCCTCCCCTGCGACCCGGACGTCGTCGTCTCGGGGTGCAACGAGGGCGCGAACCTCGGGATGTACGTCCTCGGTCGGTCCGGGACCGTGAGCGCGGCCGTCGAGGCCGCCTTCTTCGGCGTGCCGGCCATCGCCGTCTCCCTGTACGTGCCCGGCGACGACATCACGTTCGCGGAGGTAGAGACCGACACCGGCGACTACGCCGAGGCAGCGCGCGCGATCCGCTATCTGGTCGAACACGCCCTCGGCGTCGGCGTCTTCGACCGGGCCGACTACCTCAACGTGAACGCACCAGCCCCGTCGAACGGACGGGCACCTCTCGCCGTCACCCGCCCCTCACACGCACACGAGATGACGGCGACGTACGAGGACGGGAAAATCACGCTCCACGACGAGGTGTGGGCGAAGATGGCCGATGGCGACGTCGACGACCCGCCGGGAACGGACCGCCGGGCGGTCGTCGAGGGGCGCGTGAGCGTCTCGCCGCTGACCGCGCCACACTCCGTCGAGCACCACGAGGCGCTCGGCGCCCTCGCGGAGCGCTACGAGTCGGCGTGACGGACGAGTCGACGTGATGGAGTTGGTTGTCTGGAGACCGGACGCGACGCGTCCCCGAATCGCTCACTCCTCGCGGACGCTCGGGTGCTGTTCCGGTTCGTCGGGGTACGGTTCGGCGAAGTAGTCGCGCATCGCCTCCAGCGACGCCTCTTCGCGGCGCCGGTGTTCCGCCATCGGAATCTCCTCACACCCCGGCGGCACGTCGCGGCCGCGGCCGGTGAAGTATCCCTCGGGGGCGACCCAGTCGTGGTAGAACGGTTCGCCGCTGTCCTCGAGGAGCGAGACGGCCACCTCGGCGCCGTGACCGGCGCTGACGACGGTCTGGTGTGGCTTCATCGCCATGCGACCCGCCGCGTACAGGCCCTCGACGCCGGTGCGCCCGCCCTCGCTGGTCTCGACGAACGTCTTCCCGCGGTCGACGAGTTCGACCCCCTCGACGTCCGCGAGGTAGTCGGTCTCGTTCTTCGTCGCCGCCACGACGTACGCGGCGTCCCACCGGTCGCCGGCCGCGGTGTGGACGGCGAACCCGTCGTCGGTCGACTCGACCCGGGTCACCTCGGCGTCGCGGAAGGACGCGCCGGCCCCCTCGGCCTGGTCGCGCATCATCCCGAGGAGGAGACGCGCGTCGACGCCCGCGGGGAACCCGGGGTAGTTCTCCAGGTGCGCGTTTCGTCGGACGAGCGACTCGCCCGTGTCGAACACCGTCGTGTCGAGGCCGTGCCGGGCCGTGAAGATGGCTGCCGACCGCCCCGCGACGCCGCCGCCGACGACGGCGACGTCCGTCTGGTTGGTTGCTGACATCGCTACCCGTCGGTCCGCGTGCGGGGCATACAATCGTTTTGGATGGACGCGACGCGAGCGCGCTGCGGGCGCCGGAGGGTAGTCGACGTCGCGGGCGACCAGTTCGTCGAACAGGGCGCTCACCCGGCGGCGTGTCGTCGGCGACGAAGCGGAGGGGAGTCCGAATCAGCGCGACTCGCGTTGCTCGATTTTGTTCAGGTAGCTGAAATCCATTATACATACATCTGAACTAAATTATAATGGTACTGAAACCGGATTAGTGGAAAGATTTTTCGACTGTGCCACCTTATTCCCATCCATGTCAGCAGAGACGGACAAGCAGGGTCGCCTCTACATCCCC
>JBDGTI010000023.1:0-19236 GCA_042216995.1 Halodesulfurarchaeum sp.
ATGATAGCGGTCGTCCGCAGGAGTAAGCACCTCGCTCTCATCGATCATGTCGACGCCTGTCGTCTCCAAGATTTCTGCCTCTTTCGTGTGGCCGATCCGTGATTTACCCATGACTGGAATCGATACCTCATCGATGATTTCCCGGACCTCCCCGGGATCGGCCATCCGGGCAACACCGCCACGCTTGCGGATATCTGCCGGAACGGCCTCAAGTGCCATCACTGCGACGGCCCCTGCATCCTCGGCGATCCGGGCCTGCTTCCGGTTGACGACGTCCATGATGACGCCCCCTTTCTGCATCTGAGCGAATCCCCGCTTGACAAGATCAGTGCCGTGGCGTAGTTCCTCAAGATCGGTCGCTTCAGTCATGTGAACTACTCCCTCATTCAGGTTTCTAAAGGCTTCGATAGACATGAAATAGGGGAGACAATCATGACAATCCGACGGAAACCACAAGTGTGATTGTCTCCTAGTTTCGTGTGAAGGGTTATGACAGACGTAACGCTGGAAGAAAATGGGATTACAACTCGGTATTTTGAAACCGAGGCACAGCGGGTGCTGAGTTTCAATCATGTAGAATGCACAGCGGCAGTAGTTCAAAACCGAGAGGGGTATGCAATGTTGAAAGTACGAACCACACCGGATGGCGATGAACTGGAGCGATACTATGGGTTCGAGATGGCGCTCGATCACGCAGCCGAACTACTCGGAATCGATCCTTCGGATCTTCCGATCCCCGGTGAAGCTGCCGATATGGGAATGTGAGCCAGCCCCTACCGCTCTCTCGGACATCAAAACATTCTAACGCTACCGCTCTGCTGCATAGAAGGTCTGTATTCAGCAGTCAATATTGACATATATAATATATCGAATAACTGATTCACCGGAGCAGGCAAAATCCCCACACTGCATGGGGGTGTACAGGCCCGGGAGGGCGGGCACGGTGCCGGCACCGGACGCCGCTTCGACACCTGGGCCCTTTCTGCCCCATCGCGAACGCTCGATCTCCGGGACTTTTGTAACCGCCCTCGCAATCGGGAGGTATGAACGACAGATCGGCCGTGGCGAGCGCGCTCGTCCTGTTCCTCCTGACCGGCGCGATCGCCACCGGCGGGGCCGGCGCAGCCGCCACTGATTGCCGCGAGGTGAACGACCAGCAACTCTGCATCGAGGAGTTGACCGTCCCGGCTGAGTACCTCCTGACCGGCGAACGGGGCAACTTCTCGATCACCGTGACGAATCCCGGGAATGCGACCGCCACGGGGATCGTGATGCTCCACACGGTCAGCCCGGGGAACACCACGAACGTGTACCGCGTCGATCGGGTCCGTCTGGCCCCCGGCGAGCGCATCACGCTTACGCGGGGACTCAACGCCAGCACGGTGGGCGTCCACGGGCTCCGCGCCACGATCGTCGAACCCGAAACGAGACGGCGCTATGACGTCTCCGGGGTCGAGACGGTCCGGGTCCGCGAGGAACCGCCCACGCGTCTCGGCGGCCCGATCGACCGCACGGAGATCGCGCTTGCCGCGCTGGTCGGGGCGCTTTCCGTCCTGATCGGTCTGGGGTACCGGCAGTTCGCCGGATGACCCGGTCCGATCCAACTCGCCGGATGACCCGGTCCGACCCGCACCGTCACGAGCGGGGCCAGATCGGCGTGGGCACGATCGTCATCCTCATCGCGGTCCTGCTCGTCGCGGCGACGACGGCCGGCGTGCTCTTCAACGTGACCGGCCTGTTGCAGTCCCGGGCGGACGTTACGGGCGAGGCCGTCCGCGCCGAGGTGGGCGACCCGATCCGGGTCGCGGCGGTGACCGGCCGGGTGAACGAGACCGCCGATCCGCGGGTGCTCACCCGGGTCCGGGTGATCGTGGAACTCGAGGCCGGATCGAACGTGGACCTCTCGCAGGCCTCGATCCGACTGCGGGCGCCCGGGACCTCACAGTTCCTGCAGTACGACCCGGAGGACCCGATCCGGGGCGAGCGTTTCACCGTCAGCGCGCTGTCCGATCCGGACGGCTCGGCGCCGGTGCTCACCGAACCCGGGGATACCTTTGCCGTCGTGATCGACACGCCGGCGCTGCGGCCCTACGAACCCGTCACGCTGCGGATCACGCTGGATTCGGGGGCGAGCACGACAGTCGAGTTCCGGGTGCCGGCACGCGTCCGAACCCGGTCGGCCGTCTCCCTGGGATGACTCTCGAACGGGAGGGGTACAATTTTACTTCCGGACGTGATACCACCGGATAGTGCCATCGCTCTTCGGACTCGCCCGCGACGGGAACGTCGAGGGACTGATCGAGGTCCTCGCCAACAGTGACAACCCCTCGGTTCGCGAACGCGCCGCGGAGATCCTCGGAAACCTCGAGGCGACCGACGAGGAGGGCGTGGAGGCGCTCGTCGAGGCCGTCCGGAACGACGGGAGCGAGGCGGTGCGGGCCGCCGCCATCGACGCGCTGACCGCCCTTGATGCGGTCGACGGACTGCTCGAAGCGCTGGGACGGGACGTGCCCGAGGACGCCGCGAACTGGGCCAAGGCCGAGACCTTCGTGGAGGACCTCTCCGCGGACGCCCCGGAACTCCGGATGGCCGCCGCGAACGTGCTTGGCCGCCTGGAGAACGGAAACGCGGTCCGGCCGCTGGTCGAGGCCCTGGAAGATCCCGACCCGCGGGTGCGGGCGCGAGCTGCTCGGGCGCTGGGACGGATCGCCGAGCCGAGTGCCGCGGGCGCGCTGGTCGATCACCTGCACGGCGAACCCCTCCCGGTCAGGCGGGAGGCCGCCGACGCGTTGGGCCATCTCGGGAACCGGACGGCCCTCGAGGGCCTGCTCTCGATTGCCGATGACGACAGCGAGGCGATGCGCCGGACCGTGGCCGCCTCGCTGGGCCGGTTTGGCAACACGAAGCCCATCGACACGCTCGTCGATCTCCTGGACGACGAGAGCGATCTCGTCAGACGAGCGGCCGTCTTCTCGCTGATCGAGATCCTCTCGAACGTCGACTCCTCGAAGAGCGACGAACTCCGCCAGGCCGTGGTCGAGCGCATGAGCGCTCGCGGCGATTCCAGCATCGTCACGTCCCTGGCGGAGATCATCGAGGAGGGGACCCAGCTCCACCAGCGTCGAAACGCCGTCTGGATGCTCGGACGGGTCGCGGAGGCCGAGAGCGACGCGGCCATCGAGGCGCTCATCAGCGTCCTCGACGACGAGGACCAGCTCGTCAAGCAGTTCGCCGCGACCGGGCTCGCGGAGATCGGCGGGCGACGGGTCGAGTCGAAACTCCTCGAGGTGATCGACTCCGGGAGCCCGGACGCGGTGGGCATGGCCGCCTTCGCCCTGGGGAAGGTCGGCGGGGAACGCTCGCGCCAGCGACTGGAGCGGCTGGTCGATGAGACCGAGAACGAGGAGGTGCGGCAGTATGCCTTCTCCGCGCTGTCGAAACTCGAGCGGCGCACGCCCGACGTCGAGGGGTTCGACTTTTGACTCGGCCAAACGTTTTATAGCGATGCTGCGAACACTCAATCCAGCATGAGGAGGGTGGGGCCACACGGACCGAGTCCGAGACGTGGGCCAGCCACCCGGTCTCCACGCGGGGGGCAGTCTGCATGAGCGAGTCCGAGTACAAGATCGAGGACACGAAGGGCAAGTTCCTACAGGCGGTCAAGGACGGCCGACGGCTCAAGGACGCCGACTGGACGCCCGGCCGGATCATCCTCTCGAACAAGCGGCTCATTCTGGTGAGCAACGACGGCAAGCGAACCCTCCCGCTGTCGAAGATCACGAGCCTGAGCGGGCGCTATGACGTGAACCAGACCGTCGCGAAGGTCTCGGATTACGTCAGCGTTCAGCTGGCAACCGAGAGCGTCGTCCTCATCTCGCTCGGTTCGAACACGGAGTCCTTCGAGTTCACGCTGTTCGGCGCGATGCTCGATCAGGAGCAGGTCCAGGTCAGACATCCGGCCGTCGAGGGCGGCGTGGTCCAGGACACCTCATACGAGCGGGCCCGGGTCAAGGTGAGCGACGAGGACCGACAGCTCAACGTCGCGCTCTCCTCGGGATCCTTCGTCGCGATCGATCTGGACGACGTGGGCGGGGTCGACGCCGACAACCAGGAGGTCGATGGCACCGCCCGGCCGATCCTCAAGATCGAGCACGCCCAGGACGGAACGAGCGTGCAGACCTACTTCGCCGGCGAATCACACGCGATGGCGGTTCTCGAGTCGCTGTTCAAGCGCGGGGTCGAGCAGAGCCAGGGCTCGGTCGACCTCTCGGAGACCGAAAAGCGGGTGTTGATGGGGCTTTACTCCGGCGTGTCGCCCTTCGAGATCCCCGACTTCCTCGGGATGGACGTCGAGGAGGTCGAGGAGATCTACGACCGACTCATCGAACTCGACATTTTGGAGGAGGTCCGCACCCGCCGGGAGGTGACGATGAAGACCCGGGGGCGGAACATCGCCAGCGAGGTCATCAACGAGGAGTGATCAGAAGTTGACCTCCTCGAGGTGCTCGCCGACGGCTAGCTTCCCGGTCGGGGAGAGCGCCCACCCCGAGGGGGAGTCCTCCAGGAGCCCCTTCTCCTCGAGTTTCCGAAGCATCGTGGAGATCCGCCCGGCGTCCACGCCCAACATGCCCGCAAGGCTCCCTTCGCTCGCCCCCGAGTAGAGCCCGATCAGGATCTCGATCTCTTCGTCCTGGAGGGACACGTCCGCGAGGTCCTCCCTGAGCTGGCTGTACTCGATGCGGAGGAATCGGCCAAGGACGTTCATCTTCCGCTCGGGCTGGAGGGCGATCTCCGTCGTCGCGATCGACCCCTCGTCCGCGTGTCTGACCGAGAGTACTGGTCGACTCCGCCCCGAGACCTCCCGCTCGATCCGTTCGAAGTGCGAGACCGTCGAGACGTCGATCGCGAACGGCTCCGGGGCCTTGAACTTGACCTGGGGGGAGTCCACGAACAGCACCGCCCGCTCGTAGGTCTCCTCGGTGATCCGGCCACCGACCTTCGCCGGGTGTTTCACCGCGACTGCGGTGTCGTTGAGGATCCCCTTGAACAGCAGGTTGGTGAACCGCTCGACGGTGTCGTCGCCCCCCTCGATCAGCGTCACGCGCCGTTCGCCCGAGCTGACGTAGGCGATAGAGACGGTGTCCTCGAAGAAGGCCCGCAGCTCCGGGGGAGCACTGCCGTACGCCAGATCGAAGACGTCATCGATGTCGAAGCTGACCCGCTCCTCTGGGGTCACGACCACTACCTTCTGGCGGTTCATGAGCACGCGCCCCCGAACCGGCTCCTCGAATTGCTCGGTGTCGGGAATGACGTCCGTGACGAAGTCGGCGACGACGGAGTCTCCCATCGCAGTCAGTGAACCCCTCGAACGGAGGGGTCTTAGGCTACTCGATAAGCTGGTAGACCCGCAGGCGGGGGTCGGCGGCCTCGAACCGTTCTTTGATGTCCGGCGGGAGGGTCTCGGTCTGGCCGAGTACCAGGTAGCCCCCGGGTCGGAGCGACTCGCTGACCGTCTCGAGGATCGGGTGTTTGTACTCGCTGTCCAGGTAGATACAGACGTTCCGGCAGAGCACGAGATCGAACCCCGACTTCGGGTCGCCGGTGATCAGGTCGTGGCGCTCGAAGGTGATGCGGTCTTTCACGGTGTCCCCGATCGCGATCCGATCCCCCTCCTGGTCGACGTACGCCGAGGGGTCCTCGAGGAAGGAGAGTTGCTCCGCCAGGTCCGTCGTCCGGGTGCTCTGATAGACGCCCTGGCGGGCCCGTTCGAGCGCGTTCTCGTCGATGTCGGTCGCCAGGATGTCGATCGATCGGGCGGGGATGCCGGCGTCCAGGGCCAGCATTGCCAGCGAATAGGGCTCGCGACCGTCGGCACACGCCGCACTCCAGATATCGACGGTCCGTGACTCCCCGGCGAGGCTCGACAGCACCTCGCGGAGCGTCCGCCAGACCTTCTCGTCCCGGAAGAAACTGGTGACGTTGACCGAGAGGGTGTCAAGCAGCTCCGCCCGTTCGGACTCGTCCTCGCGGAGGAGCTGATAGTACTCCCCGTAGTCCTCGCTTTGCGTTCGACGCATGCGGGCGGAGATGCGCCGGTCCAGGTAGGACTCCTCGTAGTAACTCGAGGCGAAACTGGTCTCCGATTCGATGTAGTCGATGAGGTCCTCGAATGCGTTCATAGCACTGTCTTCTCGTCGTCGACCCGTTCGATCGAGAGCGCCCCGGTCGCCGGGTGAAACGACACGGAGCGGCCGGCGTTGCCGCCGGTGTCCTCGGAGACGAGATCGATCTCCCGCTCCGAGAGGGACGCTCGGGCAGCCGTCACGTTCTTCTCGCCGACCGGTTCCTCGGATCCCAGATCGAGCATCGAACTGCCGCCGGTCAGTTTCGCGGTGAGATCGTTCCGGTCGGCACCGAGCGCGGTGAGTTCCGCAGACAGCTTTCCGATGCCGGCGTCGACGTACTTGGCCGGTGGTGCTGTGTCATCCGGTGCCTCGGGCAGCATCGCGTGGAGCAGGCCCCCGATTCCCCCGCCGTCGTGGACCGCCACGGCCACACAGGATCCCAATCCGCTCGTGACCAGCGTCCGATCCCGGTCGGTGACCGCCATGTCGGCCACGCCCACTCGGATCCGGTCTTTCCCCCCGGCCATCTCACACCCGCTCCACGTCCGTGACGTCGAGGTCTTCCTCGAGTTCCGAGACCACCGACCGGAACCCCCCCGCCTCGGGGAAGGCAAAGAGCCGACAGGTCAGAGGCTCGCCGGCACTGATCGACACGTCGAAGACGTACGCGAACTCCTGGGTCCGCCCGAGTTCGACGGCGATGGACTCGAGGACCGCCCGTCCCATGTCGTCGACGAAGTCCGGGACCGAGTGGTCGATGGTCGTGTCGAGGGCGTTGGCCCACCCGTCCACGAAGCCGCTGGCGGTGATGTTCCCCACCTCTTCGATCGCGCTTTGCTGGACGGATTCCCCGCCCGTCTCGCCGACCAGCGCCTCGGTGATCGTGCCCGCGCTCTCGGCCTCGAACAGCACCGCGAGGTAGCCGTCCATCGGCCCGGAGAACTCGAAGACCGACCCGACGTATTCCTCGTCGTCGACCGCGCTGGCGACGTCCCTGATGGGAAGGAAGTCCAGATGGGTGACCGTCACGTCGGTCTCGATGCCGGTCAGCGTCTCCAGGTTCGTGGCGACGGTCTCCGCGCCGGCGGCGGTGAGCCGGATGAACGTGGCGAGCTCCTGGATCGACACCGACGAGGACCGGCCCTGATCGTCGGACTCCTGGAGCATCGTGAGGAAACTCGTCGGGTCCGGGAGGAGGTAGAACCGACACTCGTGGCCCGATCCGCCCACCCCGATGTCGCTCTCGAAGAGAAAGGAGAACTCGACGAGATCGTCGGCCGGAACCCGGTGTGTCGGATCCTCGACGGTCGTGGGCGTCGAGATGTCGATGGTCTCGGCGAGTTGCTCGGCCCACCCGTCGATGAAGTTGCTGGTCATGATGTTGCCGACCTCGTTCAGGTAGGCCTCCTCCGGGTCCGGGCCCGTGCCGGCCAGTTCCTCGAGGACGAACTCGGCGCTCGCTTCGTCGAAGACCAGGAGGGCATGGCCCTCCAGGCCGCCGTCGAACTCGACGGCCACGGCCGTCTCGACGTCCGTGAACAGCGTCTCGACCGACTCGATCGGCGCGAAGTTGATCTTCGTCGTCTCGACGTAGGTTTCGGCGTCGGTGAGCATCGAGAGCGCGTCCGCGGCCTTCTCGGCGCCGGCGGTGCCGATTCGGTTGAACGTCTCGAGGGAGGCGAGATCCACGCGCATGTCAGATCGAGTTGATGAGCTCCACGAACTCCTCGACGTTCGGGAACGTGTAGATGGTCGCTTCGACGTCGACGTCCGGGGCCTCGAGCGTCGAGTCGAAGAGCAGCGCGATCTCGTGTTCGCCGGGCTGGACGCTGTGCTCGACGATGGTGTCCCCCTCCGCACGGAGGAGCTGTGGCGTCGAGATGTCGATCGTGCGTCCGAGGACGTTCGCCCAGCCGTCGATGAAGCCACTTGACATGATGTTGCCGACCTCCTTGATCGCCGAGCGCTCCATCTCCGAGTAGGTCGGCCCGTCGCTGGGATCGCTCCCGATCATGGTGTGGGCGAGGGTCTTCGCGCTCTCGTCCTCGAAGAGGATCAGGACCGAGCCGTGGGGGTGTTCCAGGAGCGGCACGTTGACCCCGACCATTCGCTCCCGACCCAGGTGGGCGCCGAGGTCCTCGACGTCGATCACGTTGATCTTCGTGATCTGCATCTCCGTCTCGACGCCGGTGAGCTGGGTGAGGTGCTCGGCGACGGTCTCTGCGCCCGCCTTCGCGAGGCGGTTCACGTCCCTGAGCCGTCTGATGTCGATCTTCGTTGACATCCTAGAGCGTCGCCACGTCGAGGATCGTCACCACGTCGCCCTCCCCGAGGACTGCCGCCCCCGAGAGCCCGGGAATGCCACTGAGAATCCCCTCGAAGGGCTTGACGACCACTTCCTCCTGTCCCTGTACCCCGTCGCAGTGGATGGCCACCTGCCGTTCGGACTCGCGGATCTTCACGAGCATGCCGTCCCCGTTGCGGGTTTGGCCGGGCACGTTCAGGGCCTCCCCCAGGCGGATCAGCGGATAGACCGTGTCGTCGTCGGTGATGACCTCCTCGCCGTCGACGCGCTTGATCTGCCCCATTCGACTGATCTCGTCGATGGCCTTGATCGGGATGCCATAGCGCTCCCCGCCGGACTCCACGAACAGGACCTTGACGATCGCCACCGTGACGGGAAGCGTGAGGGTTACCGTGGTCCCCTCGCCCTCCTCGCTCTCGACCGATACCGAGCCGTCCAGTCGCGTGACGGTGTCGTTGACCACGTCCATGCCGACCCCGCGGCCGCTGACGTCGGTGACCTCCTCGGAGGTCGAGAACCCGGAGTGGAAGATGAGGTCCGCGATCTCCCCGTCCGGACGCTCCTCGGCCTCCGCGGCGTCGAGGATCCCCTTCTCGACGGCCGTCTCGCGGACCGCGTCGTGGTCCACGCCACGGCCGTCGTCGATGACCTGGATCTTCACCCGGTCCCGCTCCCGCTCCGCCCGGAGGGTGATCGAGCCGGTCGGGTCCTTGCCGTTTGCCTCCCGCTCCTCGGGCGGTTCGATCCCGTGATCGACCGCGTTCCGCAAGATGTGCATCAGCGGGTCACTGATCTCCGTGAGGATCGTCCGATCGAGTTCGACGTCGTCGCCCTCGATGGTGAAATCGACCTGCTTGTCCTCCTCGCGGGCCAGGTCCCGAACCAGTCGGGGAAACTTCCCGACGATCTTCTTCATCGGGACCAGGCGCATGTCCATCACGGTGTCCTGGAGGTTCGAGGTGATCTTATCGAGATCATCGAGTTCCTCTTCGGTCCGGCGATCGCTGTCCTCGAGGCCCCGACGGAGCTTGATCCGGGTCGTCACGAGCTGCTCGACCAGCCCGTGCAGTTCGTCGAGCTGGTCGACGTCCACCCGGACGGACTGGATATCGCCCACGGAATCGGCACTGACCGACTCGCTCTCGCGTGTCCCATCGGATCCGTCGGCGTCCTCGTTCTCGCCGGGGGGTATCTCGGTGTCGAGTTCCTGGACCGTCACCGAGTCGACCTTTCCGCTCGCTTCGATCTCCGGGGCGACGTCCCCCCGATCCGTGGCGAGAGCCAGGTCGAAGGACTCCCCGTACTCGCCGTCCTCGATGGCGCCCGTATCCGGTTCGGCGGCGAGAACGTCGAAGGCCTCCTGGAGGTCCTCCAGGACGAACATGGCGTCGACGCCCGGCATCTCCGAGTCGGCCATCTCGACGGTCGCCTGGACCACGCGCTCGCCGTCGGCGTCGAGGGCGGCCGGGTCGAAGCGCACTTCGGGGGTCGCATCCGCCCGTGGCTCCGTCGATTCGTCCTCGGGGGCCGCCGATTCGTCCTCGGCGGCCGTCAGGACTCCCCGCAGGTCGTCGATCGTCGGGCGGACGTCCCGTGTGACCTCGCCCTCGGCCTCGATCTCGTCCAGACAGGCCTCGATCTCGTCGACGCCGGCGAAGATGTGATCCATCCGGTCGGCGGTGACCGCGATTTCGCCCTCCCGCATCGCGTCGAGCAGGTCCTCGATGGCGTGGGCCAGCTCCGAGGCGTCCTCGAAGCCCATCGCCCCGAAGTTCCCCTTCAGGGTGTGGGCGGTCCGGAAGATCCGGTCCATGGCCGCCTCGTCGGCCGGATCGCTCTCGAGGGTGAGCAGCGCATTATTCAACTCGGTGACGTGTTCTTCGCCCTCTCGGACGAATTCCTCAAGGTAGTCCTCCATCTGTCTCCTGTATCGTGTCGAGAATGGCATCAGCGAGGTCCTCGGCCGGGTACACCCCGTCGACACAGCCCGTCTCGATGGCCCGACCGGGGATGCCGAAGACCGCGCTGGTCTGTTCGTCCTGTGCCAGGACCGTCCCGCCGGCGCCGTCGATGGCCGTGACGCCCGCCGCCCCGTCGGCGCCCATCCCGGTGAGGACCACGGCCGTCACCGGATCCGTTATCGTCTCGGCGACGGACTCCATCGTCACGTCGATGGCCGGACGGACGGAGTGAACCGGCTCGCTCTGCTCGAGTTTGACCCGCAGGCGGCCGTTGCTGTATCCGCTTACCACCATGTGGTAATCGCCCTTCGCGATCAGGGCTTCGCCGCCGCCGATCCGGGCCCCGTCTTCGGCCTCCCTGACGTCGTACTCGGCGGCCCTGTCGAGTCGCTTCGCGAAGCGGCCGGTGAACTGATCGGGCATGTGCTGGACCACGAGTATCCGGAGATCAGCCGCCCGGGGCAGCGCCGCGAGGATCGACTCGACGATCTTCGGGCCGCCCGTCGAGGCCCCCATCACGAGTGTGGGGTTCTCGACGTAGTCGCCCCCGCCGGTCGATCGTGAGTCTCGCTTCTGGACCGGCCGGCCGGTCGGGTCCGAATTCGCGACCGACTCGACGGTCCGCACCAGCCGCTCGCTGTGGTTCGAGAGGTCCGTCGAGATGGTCCCACTGGGCTTGGCGAAGAAGTCCACTGCGCCCGTATCCAGGGCTTCGAGGGTCGCGTCGGCACCATCGGTGGTCAGCGCCGAGAGCATCATGATCGGGACCGGATGGCGGTCCATGATGGCCGCGGTGGCCTCGATGCCGTCCATCTCGGGCATCTCGACGTCCATGGTCACCACGTCCGGATCGTGCTCCTCGACGAGTTCGACCGCCTCCCGGCCGTTCGAGGCCTGGGCGACCACCTCGATGCCCGCGTCCTCGAGGATGTCGGTGATGACGGTCCGCATGAAGTGCGAATCGTCGACCACCAGTGCCCGCGTCATGACCTGAGAACGTCTTCGATCGCGTCCATCACGCTTGGCTTCTGGAACGGCTTGGTGATGTAGCCGTCCGCACCGGCCTTGACGGCCTTTTTCATCTTCTCCTCCTGACCGATGGACGTGCACATGATGACGTGCGCGCTCTCGTCGGCGTCCTTGATGGCCGCGGTGGCCTCGATGCCGTCCCGAATCGGCATGACGATGTCCATCATCACCAGGTCCGGGCGATGTTCCTTGTACATCTCGACGGCCTCGACCCCGTTCTCGGCCTCACCGACGATCTCCAGTTCGCCCTCGAGGATCTCCCGGAGAAGATTCCGCATGAACTCCGAATCGTCGACCAGAAGCACGTCCTGTGCCATACGTACGTTCCGTTTGGACAAGGGGTATTATAAAGCCACCTTGCTCGTTATCAGACCTGAATGTCAGGTCCGATCCTCAGTCTCGACCGCCCCGATGAGCCGGGCGATGTCGAGCCAGAGGATCAATTCGACGTCCTCGGGAACGCCGTCCTCGTCGACCTCGCCCAGATGTTTCCGGAGCACGCCTTTCACCAGATCGGCCTCGATGGCGCTGGTCTGGATCCCCTCGAGGTCGCCGTTTCGGTCGATCTGCTCGGCGGGATAGGACTGGACCTCCTCGACGGAATCCACACGGATCCCGATCTTCTGCTTGTCCCCGTCCCGGTCGAGCACCAGAATGTTCTCGGCTTCCCCCTCGCTGCCCACCGCGAGGAACTCCGTCGGATCGACCACGGCGGTCGTCTCCCCGCGCAGGTCCATCACGCCCTCGACGGCGTCCGGCGCCCGCGGGACCCGGGTGATCTGCTTTGGCTCGACGATGCTATCGACGGAGTCGATGTCCATCGCACAGCGCTCGGCGCCGAGGCGGAACTCGAGAACCGCAGCAGTTCCCCTCGACGCCGACTGGGCCGCTTCGGAGGGCGTCGCTGGATCGGAATCGGTGACGGTCATCGGCTGTTCCAACCCGGGACTCCCCGGCGTATAACTGTTTCGTGGCGATTCGAGAGACAGGGAGAGCCACCCTCGAAGGCTCAGGGAAAGACGAGCCCGTCCTGCTCGCGAACCGTCTCCAGGAGGTCGCCGATGGTGTCCTCCGAATCGAGGTCGTGTGCCTCCAGATAGGCGAGCAAGCTCGTGACGGGAAATCGCACCCGGACGTTCGACTCCGAGAGCAGAATGCCGAGGGTGTCCTCGACGGCGGTGCCCTCCCCGACCTGCTGGGCGTACCACAGGAGCAGGCCGTCGAAGGCCATGCCGATGTCGTCGGACGCCAGCTGCTGGTGGCTGATTTCCTCCCCGGTCTTGGCCGCCAGGCGATAGGCGTACTGGCTGTCCGTGCGCCTGAGATTGGCCCCGATCCATCGCTTGACGTCGCTCCCGCTGAGTTCCCGGGGCTGGTTCTGTTGCTCTCGGGTCCGGGACTGTTGGTCCCGGGTCTCGGCTTCCCCACCTCCTGTGGTCTCCGCCGTCTCTTCGTTTCGCGCTTCGAGGGCCGATCGGTCGACTGACTCGGTCGACCGGGTGACGTTCGGCCGCCCCTCGGCCCCGATCACGAATCGGCTCTCCTCGAGCTCGGCGACCTCCTCTTCCTCCCTGATGTCGAGATCCTCCGGCCGGAGAACCGAATCGTCCGGTACTTCCTCGTGATCCCGGGGGGCCATACGGGGAGTTTGGGCGTACCCCGATATAAATCCTCCCGGCCCGTCGATCCGGCTGACGGTGCGCCGGGCGTTTTAAGTGGCATATCGCCGCACACATGGATATGATGCGAACCAGCGGGTGGTGCCCATGAACGAGGAGATCGTCGTCGTGAAAGAGGGGATCACGGTGACCAAGTCCTTCGACAGCGAGGAGTTCCCGGTCCCGGCCGTGACCTTCGAAGTCGAGTCGGCCCGGTCCGAGCCGGCCGAACTGACGATCACCGATACCATTCCCGAGGGGTTCGGGATCGAGCAGATCGGCTTCCACCCGGAGTACGGGAGTGAGCACTGGACGGCGACCGGCGACGGTGAGGTCCGCTTCGAGCGGCCCGTCGACGCCGGCGAGTCCTTCACCACGCTTTATGGCGTGCGGATGGCAGAAGAATCCGAGCCGACGACGTTCCTGGAGCGGCCGACAGTTACCGTCGAGGCCGAGGGTGGGGACACCGGCGAATCGGTCGTTCCCACGGAGAGTTCCGAGGTCGTCCGGGAACTCGCCCGCGGGGACCGCGAGAGCGTCCCCGGACTGGCCGAGGAGGAGTCCGCGGAGGACTCCGAACGAACGGGGGAGGCAGACACCGCGCCCGCCGAGGCCGAATCGACCGGAACAAAGAGCGTGGCGGACATGGTGGCCGAGACCGACACGACCCGGGCGGAGGGGGCGGAGACCACATCCGAGGAGATGTGGACCGACGAAGGCCCACCGGCCGCCGACGCGACCGAGGAACCGGCGGACGTCCCGGACACCCCCTCCCCCGAGGAACCGGACTCGGGGATCGAGGCGGAGTCGGAGGCCAGCACGGATCAGCCAGCACCGTCCGAATCTGACCCTGGGGAACCGGTCGACTCGAGTGAGTCGTCCCCCGAGGAGTCAGGTGAGGACACACCGGTTAGAGAGGACACACCGGTCGGAGAGGACACACCGGTCGGTGAGGACACACCGGTCGGTGAGGACCCACAGACAGAGACCGTGATCCCTGAAGAGGCTGATCCTGTCACCGAAGGATCGGCGGACTCGACGGCCGAACTCGTCGAGACCAATCGAGCCGTCGCGGAGCCCCAGAGCGGGGAAGCCAGCGACACCACAGCGGACGAATCCATGTCATCCGAGACCGACACTGAATCCATCGCCGCCGCCTTCGCCAGCGAGATCGAGGCGGGCACCGTTGAGGAGGACGAACTCGCGACCATTCGCGAGGCCCTTCTCGAGTCGTCCCCGTCCGAACAGGTACGCATCGAACACCTCCAGTCACGCGTTTCGGACCTCGAGGCCTACGCCGACGCGCTCGAGGAGTTCATCGACGAGAACGGGACGGCGACGGAACTGCTCTCCGACCTCGAGTCCGAGATCGAGGCCATGGAGACCGAACTCGACGACGTGGAGGCCCGTCTCGATGCGGCCGCCGCGGAGCGCGAGGAGACCAACGAGCACCTGGAGGACCTGACCGACACCGTCGAGGCCATCGCCAGCGTCACGGAGGAGATCGAACGGCTCCGGGGGGACCTCGACGCCCTGGACGAGCGGGTCGCGGACGTCGAATCCCTCGAACGGGACCTGGACGCCCTCGAGGACCAGATCGAGGACCTCGAGGCCGACATCGCGGACGTGAACGAGTGGCGTGATCAGCTCTCTGATGTCTTCCAGTGACACCCCGGCTCGATGAGAGGGCCAGGGGACACGTCGCAATGCCATTCCGGAGTGGCTGCGGTCGACGAGGGCTGAATCGTCGAAATCACGGATATTCGCTCCACTGGCTGTAAAACGAATCCCACGCGGCCGCCGAGGGATTCATCCCCGAGAAGTCCGGCACCGCTTCGCCGATCAGCGCAACCCGGCCGTCTCCAGGTACTCCCGGGCGACGACGCGGGGATGACGCTTGCCGATGTCGACCTGGCGGACCAGCCGCCGGATCTCGCTCACGTCCGTGAACGTCGGACCGATCCGGTCGAGGGCCTCCATGAGGTCCGGATTCGACGCCGCGAGGTCTTCCCGGACGAGGGGGGCCGGGTTGTAGATCGGGAAGAACTGTCGGGTGTCGGATAACTCCACGAGATCGTGGATATCGATCAGCGCGTCGACGGTCAGTCCCATCGTCACGTCGACCGTCGAGCGGCCGATCATCTCGTATCGCTTTTCGGCGTCATCGACGGTCCGGGTCCGCTCCCAGACTGCCTCGACCGTCTCCGGATCGAAGGGATGGCTCTCCAGCAAGCCACGCCAGCCGTCCGCCCGGTCCCGGAAGTCCGGCCCGACGATCGCGGTGAGGTCGCCGTCGTTCGCGTTGGCGTAGGCGGCGAGGTCATCGAGCGAGTGCACGCCCGTCTCCTCGCTCCAGATTCGCGGCGCGAGTATCGCGTAGGTGTTGTTGTAGGCCGCTCGGGCCCCGTATGCGAGATCGTACTCGGATTCGATGCCGCGTGTGACTGTTTCATAGAGCCGCTGGGGATCCGCGATGGACCCCGTGTCATCGAGGAACTGGGCGTTGATCGTTCCGGTGTACTCCCAGTAGAGATCGATGTCGCCGTTTCGAAGCTGTTCGAAGTTCTCCTCGGTCACGCCCGATCCGACCTCGTCGACCGGGGAGAGGGTGGTCTGTTCCTCCAGGAGTTCGTAGGCGAGATACGCCAGGATCTTGTTGGCCGTGAACGGCTTTGACCCGATGACGATCGGCGTCGACTCGGCGGCCGCCCGGGTGGTGCGGGTCTCCGAATCGAGCGTGTTCACGCCGGTCACGTCCCTGTACTCGTACTCGCCGAGTTGCTCCTCGAGCACGGTCGCCTGGGCCGCGAGGGTCTTCACGTCGTGCCCGATTGACGCGAACTCCCCCTCCTGGGACTCCATGGCTTCGACCACGCTGTCGGTCTCTTCGGTCGTCTGCTGGGCCAGGTCGTAGAGCTCGTCGGCCATCTGAGAGACCTGTTGGGCCGCCTCGGCCTGTTCTGCGGTCGCGTCGTTGATCTCCTGAACGCCGACGTTTGTCTCCGCGGCCTGGTCGGCGATCTCCTCGAGGGAGTGGAGGGCCCCTTCGACGGTCTCGATCCCGCTCGAGACGTTCTCCGCGGTCGCGTCGAGTTCCTGGGCGGTCTCCTCGGCGTGCGCGTGCACCTCGCTGAGGAGGCCACCGATCTCGTCTGTCGCCTCCTGGGTCTCCTCGGCGAGGGACTTGATCTCCTCGGCGACGACCGCGAAGCCATCCCCCGCCTCGCCGGCCCGGGCGGCCTCGATCGAGGCGTTGAGCGCCAGCAGATTGGTCTGATCGGCGATGTCCGCGATGAAGTCGACGACCTCGTCGATTTCGGCGGTCTGATCGGTGAGTTGCTCGGCGGTTCGGCGTGCCCCGTTCACCCCCGATTCGATCTCGTCGAGTTCCTCGACGGCGCGCTCGGCCGCGGCACCGCCTTCCTTGCCGCGCTCGGCCATCGCCTCCGACTGATCAGCCACGTCGTCGGCCGTCGCGGTGACCTCCTCGATGGTCGCCGAGACGTTTGACATCTCCGCCGAAACGGCCTCGACGTTGTCCTCCTGCTCGTCGGTGGCCTCGCTTATGGCCTCGGTCGACTGCCTGACGGCCTGGCTCTCCTGTCGAACGTCTTCGATGCCCCGCGTCGCCTCCCGGCTCGTCTCCGTGACGTCCTCGGCGAACCGATCGACGGTCGAGAAGGTGTCCTCGAGGGACTCGGCGACCTGCTCGAGCAGGCGGATCGTCTCGGCGAGGTGTGGATCCGCCGGAGAGACCGCGGGCCGGGCCGTGAAGTCCCCCGCGGCCATCGACTCCAGCACCGACTGCACGTCTTTGAGGACCTCGCGAACCTCCCCTGTTTCGAGGTCCGCCCGGTTCGTCTCGTCTGTTGCTGTGGACGGATCGTTCATGTGCTTCGTGAACTCCTCTCAGCTATGTCTCCCGTGTATCGACCAGGGTCTCCGGTTCGATCCAGATCACGAACCTGTCGTCCTTCCGCAGGACCCCCCGTGTGGTCTCCGTGGCCGTCGAATCGTCCAGTTCTTCGGGATCGACCGAGAGAACCTGATGGACGTCGTCGATGAGCAGTCCCGTGCTCTGGACCTCGGAGAGGAGGATGATCCGCCGGCCGGTGGTCGACGCCTCCAGGTCGAGTACCGTCGCCGGGTCCACGATGGTCGTCGTCTCGCCGCGGATATCCACGACCCCCTCGACGTGTGGCTCGGCGTTCGGGACTGGGGTGATCTCCTCCTCGGCGTCGACGATCTCCTCGACCTCGGAGATGGCCACGCAGTAGCGGCCGTCCCCGAGGGAGAATTCGAGTGCACTCGTGTTTTCCTCACCCATAATCTCCCCGCTGATTTCCAAACTGGATAAGGGTTGGGTATCCCTTCGGGCCACCGGGACGGGAACGCGTTCTCCCGGTACTCTTTTCCTGTCCCCGGGATTTGTGGTAGCTGATGGAACCGGAGGCGGTGCTGCGTGTTCTTGGAAACAAGTACAACGCCGAGATACTCCAGGCGACACACACGCCGAAGTCGGCACAGGACCTCTCCGAGGAGCTCGACATCCCGATCGCGACCTCCTACCGCCGCATCGAGGAACTGCAGGACCACGATCTGCTCTCCCTGGAGGGCCAGGAGTTCTCCGAGGAGGGGCGACAGACCAAGGTCTACCGCCGTCAGATCGACGAGATCACGGTGAACTTCGGTACCGGGGACTGCGAACTGGACGTCAAACGCCGCACCGAGGCAAAGAACAACCTGGTCGACGTCTGGTCCGACCTCCGCGAGCAGTCCTGATTATTGATCGCTATAATCGGCGGCCAAATTTTAAATATTTACTTCGGGAGTTGCCGATACCGTGACCCCACTCACACTCATCGAAGTCCTCTATGTGGTCTTCAGCGGGACGTTGGCCCTGGCCGGGCTCGCGGTCGTCGGGTTGGCGGTACGGGCCTACGCGGCGACCCAGCGGCCGTCGATGCTCCACCTGTCGATCGGCTTCGTCCTGATCGTGGCGGCCGCGCTGGGGACCACCATCAGCGCCTTCCTCGGGGACTTCGCGAACGCCAAGAGCCTGTTGACGGTCAACTACGCGATCACGACGCTTGGCTATCTCTTCGTGGTCTACAGCATCGTCTCGCGGAACTGATGGCTACCGGCCGACCCAGGACCGAACCCGGTCGAGCATCCGGGACCGGTCGGCCTCCGCGTCGTCGGTCAGACCCGCTTCCTCGATCAACGTCTCCAGGGGGACCTCCATGACCGGAGCGGGTTCGTCGTCCATCCTCGCGCCGTCCTCCGGATCGACCCACTCGAAGCCGCCCGTGGGGTCCGCCCCGTCCCCCCAGTCGAGGGCCGTCTCGAGCGAGGCCGCCAACCGTCTGTAGGCGGTCGCCGCCGGTGCCGACTCGTCGTCGAACACGACTGGCAGCCCCCTTCGGACGCTCTCCTGGACGGCCTGGTCGGCGGGAACGCTGACGGTGACCGACCCGGTCGCCCCCAGCGCCGTCGCGACCTCCTCCACGTCGTCGAACGTGCCCTCGCCGGTGCCGGTGATCACGGCCCCGACGACCGGGACCGACAGCCGCTCGACGAGTTCGCCGGTCTTCGAGGCGTCGGTCAGTGAGTGTAACTCGGCGGTCGTGACCAGCAACACCCCGTCGGCTGCGTCGACGGCCGCGGTGATGTCGTCGTTGAGCCCGGCCCCGACGTCGAGCACGACGACTTCGAACCGGCTCCGGAGCCTTCCGACGAAGTTCTCGATTGCAGCGGGGTCGGTCTCGGCGAACAGGCCCAGTTCGATCGCCCCCGGCACGACGGTGAGTCCACGCGCCTCGTGACAGGCCGCATCGAGCGGATCGCGACCGGCGAGAACGTCGTGGACCGTGGCCGTCGGCTCCCTGAGTCCGACCATCTGTGCCAGGTTCGCCATGCCAAGATCGAGGTCCACGACGGCCACGTCGAAACCGTCCTCGGCGAGGGCCGCGCCGAGGTTGATCGCCGTCGTGGTCTTGCCGACCCCGCCCTTCCCGGAGGCCACCGCGAGGGCGTAGCCGTCGGCCGCCTCGCCTTGCATGCTGTCCCGAGTTTCCGGCGTGTCGTCCATAAGTGTGTCTGGTTACCTGAAGGAGAGGGCAAGGCCCGTCCTCAAGGAGCGCAGTAGAGTGGGGATA
>JBDGTI010000079.1:0-19182 GCA_042216995.1 Halodesulfurarchaeum sp.
CGTCGGGCCCTGGAACAGAAACGACACGGCGTCGCCCGACCGATGCGGTGTGCGAATCCGGCGCGAACAAGGAATCCCGAAAAAGCGACGGAGAGACCCCACCGAGGGCGGACGGCGACGAATCGATGGAACGGCCATCCCTCGCCGGTGCAAGTCCGCGTGGAAGGTAGTCCGGCGATCACGCGGACGCTCAGCCGAATGTCGGGTCGAAACAGAAGGGGGCTTACGAGCCGCAACCCGATTTTCGTCACAGCGACGGCACCTGCGATTCTTGGCTAGTCGAGGACCCCACTTCGCCCACGGCGCGGAGAGGATCACGCCCAGTCCGCAGTGAACGGCCCTCCCTTTAGAGTCGTTCGGCGAACATCGGGTGAGTGGGGTATTTCAGGGGGCCGCAATGGCGCAAACGCCTGTTATTGCATCGGATTTCGGTGTGTTTTCGAGACGGATTGATGAGTTCGAACTTGGAACCACATTCGAACCCGGGTCAAAAAGTGATCTGAACGATTCGATTCGGACCTTCGTGAAAGCGGACTGCCAAAAGAGGGCTCAGCCGAGAGATATCAGGGCCTATGCTAAATCTCAAACCTATGAGGTGTACAGTAAAAAATTGGCAGAATCTGCAAATATCATCAGCTCACAGTGATCTGAAGAAGGTAAGGCTAAGGGGAGCCCACGGATACGGCCGATGAATGCGCGAGAGGACACTCGGCGGGCTCATGGTGTTCGTGGCGGCGACGGGATTCGGTACGCTTGCGATATTCGGGAAGTTCGCCGAGGCGACGGGGCTGGGCCGGCCGACCCTGCTTTTCTTCCGCTTCACGATCGGGGCGGCGATCGTCTGGGGCGTGCTTCTTCTCCGGAACGATGTCAGGGCCCTCTCGGGTCGCCCGCTGTATGCGACACTCCTCCTGGGCGTCCTCTATGCGCTTCTCACGCTCGCGTACTTCCGCGGTCTCTCCTACATGACGGCCAGTCTCACGTCCATCGTCTTCTACACCTATCCGATCTATGTCTTCGGGCTCTCCGTGACGTTCCTGGACGAACAGCTTACGCCGACGACCCTCGGGGCGCTTGGCCTCGCGCTGGCCGGGGTCGTCCTGGTCGTGGGCGTCGATGCGGGTCAGATCTCCCTCCTGGGGATCGCCTTTGTCACGGCCGCCGCGATCGGGTACAGCCTCTACAACGTCGCCGGTCGGGTCCTCACGGCGGACACCGATCCGACACACCTGACCGCCCACGTGCTTGTCGTGACGGCGCTGACGATCGCCGTCCGCTGGGGCGTGGCCGGGTTTTCCCTGCCCCGGTCCGCGGTCCACTGGAGTATCGTTCTCGGAATCGGCGTCCTGGGGACCGGGATTCCGCTCCTGTTGCTCTACGAGGGGCTCACGCGGATCGAGGCCACCCACGCGAGCATTCTGGGCACGGCCGAACCCATCGCGACGGTGCTCCTCGGCGTGACGATCCTCGGCGAATCCCTCACCGTGCGAACGATTTTCGGGGCGGTGCTGATCCTTGGCGGCGTGACACTCGTACAGACCACCCGGACACACCGCCAGTGGCTCCTCGCGAAGATCGGCCTCCACTGATCAGGGCACGACGACGATGGTCCCGAAGGACGCCTCGAGCACGGCGGCCTCCTCGCCGGCCTCGGTTCGGAACTCCGTGGCGACCGAGACCATCTCGGGGTCGACCTCCGTGACCTCGCCGTCGACGGTCACCTCGACGGGGCCGCCGGAGTCGAGCTGGGCCTTGATCGTGTCGGGATCGGCCGCCTCGAGGGCGGCCATGACGGCCCCGGCCTCGTCGCGGAAGGTCGGGCCGATCCGGGCCTCGTCCGGTTCGACGTCGGTCGCCACCTCCGCGAGGTCCGGCCGTCCCATCGCGGTCCGGATCGGGGCCGAGACGGTCTCGCTCAGGTCGTAGGTGTCGACCCCGTGCTGGGGGCGATCCTCGAAGTACAACTCGACCCGCTCGAGGTCCTCGTTCAGTGCGATGCCCTGCTCGGACTTCCAGGCCCGCACCGTCCGGGCGGCCTCGGCGATGGTCTCGCCGACCGTCGTGTCCCCGCTCGGGGGCTCGACTGCGGGCCAGCTGGCCCGGTGGACGCTGCCCGACGTTCCGGGTAGGTGGTCCCAGATCTCCTCGGCGACGAACGGGCTGAACGGCGCGAGTAGCCGAACGACGGCAGAGAGCACGTCATAGAGGGCGGCGCGGGCGGCGTCACGCTCGCCCGGACGGCCGTTGTAGAGCCGGCCCTTGACCAGTTCGAGGTAGTCATCTGCCAGGTCCTCCCAGACGAATTCCCTGAGTGTTCTGACCGCCGTGTCGAAGCGCTCCTCGTCCATCGCGATCTCGATCTCGTCGCTCACCTCGGCCAGGCGACCGAGAATCCACCGATCGGTGTCGCGATAGGCCGGGGATCCGATCTCGGGCGTGTCCGCCTCCAGGTGTCCCGCGGCGAAGCGGAAGACGTTCCAGAGCTTCGTGAGAAACCGCGAGGCAGCGGTTACCTCCTTCCACTGGAACTGGACGTCCGCACCCGGTTGCCCGCCGACGGCCATCGCCTGCCGGAAGGCGTCGGCGCTCTCCTCCTCGACGACCTCGTCCGGCGCGACGACGTTCCCTCGTGACTTTGACATCTTGTTCCCGTCCGGGCCGAAGACCATCCCGTTGATCAGGGCGGTGTCCCAGGGTCGGTCCTCCTCCAGGGCTGCGGTCCGGAGCAGCGTATAGAAGGCCCAGGTCCGGATGATGTCATGGCCCTGCTCGCGCAGCGCGACCGGCTCGAAGGGCTCCTCGGGCCAGCCGGCGACGTGCAGCGCCGAGATGGAGGAGTCCATCCAGGTGTCCATCACGTCGGTCTCGCCGGCCCAGCGCTGGCCCCCACACTCGGGGCACTCGCCCACGGCCGGCTCGGTGTCCGTGGGTTCGACGGGGAGTTCCTCGGTGTCGGCGATCTCCCAGTGGCCACAGTCCTCACACTGCCAGGCCGGGATCGGGGTCGCAAAGACCCGCTGGCGGGAGATGACCCAGTCCCAGTCCATCCCCTCGGTCCACTCTTCCAGCCGGGCGTACATGTGCTCGGGAATCCACTCGACCTCCCGGGCGGTCTCCAGGATCTCGTCCTTCCGGACCTCGACGAACCACTGGTCCTTCGAGAGGATCTCGATCGCGGTGTCACACCGCCAGCAGACCCCGACGGACTGTTCGACGGGTTCGGTGTCGTTCAGGAGGCCCCGCTCGTCGAGGTCGGCCGGAATTGCCTCCGTTGCCTCCTCGACGGTGAGTCCCTCGTACTCGCCGGCCAGTTCGGTCAGCCGGCCGTCCTCGGTGAGCACGGGACGCAGTTCCAGGTCGTACTGGGCCCACCAGTCGACGTCCTGTTTGTCCCCGAAGGTGGAGATCATCACCGCGCCGGTGCCGAACTCGGGATCGACCTCCTCGTCCGCGATCACCTCGACCTCCTGGCCCACGGGCGGGACCTCGACGGTGTCGCCCACGCGGTCGGCGTACCGGTCGTCCTCGGGGTGGACCGCGACCGCGCCGGTGGCCGCCAGCAGTTCGGGACGGGTCGTCGCGATCTCGATGGCCTCGGGCTCCGATCCGGAGCCATCGGCGCTCCCCTCGCCGTCGTCGCTCTCGACCCCCGGGAAGGTGATGTAATAGAGGGTCCCCTCCCGGTCCTCGGTCTCGACCTCGGCGTCCGCGATGGCGGTCTGACACCGGGGACACCAGTTGACGGGATGTTCGTCCCGGTAGACGTAGTCCTTCTCGGCCATCTCGACGAACGAGCGCTGGGTCTTCCCCCAGTAGCTGGGGTCCATCGTGCGGTACTCCACGTCCCAGTCCTGGGAGAAGCCCAGTTGGCGCATCTGGGTGCGCATCGCGTCGATCTGCTCCTCGGTGTGATCGACGCACATCTGTCGGAACTCCTCACGCGGCACCTCGGTCCGGTGAATGCCCTGGTTCTCCTCGACTTTCACCTCCGTCGGGAGGCCGTGGCAGTCCCAGCCCTGCGGAAAGCGCACGTCGTCGCCCTGCATGCGACGGTACCGGGCGAGGAAGTCCATGTAGCACCACCCGAGCGCGTTCCCGATGTGGAGGTTGCCGGTCGGGTACGGCGGGGGCGTATCGATGACGTAATCGGTCGCGCCGGTGTCCTCGTACTCGTATATCGACTCCTCGAGCCAGTACTCCGCCCACTCGGACTCGATCCGGGCGGGGTCGTAGTTTTCGGGGATGTCTTCGGTCATGAGTCAGTATGGAGTCGTCGCTGTCGGGTCCCAGCACGAGAACCACACGAGACAGTGCTGCCCGCGTGTCTACACACGTACTACCGCGACGACGCGCATACAGGATGCAGCCAGTCGCGGTTGATAAAGATTGCCGTCTCGGCGGGTCCCGGCCGGACACCGGGGTCCACTCCGGGCAGCTTGCCCCGCTCCGCGGAGGGCCCTCGCGGGAGCCGGCCCTTCTCCCCAAGACCGAAGTGCCCACTTTGCGACATCACACCGATGAGCGATCGCGTTCTCGTGACGGGCGCGACCGGCACGGTCGGCTCTGCGGTGGTCCCGGAACTATACGCGACCGATCTCACGGTCAGAGCCGCCTCTCGGGCGGCGGAGCCCGACGGGTTCGCCGACGCGATCGGGACCGTCCAGTTCTCCTTTTCGAGGCCGGAGACCTGGGGGCCGGCCCTCCGGGGTGTCGATCGGCTCTTTTTGCTGTGGCCGCCCGGGACCGACGTCAGTTCGGTAACGGCATTCCTCGACGCCGCCGCCCGGCGTGGGATCGATCACGTCACGTTCCTCTCGATACTCGGAGCCGGCTCCCTTCCGGTGCTCCCCCACCGGCGGATCGAGGGACACCTGAACGGGATCGACGTCGACGGGACCGTCCTTCGGTCGGCCTACTTCGCGCAGAACCTCGCGGGGATTCACCGTCCGGAGATCCTCGACCGCGGGGAGATCTTCGTTCCGGCCGGCGACGGGGCCATGGGGATCATCGACGCCAGGGACGTCGGGGCGGTCGCCGCCGGAACCATCTCGCGGCCGAGCCACTGGAACCGGACGTATACGCTCACCGGCCCCCGGGCACTCACGTTCCACGAAGTGGCCCAGATCGCACGCGACGTACTCGATCGCCCAATCCGGTATGCCGATCCGTCGCCGCTCGAGTTCGGGTATCGCCTGTATCGCCGCGGGATCGATCTCCGACTCGTCGGGTTCATGATCGCGGAGTACACTGCCACGCGGCTGGGACTGGCGTCGCGGACGACCCGGGACGTCGAACGGGTCCTGGGTGTCCCTCCCCGATCGGTCCGGACCTTCTTCGAGGACTACCAGGCGCGCTTCCGGGAGCCGGCACACTGAGGCCCGGATCGCAACCATGACGGTCGGGCCACGAGACGGCCCACTATGGAACTGGGTGTAATCGGACTGGGACGCATGGGACAGATCGTCGTGGACCGGGTCCTCGAGGCGGGACACGACGTGGTGGCCTTCGACATCGACGAGGCGGCTCGGACGAGCGCGGCCGAGTCAGGTGCGAGGACCGTCGACTCGATTCCGGCCGTCGCCCGGACCCTGGAACCGACACGTCACGTCTGGCTGATGGTGCCCGCCGGCGACCCGGTGGATGCCGCGCTGTCCGAGCTCGAACCCCACCTGGACGAATCGGACATCGTGGTGGACGGCGGCAACTCCAACTTCGAGGACTCCATCGAGCGGGCCGAGCGCATCGAGCCGACCTACCTCGACTGTGGGACCAGCGGGGGCCCCGCCGGGGCCGAACTGGGCTTCTCGCTCATGGTCGGCGGGCCGGAGGGGGCATACGAGGCGCTCGAACCGATCTTCGACGCCATCGCGACCGGGCCCGAGGGCCACGAGTTGATGGGACCGTCCGGGGCCGGCCACTACGTGAAGATGGTCCACAACGGCATCGAGTACGCGCTCATGCAGGCCTACGGCGAGGGCTTCGAACTCCTGGCCGAGGGGCGCTACGACCTCGACCTGGCGGCCGTGGCGCGGACCTGGACCAACGGCGCGGTCGTCCGCTCCTGGCTCCTGGAACTCACAGAGGAGTCCTTCCGCGAGGAGGGGAACGATCTGGGCGACGTGGCCGATCACGTCGCCGGCGGTTCGACGGGGACCTGGACGGTCCAGGAGGCCCTCGAACAGGAGGTCCCGGTCCCGCTGATCTACCAGGCGCTTGCCGAGCGCTTCGATTCCCGTGCCGGGCCGAGGCTCTCACGCCGTCTCGCGAATCGGCTCCGGTATGGCTTCGGCCGACACGAGGTCACACGCCAGTAGCCCGCGGCGGGGATCGGAACGCCCAAAGCGACGCGACGCATTGTGTCAATTAATGCCACCATCCGAGAGCGAGGGGCCAGAATCCGCGGGTGGGTCCGCGCTCGAAGCCGAGTCGATCGAGCCTGCGGCGCCCGAGGAGTTCGGCATGGTCCAGGTCTGGTGGGGGGACGGGAAGGGAAAGACGACCGCCGCGATGGGAATGGGCCTGCGGGCCGCCGGCCACGGCTATCGCGTCCACCTGTTGCAGTTCATGAAGGGCGGCACGCAGAGCGTGGAGGACGCCCGGGGCGAGTACAACGCGATCGCGGCCCTCCCCGGCTTTTCCTATGAGAACCTGGGACACTACGGCTGGCACCGCGGCGGTCTCGGCCCGGAGGACGACGAGCACCGGGCGAAGGCCCGGGCGGGGCTCGAACGCGCTCGGGCGCTCCTCGATGCCGCTTCGGCAGCCGACCTCTCGAGCCCGTTCGAGCTCGATAGCGATCCCGAAGCGGGGGTCCACATGTTGATCCTCGACGAGATCATCTACGCGGCCAACCGGGCGTTGGTCGATCCGGAGGCGGTCACCGACCTGATCGACTCGAAGCCCGAGGATCTCGAACTGATACTCACCGGCGGCCACGAGTCCCCGGACTACCTCGCAGCGCAGGCCGATCTGATCACCAACGTCTCGCTGGTCAAACATCCCTTCGAGGAGGGAACCGCCGGCCGGAAGGGCACCGAATTCTGATCAGGCGATCAGTCCGCCGACCGCCCCGCCGATGGCGCTGTCCACGGCGAGCAGGAGGGCGACGCCGAGTGCGACGACGAACACGCCGCCACCGACCAGCGGTCCGAGGATGCCAAAGCCGATCGACCCGACCACGGTCACCACGAGTGCCACGATGCCCGCCAGGATGAGCCCGCCGATCGAACCGGCCAGCAGGCCGTGCCAGGCCCCGCTCCAGGCGCCCGACGCCGCGAGGTAGCCGGCGACGAACCCGCCGACCAGCCCGGCCCCGACGTGTCCGATCCCGGGCACGAGAAAGCCCCCGAGTCCGAGCAGAAATTCGACCGCGAACCCGATGCCGACGGCACGCCACTTCGTCATGGAACGGGCTACGCGTTCGGGCCTGAAAAACGGTCCGTCAGGCGACTCTGTCCGACCGTCTCAGTTCGATGCCTCCTTCGACGCCTCGTAGGTCACGGTGACGTGGGCCGACACCGAGACCGGTCCCGGGTCGATCGAGGTTGCTGAGGAGACTCGGGCCGTTTCCACCGCGTACCCGACGATCGGCGAGACCGAGGATTCGGTCGTGATCGCCAGCGGACTCCGGAGGGTCAACCCGGCGGCGTTCGCGAGCGTCTCCGCCTGGGTTCGGGCTTGCTCCATCGCGGCTTCGAGGGCCGCGTTCCGGAGGTCCGATCGGGTCTCCGCACTCAGGGTGAACCGGACGTTCTGCACGTTCGTGGCCCCGGACTCGACGGCCGCGTCGATCACCGCGCCGACCGATTCGGTGTCGTTCAGGTGGACCTCGATGGTCTGTCTGGCCTGATAGACCGGCTGTTCGCGTTCGCCCTTCGTTTCGGAAGTGGGCGGCCGGTACTCCTTGCCGATCCAGTAATCCGTCGTCCGGATCTGGTCGTCGCTGAGGTTCAGCGCCGTGAGCCGCTCGGTCACCGCCGAGACGGTCTCGGCGAGGGCCACGCGGGCGGTGTTGGGGTCGGGAGCGGTCTTCACGACGGCGAGCCGGACGATCGCCGCGTCCGGTTCGGCCGATTCGGCCGCGCTCGCCGAGACGGTAATCGTCCGGTTCGAGGGGTGTGCGGTGGTCGGCTGATCGAGCGACGCTGGCTGGTCGGCGAGTGCCATCGCCACGCCGGCGGTTCCGGCCCCGGCGACCATGGCGACGGCGAGTGCGAGTGCGATGATTGATCCACGATCCATACCGGGATGGAGGGCCCCCGCGAGGATATAGCCGCCGGAGCCTCAAACGCCGCTTTGGCCCAAGGCGCTGGTTGCACCTCCGGTGGCTCCGAGTCAGAACCGTTAAACCGATCCACGACAGTACCCGAACGTGAGGGCCCGTAGCTCAGTCTGGATAGAGTTCTTGGTTCCGGACCAAGATGTCAGGGGTTCAAATCCCCTCGGGTCCGTGAGTTCTCCGAGCGAAGCGAGGAGTACGAACGGACGGCTGCGTTTTCCTGCGACCGAAGGGGCAGTGAAAACGCTCAGGGATTTGAGCCCTGGAAGACGAGCGACCACCGGGAGCGAGTCTTCCTCTGGTTCAAATCCCCTCGGGTCCGTAATTCTGCGAAGCGGGTCCGACGAGCGGCCCGCCACACCACGCGGGATTTGAATCAGGGAGGAGCTTCTCCGACCGGGGGTCAAATACCCGCGTTTCGATCTCTCAGACCTCCTCGGGCCACGCCTCGACCGCCTCCGCGTAGCCCTCGCGGAACGTGGGAACGGAAAACTCGTAGCCGAGGTCGTGGAGTCGGTCGTTCGAGAGCCGCTTTTCCGTCCGGATCCGTCGCTTTGCCGCCGTCGAGAGGTCCCCGGCCGCGAGCCGTTCGTCCTTCGATTGCTTTGCCGGCCGCGGGACCCCCGCCGCGTCGGCCAGCCAGTCGGCAAAGCGGTGCTTCTCGACCGGCTCGTCGTCCACCGCGAGGACCACCGCTCCGCGGGCCGCATCGGTCTCCAGGAGGTGTGTCACTGCGCCGGCGGCGTCCGCTCGATGCACCATGTTCAGGTAGCCCGCGGTGACCGGACCGGTGAGATACCGCTCGAGCCGGTAGCGTCCCGGGCCGTACAGGCCGGCGAAGCGGACCACCGTCCCGTCGATCCCGGCCGCTGCGGTCTCCTCGATGGCCACCGCCTCGGCCGCCGCGAGCACCCGGGTCTTCTCGGTCGAGGGCTCGATGGGCGTGTCCTCGTCCACCCACTGGCCGTCGTGGTCGCCATAGACGCCACTCGAGGAGGTGTAGACGAGCCGGTCGGGCGTTCGCGCCCGGGAATCGTACTCCGCGAGGACGTTTCGCAGCCCCTCGACGTAGATCTCGCGGGCGGCGGCTGGGCCACCGCCGCCGGAACTGGCGGCGAAGACCACTGCATCGGCGTCGGGGAGTGCGGCGAGGGAGTCCGGGTCGGTCACGTCGGCCCGGACGGCCTGCACCCCGTCGCCGGCCGACTCGACGGCCGCGAGTCCCGACTCCGACCGTCTGATTCCGGACACGTCGTGGCCCCGCGTGGCGAGTTGCCGGGCCAGTTCGAGGCCGACGTAACCACAGCCGACGATGACTATTTCCATGGGGTCGAAAGCGCGGTCCGAGTTGGATTCGAAATGGGAGGTGGGCGGGAGAATTCAGGCGACGTTGAAGCCCCGGTCGAGGAGGAAACTCTCCACGCGGTCCCGGTGGTTGCCCTGGAGTTCGATCTCCCCGTCGTCGACGGTCCCGCCACAGGCCATCTTCGACTTGAGGTCCGATGACAGCGAGTCCAGGTCCACGTCGTTGGGGTCGAATCCTTCGATGACGGTGACTTCCTTCCCGTAGCGGCGCTCGTCGATGCGGATTGAGATCTCCTGGGACTCCTTGGCGACGTCCTCACAGACACAGAGTTCCTCGGGCAATCCGCACGTCGAGCAGACTTCCGACATTACGGCCAGGGATAGGCAAGCGACATATTAAACCCTGTCGACGGAAAAACCGGAACACTTGACGACGACGCGAATTCGTCTCCGAACGTGGTCCGGTGACAGTGATTTAAGATCCGGGCCCGGCAACGGGCGTGTATGCCCTGGCCCCTCGGCGATCTGCTCGCGGCCCTGGAGATATTCGAGCGCGTCGCCGCGGTCGGCCCGCTCTCGGCGTTCCTCCTTCTCGTCGCGGCGCTGCTCTTCGCCGTCGTCTTCGGCGGTGGCACCCTGCTCGTGCTGGGCGCGATCTCGAACACCGTCTTCGGCTGGCCCTGAACGGCCCCGTTGGCCTTCTTGATCCGTCCGGACAGCCGAAACCAGTAGTGGCCCCGGTCCGTAGTGTCCCCATGGACGAGCGGTCCGTAATCACCGCGTTCCTGACCGACCGGGGCGAGGTACTGCTGCTCCGACGGAGCGAGGAAGTGGGCACGTATTCGGGGCGCTGGGGTGGCGTCTCCGGTTACATCGAACCGGGCGAGACGCCGATGCAGGCGGCCCGACGGGAGATCACCGAGGAGACCGGCCTCTCACCGGAGGCGGTGTCCCTTCTCGCCCGCGGGGAGCCCTTCCAGGTTTCCGACCGAGAGGCCGACATCCGCTTTACGGTCCATCCGTTCCGCTTCGAGACGGACAGCCGCGACGTGCAGGACAACTGGGAGACCGACGACCTGCAGTGGGTCTCACCCCCGGCGATCCGTGATCTGCGGACGGTCCCGGACCTCTGGACGTCCTGGGATCGGGTCCGACCCACCGTCGAGTCGGTCCGAACCAACACCACCGACGGCTCGGCCACCATTTCCCGGCGCGCGCTGGAAGTGCTCCGGGACGAGGCCGCCCTGCTCGCGGAGGAGGGGGGTGACTGGTCGGCCATCGCGTCCGTCGCCTCGGAGTTGAAGGCCGCCAGGGACGCCATGGCGGTCGTCCGGGTGCGCGTCGATCGGGCGATGGCCCGGGCGAGCGAGGACCGGACCCCCGCGGCCGTTCGGGCGGCGGCGTCGGCGGGCATCGAACGGGCCCTGAGAGCCGACCGCCGGGCCGCATCGGCGGCGGCGAGCCGAATCGAGGGCCGAACGGTCTTCACGCTCTCCCGATCGGGAACGGTCGAGGAGGCCATCGAGCTGGGAGGGCCTGACGCCGTCCGGATCGCCGTCTCCCGGCCCGGTGGCGAGGGGCGGGACCTGGCGAACGCCCTCGCCGAGGCGGGCCAGGCGGTGACACTTCTCGGAGACACGAACGTGCCCCGCGGCGTCCAAGGCGCGGACGTCGTCCTGGTCGGGGCCGACACCGTTCTCCCGAACGGCGACGTGATAAACAAGGCGGGGACGACCGCGGCGGCCCTGGCGGCCGAGTGGGAGGCCGTTCCGGTCTACGCCGCGTGCGCAACCGCGAAGATCAGCCCGGAAGAAGTCCGCAGTCCGGCCGATCTGGAGGCCAACGTCGGGGAGCAATCGGGCGATCTCGCGGCCGATTCGAACGTGGCGGTCCTCGATCCGCCGTTCGAGCGAACGCCGGCCGGCCTCCTCGACGGCGTGCTCACCGAGGACGGCCTGCTCGATGAGTCCGCGATAGCCGGGGTGGCGGCGGATCACGCCGCGCTTGCCGGCTGGGAGTGAAATCGTTATCCGGTCCGAACGCCAACCCCCTCCGGGGCGACGGTGACGAGAGGTTACCCCCTCCGAGCCCCGTGTGACGAGACCCACTTCCGAGTCGCCCCGTTCTAGACCCGATCTCGTTCTAGAAGAACTGCTTGAGTTGGTGCTCGTGAGCCGCTTCGAGGTGTTCGTTCACGGCGTCCTCGAGCGCGCTGATCCGGCCCTGCTTCGCCGAGATGGGGGCGATGACGTCCCGCCACTGGGTCCAGGGCGGGACGAGGCCCAGGCGGTCGGCTATCTCATCGAGCCGCTGGTCCCGGTCATCGACCTTGTCGATCTTGTTCACGGCGACGACCGGCTGGATGCCCAACTCCTCGAGCAGGGAGAAAAACTCCACGTCGTGTGGGAGTTCATCGCGGGCCAGGTGCCGGTCGATGATGTCCACGGCGGCCTTGCCATCGAGGACCAGCACGCCCACGAGGATCTGGTCGGCGTAGGTCTCCAGGTAGCGGACCACGTCGGTCTTGATCTGCTCGCGGGTCTCCTCGGAGACGCCGGACATGAAGCCGAAACCGGGGAGGTCGGTGATGAGGAAGTCCGAACTCGCCCAGTCGTAGTGGTTCGGCGTCCGGGTGACCCCGGGGCTCCGGCCGGTTTCGAACGTGTGGCCGGTCAGCTCTCGCATGAGCGTGGATTTGCCCACGTTCGACCGGCCGACGAGTGCCACCTCCATGGCGCGGTCCGGTCGCGTGTCGAACATATCCCCGTTATCCGCTCGGCCGATATACGGGTTGTGACCCGGAGACCGATACCCCATACGCGGAAACGGGATGCACCCACTCGGATCCACCCCACTCCGCCGTTGATTCCGACCGCGCTGCCTGAACGTTTATGCCGGTGACCGTCGAGTCGGGTGACGTGCGGCTGGTCCAGGTGGCGGTCCCGGCGGGCAAGCGCGGCGCGGTCCTCGAGACGTTGGACTCCCTCGGGGTGGAGTACGTCGTCACCGAGGAGACGAGCAGGCGGGAGACCACCGCGATCGTCTTCTTCCCGCTTCCCACCGAGGCCGTCGAGGACGTGCTCGAGGAGCTCCGGGAGGCGGGACTCGACGAGGAGTCGATCACCGTGGTCCTGGAGGCCCAGACCATCGTCTCCCGCAAGTTCGAGGCCCTCAAGGAGCGGTACGGGGAGGAGACCACGGAAGACCGGGCCAAGATCGCCCGGGAGGAACTCGTCGCCACGGTCGATGGGCTGGCCCCGGACATGTGGACCTACGTGGTGCTGTCGATCGTCAGTGCCGTGGTCGCCACGGCCGGCATCCTGCTTGACTCCCCGGCCGTGGTCGTCGGCTCGATGGTCATCGCGCCGCTGATCGGCCCGGCGATGGCCACGAGCGTGGGATCGGTCGTCGACGACCGATCGATCTTCGTCCGGGGCGTGACCCGCCAGGCGATCGGGTTCGCGGTCGCCATCGCCGCGGCGGCGGTGTTTGCCCTGTTCGCGAAGTGGGCCAACCTCGTCCCGCCGGGAATCGACCTGCTCGCGCTCGGCCAGGTGAGCGGGCGGCTCTCCCCGGATTTCCTCTCCCTCGCGGTCGCCCTGGGGGCCGGGGTGGCGGGCGCATTGAGCCTCTCGACCGGCGTCTCGACGGCCCTGGTTGGGGTCATGATCGCCGCCGCGCTGATTCCGCCGACCGCGGTGATCGGCATCGGCATCGCCTGGACGATGCCCCAGGCCGTCCTCGGGGCCTCGGTGCTCGTACTCGTGAACGTCCTCTCGATCAACCTCGCGGCGCTCTCGGTGCTGTGGTACGAGGGATATCAGCCCGACGACTGGTTCCGCCTCTCGGAGGCCAGGAGTGCCACGATCAAACGGATCGGGGTCCTCGCACTCGCGATCCTCGTCCTCTCGGTGTTCCTCGGCGCGACGACCATCGCCGCCTACGAGACCGCGACCTTCGAATCGCAGGCCCGGACTGCCGTCGAGCGCACCGTCGCCGAGCAGGAGACCCTCCGCCTGCTGGACGTGGAATACCGGTACCGACAGACCCTGCTCTATCGGGAGGTCGATCGGGTCATCGTCACGGTCGGAGTCGGAGACGGCGGCGAGATTCCCGGGCACCTGGCCCGGCGACTCGAGAACAGGATCGAAGACCGAACCGACGGGTCGCGGTCGGTTCCCGTCGAGGTCCGGTATCTCACCGTCGACGTGAGCGACTGATGTCCTCGAAGGGGAGTTCGATCTCGACGTCGAGCGCGTCGATGGCGGCCTCAAGCACGGCTTCCGGGCTCTCCCCCGCGACGCCGGTGTCGGTCTCGGCGGGAATGGTCATGTAGTGATCGGCCTCGACCTCCCGCGAGAGGTCGGCCTTGTTGCAGACCGACCGCATCGGCGCGTCAATCGTTTCCTCGATCTCGGCCCGCAGGGCCCGCTGGTCCGCGAGCGGGTAGCCACAGGTCTCGCTCGCGTCGAAGACATAGAGCACCAGGTCGGCGACGTGAGAGAGCGCGCTCGTGGCCTGTGACTCGATCTCGTTGCGTTCCTCGGCGGGCCGGTCCAGCAGTCCCGGCGTATCCACGATCTGATAGGTCAGGTGGTTGCGCTCGACGTGGCCCACGTTGATCCCGGTGCTCGTGAACGGGTAGGCCGCCGTCTCGTTGTGCGCACGGGTCACGGCGTTCACGAAGGCGGTCTTTCCGACGTTCGGGTAGCCCGCGACGGCGATGGTCGGCACGTCCGGGTCGATGTCGGGGAGGGTCGAGAGCGTGTCACGGGCCTCGCCGACGGCATCGAGGTCCTCGCTCACCTCGTTCACGACCGAACCCATGCGGGCGAAGCCCTGCTTGCGGATCTTCCTCGCCGCGTCGGGGTCGCCCTTCGGGAGGCGGCCGATGTACTCCCGTCCCAGTTCGTGTGACTTGCGGCTCGCCCAGGATATCTCGGAGAGGTGCTTCCGGAGGGGATCCACCCCGACGAGCGCGTCGGCCAGTTCGTAGTAGAACGGGTCGACGGACTCGAAGTCGGGCCAGTCTCGAACGACGTGCTCGAGGTTGTCGCTGAGGACGTTCGAGGCCGTCTGGAGCATGGACTGCTGGGCCTCGACGCCGTGTTTGGCCCGTCCGGCACGGGCCGCCCGGGAGAACGCCGTGCCGAGGAGCTCCGAGGCGGTGGGCGTGGTCTGGAGGTCCTCGAAAATCATGTCACTGAGTAGTCGACGGGCACGTATAAGCCCGTTTATATGGCTTCAGTTACTCGCCGCGGCGATCAGCCAGTTCCTCCAGCAGGGCCTCGACGTCCATCCCCTGCATCGAGAGGAGGACCAGCAGGTGGTAGACCAGGTCGGCGGCCTCGTGGGCGATCTCTTCGGTCTCGTCGTCCTTGGCCGCGAGGATCAGCTCGGTGCTCTCCTCGCCGAGTTTCTCCAGGACCGCGTTCTGTCCCTTCTCGTGGGTGAAAAGCGCGGCGGTGTAGGATTCCGCGGGCAACCGCTCCTTCCGGTCCTCGACGACCGCGAAGACCTCCCGCAGCACGTCCTCGCTCATAGCTCCGCGACCTCGCGGATGTCCTCCAGGTCCTCGAACTCCTCGCGGGCCCGCGCCCCGGACTCGAAGACCGATTCGGCGACCTCGACGGCCGCGTCGGTCCGGGCGGCGAGCGCCAGCGAGTCGCTCGGTCGGGCGTCGATGACGGCGTCCTCGCGGGGCGTGTTCAGGTGGAGGTCGGCGATGAAGGTCCCGTCCTCCAGGTCGCTGACGACGACCTTCTCGACCCGCCCGCCCAACTCCTCGATGATGTCGAGGGTGAGGTCGTGAGTCATCGGGCGGCCGATGTCCTGTGCGTCGAGCCCGCGGGCGATGCTGACCGCCTCGTCGAAGCCGATGAAGATGGGGAGGCGAGTGTCGGGGCGGTCCTCGACGCCGAGGAGGACGACCGGTATCGGCCCCTCCGCGGTCCCGGCCACGCGAACCCTGTCGATGTAGGCGTCCATAGAGGGACCTGTGGGTCCCAGGTAGAAAGGATGCCCGCTCTCCTCAGAACGAGACGATGGTGAGGATCCGGACGAGGATGCCGAGGAGCGCGCCGAACGCGACGACGGCCTTGGGATCGATCGTGATGGCATTCGCCCCCTCGGAGTCGAAGTACCGAACCAGCCCGGCACTAGACATCAGCCCGCCGGAGTTCTGCCCGCTGCTCATATTGGTGGCATGGCGGGAGACGGGCCTAAAGCTTTCGGGCCGGGAGCGACGACAACCCTTATTTCGGACGCGGGGGAACCTCGGGTCGATGACTGACGTGACGCTGATCGACTTCCACGCGGATTGGTGTGGGCCCTGCAAGACCCAGGACCCGATCATCGAGGAGCTCCAGGAGGACTACGACGATTCAGTCACCTTCGAGTTCGTCGACGTCGACGCGAACCCGGACATGGCAAACGAGTACCAGGTCCGTTCGATCCCGACCGTCGTCGTGACTGCCGACGACGACGTCGTCGAGCGGTTCGTCGGCGTTACCCAGCGCGAACCGATCGAGGAGGCCCTCCAGTCGGCCGGCGCCTGAACGCTCGGACGGGCCGCGGCAGGCTTCCGTCTCGGCGGGGATCGGTCACCTGTCGCGGGCGAGCGGCGTGTGACTCGACTGCCGGCCGCCGGATCACCGCGGCTCCAGTATCGCGGGTAACTCGTTTATCGTCTCGATCACCGCCGCGGCCCCGACCGATTCGAAGGCCTGCCGTCCCGCCGGGCCCGAGAGCCCGCCCGTCAGCACGCCGATTCCGTGGTAGGACCGGTCGGGATCCGATTTTTCGGCGTTCCGGGCGGTCCGGACGTCGTCGCGGGTATCACCGGCGAACGCCACCGCCGCCGCGTCGGCCGCCTCGGCCACCGAACGGAGCGCGGCGGGGTCGGGCTTTCCGGGGCCGTCCTCCATGGCGTAAAGCCGGTCAGCCGGGATGGAGAGCCCGACCCGATCCAGCGCCAGGTGGGCCTCCGCCCGCGGCCGGCCGGTGACCACGCCGAGTTCGAAGGTCGCCTCGAGGGCCGCGGCGGTCTCGGACTCCAGGAGCACCGGTTCGTCGGCGATGTACCCCTCGGGCGGGAGTGAGACCCCGTTCACGGATTCGGACCCGTCCGCGTAGAGGTCGGGGTCGGCGTCCTCGAGTTCGCGGTAGCCCTCGGGGCCGAGATAGAGCTGCTGGAAGACGGTCCGCAGCCGGTCCGGGTCCCACCGCTCGAGCACCGTCGCCGCGTCCCCCTCGGGGAGTCTCTCGCGGATCACGGCCTCGGCGCCGTCGCGGCCGCCGCCCCGGGCGGCGACGGCCTCGGTGAACCCACTCACCTCGAGTCGGAGGCCCGCCTCTCGGGCCAGCACGAACATGGCGATCGCGTCGGTGAGCACCCAGTCGTTGTTGAACCCGCCGGCGTCCTTGAATCGCTGCACCTGGGACCTCGGGATGGTCTCCCCGTAGACGACCGCGACGCTCCCCACGACGGCGCGCCGATAGGAGTTCGAGACGTCCACGAGCACGCCGTCGATGTCGAGGACGACCGTGTCGACCTGCATATCCGCCCCAGGCGGGGCCGGCCGATATCAGTTGTGGGTCCGGCCGATCAGTCCCGGGGGGCCTGGTCGCCCGCGCCGGCCACGAACAGCGTTCCTTCCTGGATTGGTCGGGCCCGACTCTCGACGATCGCGGGGTCGTTGCCGAGCGTGGTGAAGTAAAGCGGGACGCCGAGTTCGTCGGCCAGACGCGCCGCCGGCGCCTGGAGTTCCGGGGGGAGACGGAGCGCGTAGATAGCGTCGATGTCGACGTCCCGGATTTTCCCGGGATCCAGGAGATCCTCGCGGACGAACTCGACGTCCGTCGGAACCGACCGGGGGTGGACGTCGATCGCGGTCACGTGACACCCGCGGTCGGCGAGGGCCGCCGCGATCTCGGTCCGGTGGCCGATTCCCACCTCGATCAGCCGGTCGTGGGCGGCGAGGACGTCACGGAGTGCCGGCGGGGAGGGGCTCACGGCGGGATGTTTATATCTGATGGGGCGAAATCACTTTTCATGCGCGTCGACCTGGTCCCGATCGGAGACGTCCCCGCTCCGGTCAAGCGGGAAGCCTCCGCCGTTCTTCGCTCGGTCTACGATGCCTCCGTGTCGTTTACCCCGGATCAGTCACTCCCCGAGGACGCCTACGACAGCGGTCGCGGGCAGTACCGGGCCGAGGCCCTCATCGATCTGGCCGCGCGGGCCGCGAGCGCCGGGAAGGCCATCGGACTGACCACCGCGGACCTGTACTATCGCCGCCGGAACTACGTCTTCGGTCTGGCCTACCTCGACGGGCAGAGTTGCGTGGTCTCGACTGACCGCCTCGGGACCGCCTCTGATGGCGGGTTCTCCCAGCGTTCGGCGGAGGCCGTCTTCGTCGACCGGGTCCGGAAGGAGGTGATCCACGAGGCCGGGCACATGCTCGGGTTGGATCACTGTGACAACAACCGGTGTGCGATGAGTTTCTCGCCCACGGTACAGGAGGTCGACCGGAAGGAGGAAACCCTCTGTGGGACCTGTCAGCGCGATCTCTTCTGATCGTCACAATACTTGCCGGGACCCATGGATCAAGACCTGCGGCCCCGCTCGAACGACTGAGAACGATCACCATGGCTTCAGACGACGAGGGCGCCATCGAGGCCCGACTGTCCGAACAGGAGTACATCCGGCCGCCGCCGCAGTTCGTCGGCCAGGCCAACGTGACCGATCCCGAGGTATACGAGCGGTTCGACGAGCAGTTCCCCGAGGCCTACGCCGAGTGGGCCGAACTGCTCGACTGGGAGTCGTCCTGGGACACCGTCCTCGACGACTCCGACCCGCCCTTTTACGGGTGGTTCACGGGCGGCACGCTCAACGCCTCCGTGAACGCCGTCGACCGGCACCTCCCCGAGCGGAAGGACCAGACTGCGCTGCTCTGGGAGGGCGAACCCGGCGACACAGAGCGCATCGCCTATCAGGACCTCTACCGCCGGGTCAACGAGATGGCGGCGGTCTACCAGGAGGTCGGCGTCCGCGAGGACGACATCGTCACGCTCCACCTGCCGATGGTCCCGGCCCTGCCGGTATCGATGCTCGCGGCGGCCCGGATCGGCGCGCCACACTCCGCGGTCTTCGGCGGGTTCTCCGCGCAGGCCCTGGCCGACCGGATCGACGACGCCGATTCGGACGTCGTCGCCACGATCGACGGCTACTACCGTCGCGGCGAGTTCCTCGATCACAAGCAGAAGGCCGACGAGGCCCTCGAACTGGCCGAGACCGACGTCGAGACGGTCCTGCTGTTCACGCGTGAGGACGACCTCCACCCCGACGTGGAAATCACCAGCGACGATCCCTACGTCCTCGTCGATGAGGTCCTGGAACGGAAACGGGGCGCCCGGGTCGATCCGGTCGAACGCGACGCCGAGGATCCGCTGTTCCTGATGTACACCTCGGGGACCACCGGGCAGCCGAAGGGCACCCAGCACCGCACCGGCGGCTACCTGGCCCACGCCGCCGCGACCTCGAAGTACGTCCTCGACATCGAACCCGAGGACACCTACTGGTGCTCGGCGGACATCGGCTG
>JBDGTI010000062.1:0-19050 GCA_042216995.1 Halodesulfurarchaeum sp.
GCGAAGCGTTCTGGGGACGGCTGAAGCCGTGGGTTTCCGCGCTACTCAACTATGAACTGCCGAAACGGTCTTTCCTCCGGTCGAGAACAGGAAATCCGCCGTACGGGCGACGAGTTTAATAGGTCAAGCGACATATCCCTACGCAGGCATGATGGACGACTTGACGGGTTTCCAACGTGATCTATTGACGGTAATCGCGGGGTTATCGGAGCCGAACGGGCTCGAAATCAAATCCGAGATGGAAGAGTACTACGAGTCAACAATCAATCACGGGCGGCTCTATCCCAACCTGGACGCCCTCGTCGACCGCGGATTGATCGAGAAGACAAAACAGGACGAACGCACCAACGCGTACACCCTCACCCAGGCCGGCCTCGATCTTCTCAGGGAGCGCCGCGAGTGGGAGTCACAGTACGTCTCCCCCGAGGCCTAATCGACCCGTTCCGCGTAGAGCCGTTCCGCAGCGTTCCTGACTGCCTCGTTGCTCGATTCGTTCGGTTCCCACCCGAGGGCCCGCAACTTCTCGATCGAGAGACGCATCGCGGGCACGTCCCCGGTCCAGCCCCGGTCCCCGCCGGTGAACGAATACACCGGGTCCACTCCCATCACGTCGCTGACGATGTCGGCGATCTCGGTCACGGCGGTCGTCGTGCGGGTGCCGAGGTTGAGGACGTTCCGCCGACTGTCGGCCGTCTCGACGACGTGAACCATGGCGTCGACACACGCCTCGATCGACATGTAGGACTTCTCCTGTCGACCGTTCCCCTTGATCTCGAGCGTCGATGGATCGGCCCGTAGTTTCTCGATGAAGTCCACGATGACCGCACCCCGCTGGAGTCGAGGACCGACGATGTTCGCGAACCGGAAAATCCAGGCGGTCATGTCCGCACTGTGGACGAACGTCGTGACGAGCGATTCCTCGGCGGCCTTGCCGGCCCCGTACATGCTGATCGGCTCCTGGGGGTAGTCCTCGGGCGTGGGACGGGGCGCCTCGCCGTAGACCGTCGAGGAGGAGGCAAAGGCGATGTGCTCGACTCCGGTTTCGGCCATGCGCTCGAGAATCGTATGAGTCATCCCGGTGTTCTCCTCGAACTGCGAGCGCGGGTTCGGGTCGTTGACGTCCTTGCGTGCCGCGAGGTGGAACACGACGTCGGTCTCCGAGTCGATGACACCGGCGACGACGTCAGGTCGCGTGAGATCCCCCTCCTGGAAGGCCGCGCCGTCCGGGATCCACTCGCGCCGGCCATTCGAGAGGTCGTCGGCGACGGTGACACTCGCTCCCGCCGTGAGCAGGCGCTCGGCGAGGTGGGATCCGATGAAGCCCGCGCCGCCGGTGACCACCGCCCGGGTGCCCGTGAGATCCATATCGGCGGGTCCGGACCGGCGGGCAAGTGTCTTCCGGTCGGCGAATCGGAACCTATTCCCCCGCCAGGTCGTATGCCGAGGTATGCAGGACGACCGATCGGTGACGGTGCTTCGGCTCGGTCATCGACCGGGCCGGGACGACCGAATGACGACCCACGTCGGTCTCACGGCCCGTGCACTCGGGGCCGACCGGGTGATCTTTCCCTCGAACGCGACCGACGCCCTGGAGACCACCACAGACGTCACCGAGCGGTTCGGCGGCCCCTTCGAGTCCACGCGGACCGACTCGCCGGTCGGGGACGTTCGGTCCTGGGAGGGCCCGATCGTCCATCTCACCATGTACGGGGAGCCCGTCCAGGACCGGATGCCCGCCATCAGGGCCGCGACGGAGGACCGGCATCTCCTCGTGGTCGTCGGGTCCGAGAAGGTACCCTTCGAGGTCTACGAGGCCGCGGACTGGAACGTGGGCGTGACCAATCAACCCCACTCGGAGGTGGCCGCGCTCGCGGTCTTCCTCGATCGGTTCTTCGACGGCCGGGAGCTCGATCGGGGCTTCGAAAACGCGAACCGGCGGGTTCTCCCGCGAGCGCTGGGCAAGGAGGTCGAGGACCTCGAATCGAGCGACGGGACAGAGAGCAGGTGAGAAGACTTAATGTCCGTGGCGGGCACAACTGCTAACAATGGCTTTTGAGGAGCTACTCGAGGACCCCGTCATCCAGAAGTACCTCAGCGAGCTGGTGGGGCCAAAGGGCATGCCCGTGGCCGCGGCCCCCCCGGACGGCGAGGTGACCGACGAGGAACTCGCAGAGCGCCTGGGGCTCGAACTCAACGACGTCCGCCGCGCACTTTTCATCCTCTATGAGAACGACCTCGCGTCCTATCGCCGCGTCCGCGATGAGGACTCGGGCTGGCTGACCTATCTCTGGACCTTCGAGTACGAACACATTCCGGAGAACCTCCACGAGGAGATGGAGCGGCTTCTCGAGGCCCTGGAGGAGCGGCGGGAGTACGAGCGCGAAAACGAGTTCTACCTCTGTTCGAACTGTTCGATCCGCTTCGAGTTCGAGGAGGCCATGGACCAGGGGTTCGAGTGTCCCCAGTGTGGGGACGAACTCGAAGCGATGGACAACGACGAGCTGATCTCGGCGGTGGACGAGCGCATCGAGGCGCTTCGGACCGAACTCGGAGTGGCGGCATAATGGTCGTCCTCGCGTCCAAGGTCTACGTCCACGGCGAGGCCCGCGAGCAGGCCCTCGACTCGCTCACCTCGCTCGTCGGGAACGCCATCGGCGAACTCGAGGTCGACTTCGAGGTGGGGCTCCGTCACGACGACTTCCCGACGGTGACCGTCGAGGGGCCGGACGCCACCGTCGCGCGGAATCTCCTCCGCGAGGAGTGGGGGGCGGTGCTTCCCGAAACGGACCCCGGATCCGTCGCGGTGGGCACCCTCGAATCCTGGGACGAGGACGGTTTCACGCTCGACGCCGGGAACGAAGTGCGGGTCCCCGCCGCCGAGTTCGGGCTGGGCGGCGGCACTCCCTCGCAGATCCGAACGCGGTTCGGGCTCGTCCAGCACCTCCCGATCCGATTCGAGGCGGGCTCCCCGCCGCGTATCGCCGACGACGAGCGGGACCGGCTCCACGGGTGGCTCCGGGCCGAGACGGGACGGGTCAACGTCAACAGCACGACACGAGCCCAGGTCCGGGCGACGGTGAACCGCGCCGGCCACGCAGGGGACATCATCACGGTCGAGCGACTGGGGCTGCTCGAACAGAGCATCGTCTGCAAGCCGGGGACCGATCCGCCGGGGTTGCTGGCGAGCATCGGATCGTACCTCGATGCGGAACTGCTCGCCGTCGTTCCATGAGGCGGGTGCTGCTCGCCCTCGCGCTGGTCGGACTGCTCGGACTGGCCGGCTGTACCGGTGGTCCCATCGACGAGCGAGCGCTCTCGGAGCCGGCGACCTACGACTGGAACACCACCACGGACGTCCACGTGAACGTCACCGACGGCCGGTATCACGCCGTCGTCTCGATCGGGAACCGGACGAACGCGACGCTCGCCCTCTTCGGGCCGGGAGGGGTCGGGGGTCGCGCCCCGCTGGCGGTGCGTGCGGTTCAGTATCGGTATCCGAACGGGACCGTCCTGAACGCCTCCGCACTCCGGGTTACCGTCTCCGGTGACCGGACCGTGATCACCGCTCCGGTGGCCGCGGGCAAGATCGCCTACACGGCCCAGGTGCGGTCGAACCGGCTGTTCGTGCCCGTCACCGTGAACGGAAGCTATTCGGTGACTCTGCCCGCGGGGACGGGCGTGCGGGCCCCGGTGATCGGCGATGTGGCCCCCGCCGGGTACGAGGTGACCCGACAGGGCGATCGCGTCAGGGTGGTGTGGGCCACACCCGAGTCCGAGATCATCACCGTGGACTACTACCGGAAGCGGAACCGCTCCATCTTCCTGGGACTGCTGGGCCTGATCGGCCTGATCGCCGTTGCCGGCCTGCTCTACTTCCGGTCACAGATCCGAAACCTCGAACGCAAGACGGGGGATCTGGCGCCCGAGAACGGTGACGGGAGATGACCCGCGATCGAGAGAGCGAATCCACGGCGGTCGCGCTGCTGACGGTCGGCGACGAGCTCCTGGCGGGGCAGACCGAGAACACCAACGCCACGTGGCTCGCCAGCCGCCTCCGGGAGCGCGGCGCGACGGTTCGACGGATCGTCGTGGTGCCGGACGAACTCGACGAGATCGCCGCCACGCTCCGCGAACTCGCCCGGGACCACGACGCGGTCATCGTCACTGGCGGCCTGGGCCCGACCCACGACGACGTGACGATGGAGGCCGTCGCCCGGGCGTTCGAGCGCGAACTCGTCGAACACCCGGACGCACTCGAGTGGGTCGAGCGGGAGTCGGAGTACACCACCGCCGACCTCGTCGACGGCACGACCCGGCTGCCCGCCGGTGCGGACTTTCTCCCGAATCCGGCCGGCGTGGCCCCCGGCGCCCACCTCGAGGGGGTGTACGTCCTGCCCGGTGTCCCGGTGGAGATGCAAGCGATGTTCGAGTTGATCGCGCCGACCTTCGACGGTCCGAAATCGACGACGACAGTCCTCACCTCCGAGCGGCCCGAGAGTTCGATCGCGGACGTGCTCGAAGCGGCCAGCCGGCAGTTCGACGTTCGCGTCGGCAGCTATCCGAACGATGTGGTCACGATCCGCATCCAGGGGGCAGACGAGGACGAGGTGGCGGCCGCGGCCGCGTGGCTCGACGAACGGATTAATTAGCGGGGCTGACGATCCCCGAGATCAGCGAGATTTTCACGCTGACGGCGAAAGGCGGAATATGCACACGATCGGTTTCGTCGTGAACCCAATCGCTGGCATGGGGGGTCGAGTCGGTCTGAAAGGCACGGACGGGAACGTCGAGGAGGCCCGAAAACGGGGGGCCGAACAGCGCGCTCCCGAACGCGGTGAGGCCGTCCTCGAGGCCCTTTCCGAAGCCGGCGACTCCGTCTCAGTCCTCACCTGGGGCGGCGAGATGGGTGCCGCCGAGGCCGAACGCGTCGGCCTCGAAGTGGAAGTGCTCGGCGAGCCGGCGGGCGAAAAAACGGACCGGTCGGACACGGTCGAGGCGGTCCGGGCGTTTCTCGACCGCGACGTCGACGTCGTGGTCTTCGTGGGCGGGGACGGAACCGCCGTGGACGTCTTCGAGACGATCGAGGAGGCCGAAAGCGACACGCCGATGCTTGGCGCCCCGGCCGGCGTGAAGGTCTACTCCTCCGTGTTCGCGGTCTCGCCGAGCGCGGCGGGGCGGATCGCCCCCTCCTTCGAGCGGACCGAGACCCGGGAAGTGAACGACATCGACGAGGCGGCCTACCGGGAGGGGGAGGTCCGGGCCGAACTCAAAGGGCTCGCTCGGGTGCCGGTCGCCGAGGACCTGCAAGCCTCGAAACAGATCGTGGGCGGGGACGTCGAGGGGCTCGCGGCCGGCATCGCCGAGGAGGCGGTTCCCGGGCGAACCTACGTGCTCGGTCCGGGCGGGACCCTCGACGCCGTCAAGTCGGCCTTCGGCTTCGAGGGGTCCCCGCTGGGCGTCGACGTCGTCCGGGACGGCGAGGTCCTGGTCGAGGACGCCGCCGAGAACGAGATCCTCGACGCGCTGGGCGAGGACAACGAGATCGTAGTCTCGCCGATCGGGGGCCAGGGCTTCGTCTTCGGCCGCGGCAACGACCAGATCTCCCCGGCGGTGATTCGCCAGTCCGCGGTGACCGTGGTGGCCTCGGCCGAGAAGATGGCCTCGACGGACGTGTTACACGTCGATACCGGCGACGAAGAGCTCGACGAGGAGTTGCGGGGGTGGATCCGCGTTCGGATCGGGCGGGTCGAGGAGCGGATGGTAAAGGTAGTTTAATCAAAACATAACACAAGGGGCAGATATAAGGTTCGAGGACCGCTGTCCTTGGGGTATGGATACGAGGAAAGTCCAGCGACTCGGCCCCTCGACGCTGGCGATGACCCTCCCGGCCGAGTGGGCTCGGGAGAACGGCGTCGAGAAGGGCGATGAAGTGTCCGTTCGCACCACCGCCGAGGGGAGCCTGACTGTTACCCCCGAATCCGCCCGGTCCGAGGAGAGCAGGGCGACCATCTCGGTGGGTGAGTTCGACGCCGACGCCGTCGAGCGAGCCATCATCGGGCAGTACGTGCTCGGGCGGCGGGTCATTCACGTCACGGCCGAGGGGGCCCTCGAGGGGCCACACATCAACGCGGTCTACGACGCCGAGTCCCAGCTCATGGGGTTGGGCGTCATCGAGGAGACGCCGGAGCGGATCACCATCCGCTGTTCGGTCGACCCGGAGGACTTCGACCTGGCGAACCTCCTCACGCGGCTCGAGAACACCGGGCGAACGATGCGCAACGAGGCGATGAAGGGCCTTGCCAGGACCGACCCGGAACTCGCCAAGCGGGCGCTCAACCGGGAGCGACAGGCGAACAAGATCTTCGTGCTGCTGCTGCGTTTGATCTTCACTTCCTATCGAAATCCGGCCCTGGCACGGACCATGGGACTCGCAGACGGCTTCCCGCTGATCGCCTACCGGTCGGTGGCGAAGAACCTGGAGCTGATCGCGGACAACGCGGAGAACATGGCCGAGATCGTCCTCGATGCCGACGACGATCGGCTGGGCCTGGACGACGCGACGGTCCGGCGCATACGGGATCACAACGAACGGGTGAACGAGCTGACCGAACTCGCCGTCGAGGCCATCGAGATGCGGGACTTCGAGATGGCCAGGGAGGCCCAGGCGCTCTTCCAGGACCTCTCGGAGCGCGAACTCGACCTGATGCGGGATCTGCCGGAGCTGTCGAAAAAACGCCTGCTCCAGGTCCGGGAGGTCCTCGTCGCGCTCCAGCAGACCGCGGAACACGCCGTCCGGATCATCGAGATCGCCTCGAATCTCGCACTCAACGAACCCTCCGAGTTCACGACCATCTCCTGAGCCCGTTCGCCCAGGCTGAAAGGGTTTTACGGGCGGACGTGATAGGGACGTTCGATGAGTGACTTCACGGAGGAGGAGCAACGAATACTGTCCCACCTCCGGGAGAGCGTCAGCCGGGGACAGGAGTACTTCCGGGCCCGAAACATCGCCGAGTCGCTCGGGCTCTCCTCGAAACAGGTGGGCGTCAGGCTCTCGAACCTGGCCGAGAAGGCCGAGGACGTCTCGATCGAGAAGTGGGGGCGGTCCCGGTCGACGACCTGGCGCGTCGAGCGGGCCTGACCGCCCGAATGGGGACGCTTTTTGTGGCGGCCGCAGTACCACCGGTATGACCGCTCGGGTCGAACGCGAGTTCACCGTTTCCGCCCCGCCGGAGGACGTCTGGGAGTTCCTCTCCGATCCGGAGAATCGAGCACGGGCGATCAGCGTCGTCGACCGCTTTGAGGTCCGGGATAACTCGACGATCTGGTATATCGAACTCCCGATCCCCATGATCCGGAAAACCTTCCGGGTCCGGACTCGAACCGTCGAATTGACCTCGCCGGAGTACGTCCGGTTCGAGGGCAACTCCTCGGTGTTCGACGTGCTCGGGGAGCACCGCATCCTCCCCGATGAGGGGGGATCGACCATCGTCAACACGTTCACCGTCGACGGCCACGTTCCCGGCGTCGAGGCCTTCTTCACGCGGAACCTCGACGGAGAGATCACGAACCTCGAGGCGGGCCTGCGAGCCCACCTCGAAGACGAATGAAACTCTCGCTGCTCCAGGTCCGGATCGAAGGCGGCGACCGGGCTGCCAACCGCGAGCGGATCGAGGACGCGATCGAGTCCGCGGCCGCCGACGGCGCGGACCTACTCGCGCTCCCGGAACTCTGGAACGTGGGCTTCTTCGCGAGCGAGCACTACGAGGCGGCCGCCGAACCGCTCTCGGGCCCGACCTTCGATCGGATGGCGGAACTCGCGGCCGACCACGAGGTCGCGATCGTCGCGGGGAGCATCATCGAAGACCTGGCCGAGACACGGGGTGCCACCCCCGCAGAGACGGGGCTCGCGAACACCAGCGTGGTGTTCGGCCCCGACGGCCGGCGACTGGCGACCTATCGAAAGCGACATCTCTTCGGCTACGAATCGGCGGAAGCAGAGCTCCTGACGCCCGGTGACTCCCTCGGCGTCGCCGAGATCGGTGGATTCACCGTCGGGATCACGACCTGTTATGATCTCCGCTTTCCGGAACTCTATCGGGAGCTCCTGGACGCGGGCGTCACGCTCGTCGTGGTCCCCAGCGCCTGGCCCTACCCCCGGATCGAGCACTGGACGACCCTGATCCGCGCCCGTGCCGTCGAGAACCTGTTCTACGTCGCCGGCGTCAACGGCGTCGGCCCGGCGGGGGGCGACGCCGGGCTGATCGGTCGATCCCGCGTCGTCGACCCCTGGGGGACGGCGGTGAGCGCCGGCGGAACGGGGGCCGAAACGGTCGACGCGGTGATCGACCCGAAGCGGGTCACGGACGTGCGGGAGCGGTTCCCCGCGTTACGGGATCGGACCGAATGAGTCCGGCCGATCGAACAAGTTTATAATCGATGGGCCAATAGAATCAGGTGCCGGTCACCGACGCTTTTCTCGTCGACGACCGGCGTGCCCGCCACAGCCCGCATCCTCCCCACCTCCCCCTCCCGGGCCTCCACGGGCCGTTCCCTCCGATCAGGAAGCGACGGTGTTGATTTCGCCTTTTACAGCCACGGCGTCGAAGTCGTGATCGGGACGGATGTTGACGAAATCGAGGAAGTCGACCGCGTCGAGGAGCACGTCCGTTCCGTAGGCCTCGGCCGCCGCCTCGACGGCCTCGCCGGCCCCGATCAGCGGTTCGAGAGTCCCCAGGGCGCTCGCCACGTCGTACGCACGGGCCCGGGGGATGGCGTGATCCTGGACGGCCGTCGCGTCGATGAAGTAGAGTTCGCCCGCGTAGACGAGGACGTTCTCGCCCCGGAGATCGCCGTGAGAGAGGCCGTTTCGGTGCATCGTCGAGAGCGCGTCAAAGAGCTCATCGACGTGCCCGCGGACCGCGTCCGCCTCGAGGTCGTCCAGGCGCTGAAACCCATCGAGGTAGTCGAGGACGACCACGCCCACGTCCCCGACCTCGAAGGACTCGATCGGCTCGGGAGCGTTGACTCCGACCGCTCGAATCTGCCGGGTCGCCTCCAGTTCGTGGCGGGCCATCTCACCCGGGTCTTCGAATCGCTCGAAAAACCCCTCGGATCCGCTCGAGAACACGCCGAGGTTACGCGCCCCGGTGAACAGGGCGTGAACGAGCGCGTTTCGGGGGGAGATGACCTTGAGGAAGTACTCCCGATCTGCGACACACGGCGTGGACAGCCAGTTGTCCGCCTCCAGGAATTCGATCCAGAGGGGGTCCCGGTCGTACCGCTCGGCGAGTTCGGCGCCGACGGCCTCCATCGTCTCCCAGGGGACGGATCCCCGAACCAGTTGTCGAACGCTCACGACCCGTGAGACGGGACCGACTCCTATAGGGTTTTCCGCCTCACCCCTCGCGCAACTCGATGATTCGGTCGACGATATCGCCGGTCGAGAGCAGTTCGTCCTCGTAGCGCGGTTCGCGGCCCGACACGCGCTCGACCCGGCAGTCGATCCCCCGGTCGTCCAGTGCCGCCCGAATCGCGTCCGGGTCGTGATGCTGGTCGTACCCCAGCGCGATCACGTCGGGGTCGATCTCCTCGATCGGGGCAAAGATATCCGTCGCGTGCCCGATCCGAGCCGCATCGACCATCTCCAGGGCCGCGACCACGTCCCGGCGCTGCCGGTTTGACAACACGGGGGATTCCTTGTGCGTGACGTTCTGGCGGCGCGCGACGATCACGTGGAGGGACTCGCCCATCGCTTTTGCCTCCCGGAGGTAGTGGAGATGCCCCGGATGGACGATGTCGAAGGTCCCCTGGGCGACGACACGTGTCATGGTATCACCGCTCCGCTGTACTGGCCGTCGATCGGGGGGACCGGCCTCGATGGTCCCCGACCGACCGCGTGCTCACAGACCGCGACCTGGGGCATAGCCGCGCTTGTTCCCGGTCCCTGCTAAGGGTACCGATCACCGTCCCTGTCCTGCCTTGCGGCGGTCGAGTACCGTGTCCTGCCCCCGCCCCAGGGGACAGCTCCCACAAAAAAGACCGCGGGAAGTTCGGGAGCCTACCGATGCCGCCTCAGGAGCGGTCCAGGTCGGTGTCGAGGTCCCTGACCGCGGTCCCGACGTGGGCCGAGAGCGCCTCGAGGAGGTCGAGGTCCTCCGCCGAATACACTGTGCCGTCCCGGGCGAGGGCAAGCAGCACGAGCGCGGTGTCGCCCACCTCGATCGGGACCGCGATCACCTCCGAGACGTCCATCTCGGCCGGGATCTCACAGTCGATCGCCCCGGGACAGCGGACGGCCTCCATCGAGGCGGATCCGATCGCGTCGCGGGCCACGCACTTCAGGAAGTCCGTCCATCGCTCCGGGACCGTGGTGTCGAGGATCCGGGTCGAATCAGTCGAGCCAAGCAGGACCGCCGATTCGCTGCTCTCGATGAGGAGTTCCAGGACCTCGATGCTCAACGCACTCACCTCGTGGACGTCCCGCGATTCGTTGAGCGCCTTGCCGTAGGTGTTGAGGCTCTCGGCCTTGCGAGCGAAGCGTTCGACGCGGTCGCGTTCGGCCTGTAGGGCCGCGTGCCGATGTCGGCTTCGGGCGTCATAGACGCCCACGAGCGCCCCGGCGAGAGCGCCGGCGGCGAACGATTCGACCAGCGAACGAACGGCCCATACGGTGCCCATATCGGCCGCGCCGAGCAACAGGAGTTGCCCGACGGACGCGAAACTCGCCGCGCCGCCGACCGTCCAGTAGAGCACCCGGTCCGCGTGGGCCTCGAAGGGATCGCCCCCGCGGACCACCCACCCGCCCGTGAATCCAAGCGCGACGGCGATCAACAGGAATGGACCGGTTCCGACGAGCGCGTTCGCCAGGTTCGCGGGCGCGAGCCCCACGATGGCCACGAGCAGCCCGGCGGCGAGGGCGAGGAGGGTGACGCCGACGACACGACGGTCCATGTCCGGGGGTTCGGCGGTCGCCGACATGAAGGTTGACCCGATCAGGCTTCGATGACAGCCCGATCAATCCTCGATATCCCAGTCCCGCCGTTCGACGCGATAGCTCCCACACTGCGGACACTGATGATAGCGCTCCTCGAGTCGGATACCACACGCCTGGCACTCGTATCGGCCCCCCTCCCCACCCCCGTGGTCGATCGCGTAGGAGACCAGTTTCGCCACGACGCCCATGGACCGGTGATCGCACCGAGGCCAAATAAATCGTGGACACGTTTCAACCGCGGGAGAGCGACGGGATCGACTCGAATGCCGATTCGAAGCGCGGGTCGTTTTTGTATCCGGGTCCCGAACCCGGACTCGTGAGATCCCTGTTCGCACGTGGCAATCGGTCGAACGCAAACGACCGCTCGATCGCCGCGTTCACCACGCTCGGACACGGCCTCTTTCACTGGTTCGAGCTGGCCGTTCCGATCTTCCTCGTCGTCTGGCTCAGGGAGTTCCCGGCCACGGTCGAACTCCTCGGGCTGGTCGTCGCGGTCGGGATGGCCCCGATCGGGTTGACGGCCCTCCCGGCCGGACTGCTGGTCGATCGGTTCGGGGCCAGACCGGTCGCCCTGCTCAGTATCGGGGGGATGGCGATGGGGTTCGGGACGCTCGCTCTCGCCGATTCCATCCGTCACGTCGGCCTGAGTCTCACCGTCTGGGGGATGTTTGCCGGACTGTACCACCCGGCCGGGATGTCACTGATCAGCACCGGCGCGAGCCGGCGGGGAACGATCTTTGCCTACCACGGGATGGCTGGCAACCTCGGAACGGCCCTCGGGCCGTTCGTCACCGCGACGCTGCTCCTGGTTCTCGACTGGCATGTCGTCGCCGGCGTGCTCGCCGTTCCTGGGTTCGTCGTGTTGCTCTTCGGGCTCGTGGTCCGGTTCGATCCGACGGCCGCCGAGGAGGCCGACGGGGAGCCGGAACCCCGCGGCTCGACTGTCGACGGGGTCCGGACCCTGCTTGGCTCGTCCTTCGGCATCGTCTTTCTCGTCGTCGCCCTCGACGGACTGGTCTATCGCGGGATCATCACCTACCTGCCACAGGTACTCCGCGGGCTCCCCGGGTTCGCAGACCTCGGGCTCAACGCCGGACTCGTCGGTGTTCACCCGGGCGATTACGTCTTCGTGGGCCTGCTCGTCGTGGGAATCGCCGGCCAGTACGTCGGGGGAAAACTCACCGAACGGGTCCCCGTCGAACGGGCCCTGATCGTCGGATTCGGAGCGCTGGGACTGATTACCGTCTGTTTTCTCCCGTTCGCCCGGATCGGACTGTCCGCCGGGCTTCTGATGAGTGCGCTGGTGGGGTTTTTCCTCTTCCTGGTCCAGCCGCTCTACCAGGTCGCCGTTGCCGTCCACTCCCCGCCGTCGACTCGGGGGCTCTCCTACGGGCTCACCTACCTCGGGGAGTTCGGCATCGGGGCCGCGAGCATCGCCGTCGGCGGCTATCTCCTCGGAACCTATCCGTCCACTGTCTTCTTCGCTGGTCTCGGGCTCGTCTCGTTCGTCGCTGCATTCCTGGCCGCGTTTCTCGCTCAGCGTTCAGGGGACTGATCGCGGCTCGAAATCGGTCCGAAGCAGCTCTCGGCCCAGCAGCGTCCACGTTACCCCGATGGGAAGCGCCGTGACGAGGCCGCTTGCCGGACCGACGCCGACGTATCCGAGAACCGGCACGGCGATCGGCACGACGGCGAGACTGCCCCCGACCGCCCAGTTTCCCGCTCGAAGATAGCCGTATCCGAGAAGGAGGGCCCCGGGGACGAAGAGAAGCGCTCCGATTCCGCCGACCGCGAGGGCGAAGAGGGCCCCGAGGACGCTGGTTCCCGACTGGTTCCCCACGACGAGCAACGCGACGGTCGCCAGCGACAGGGCGAGAAATCCGATGAGCGCGAGGAGGGCGCTCCACCGACGAAGGCGACCGAAGGACTGCCAGTCGCGGAGAAGGAGCGCGGCCAGCCCGACCAGCAACCCGACGACGGCGAGGACGGCGAGTGCCGGAACCAGCGTTCGGCTGATCCACAGCGGGGAGAAGAGCACCGGATCGAAGAGATACGAGTCGGTCCCGCTGACGCCGTACCAGCGGGGCGGGACGCTCACGAGCACGGTGAGACACCCAGCCAGGACGCTCGTCGTGCCGGCCACGCGGGTGTGTCGTTCGTCCATCTCACTCACCCCCGACGGCGACCACGGTGCCGCCACGGGTCGTGATGATCACCGCCCCGTCGAGGAGTGCGGGCGAATTGACCCAGTTCCGCGGGAAACTGCCACCCTGCAGCGCCCACAGGACCGCACCCCGAGTTCGGGAGAACGAGACGACCGCCCGTGCCGAGTCAGGGCCCGTCCCGAGACTCGTAACGGCAAGTACCTGCTCGTCGGTGGCCCCGGTGATGGTCCCACTCCCGAGGTACGAACACCACCGCGGCGAGGGGGTCCCCTCGCTTCGATCGAGCGCGAATACGGCGGCACCGGCCTCACCCGGCTGCTCCACCGCGTAGATCGTATTCGGGGTCACGACCGGCGACCGGAAGGCCCGACCGCTCCCGCGGTCGTAGGTCCACCGGGCCGAACCGGACGCCACCGAGAACGCGTGGAGGCCGTCGTAGTTGCCGGCGAATCCAGTTCCGTCGGCCGCCACGACGTGGGAGGTGGCATGGAGCGGCGAGGTCCACTGTTCCTCGCCCGAACGGGCGTCGAATCCCCGAAGTCCCTCTTCGGCCGGAACGATCACGGTCCGTGCGCTCACGGCCGGCGGACGTCGGTCGGAGCTCGAACTGACCGCCCGTCGCCACCGCTCCGTTCCATCGGGCCCAAGCGAGAGGAGATAGCCCGCTCCGAGCGCGTATATTGCCCCGTCCGTCGCGATGGGCGAGGCGGCGTTCTGCACGTCGTGTGCCGCCCAGACACGCTTTCCGTCGCTCGCGTCGAGCGCGACGACGCCGTCTTTCGTGCCCACCACGATACGACCCTGGGGGCCGACCGCCGGGGCGACAGTGTCCGCCTCGTACCCCCAGGTGGCGACCCTGGTGGTCGGATCGATCCGGTCGCTCCGCCACTCGATCTCACCCGTGGCAAGCGAGAGGGCGTGGACGCGCTCTGCATCTGCCACGTACACCGAACCGTCGGCCGCAACCGGTGAGCTCGTCGACAATCCGCCGGCGTCGGTGTCCGGCAGGGAAAGTGACGTCCGCCACCGCACCGTCAATTCCCCTGTCGGGAGCGATCCCCGGCTGTAACCCGTATTGCCCGGCGTCCCGTACTCGACCGGCCACCGCCCGGTCGGCGGCGATTGCCACGGCGTCGTCGCTCCCGCCAGAAGCGACACGGGCTCTTCGGGGGCGGGCGGGTTCGAGTCCGGACAGGAGGACGAACACCCGGCCAGCGGACCCAGACTTCCCAGAGCGGCGACCGCTCCGGCCCCCCGGAGAAAGCGGCGGCGATTCGTGTCCATGACTCGTCCCTTCGCGTGCCAGGGACTAAGCTTTTGGCGGCTACACCCCCAGCTCGCGAGATTTCCGGGTCGATCGGCGAACACAGCTTTCAGGTAGCATGCGTCCGTCGGTCACGGATAGGATGTCTGTACCGACAACGACGCTCCCAAGCGGCGACGAGATGCCGATGGTCGGGTTCGGAACGTGGGACCTCTCGGACGGGACGGCAACCGAGTCAGTGACGACGGCGCTCGAAGCCGGGTACAGCCACGTCGACACGGCCGAGGGCTACCACAACGAGGCCCAGATCGGGGAGGCCCTCGAGGCGGTCGACCGCTCCGAACTGTTCCTGACGTCCAAGGTCCTCCCCAAGCACCTGGATTACGAGTCGGTCATCGCCTCGGCCGAGGCGACCCTCGATCGGCTGGGGACTGATTACCTCGATCTCTACCTCGTCCACTGGCCGAACCCGGCGATCTCGATCCGGGAGACGCTTGGGGCGATGGCCGAACTCCACGAGCGGGGACTCGTCCGTAACGTGGGGGTCTCGAACTTCAGCCCCTACCAGCTGAGCGCCGCGCTCCACGTCACGGAGGTCCCGATCGCGGTGAACCAGATCGAGTTCCACCCCTATCTCCAGCGGGAGGACTGGGTCGAATACACGAAAGATCAGGACGTGACCGTCGAGGCGGCGGCCCCGCTTGCCAGGGGCGAGGTCCTCGAGGATCCGGTCGTGCAGGAACTCGCCGAGGACTACGGAAAGACCCCGGCCCAGATCGTCCTCCGGTGGGCGATCGAAAATGACGTCGTGGTGGTTCCCAAATCGAGTTCCGAGGACCACATCGCGGCGAACCTCGCCGTGACGGACTGGGAGCTCGATCCGGCCGACCACGAGCGGCTCTCCGACCTGGGCCGCGGGCAGGCGGTCTATGACTCCCGGGAGAAGGACTGGAGCGACGACGTGTACGGGATCGAGCCGTGAATCACTCGTAGCATCGGACCCGACCGCGTTGCCCCTGATACCCGGGCTAGGCCGTCAGTTTTCAACGCCCACCTGTTCCCTGATCGCGGTCATGAGGGGACTATCCGCGTCGAGAAAGCCATCAATGGCCGAAAAGTGATCGGCCTCGGGTTGTGGAACGTGTCTTCCATCGAGGCCCGCCTCGCGCCACGCCTCGAGGAAGTCCTCCGATTGGCGTTTCATCTCCGCTGGTTCCTCCCCGCCGTACGTGATGAGCAACGGCGGCGCCCGATCGGGAATGTGTCGGATCGGGCTGTTGCGTCGGACCTGACCCCACGTCAATTGGAGTTTTGGCTGCAACCATGTGTAGGGGAACGGCTCCAGATCGAAGAGGCCGCTGATGGCCGTAGCCCCCTTGATGATGTCACGTGGCTTTCCGTAGTCAGCTTCCCAGTCAGTTGCCAGCAGCATTCCCGTCACGTGTCCTCCCGCCGAGTGACCCGACACGTATAGCTGGTCACTGTCGCCACCGTACTCGTCGATGTTCTCCGAGAGCCAGACGACGGCCGCACGAGCCTGGCGGACGATTTCGTCGATTCTCACATCCGGACAGAGCGCGTAGTTCATGACGACGGTCGTGATGCCCGCCGCGACCGGTCCGTCGGCCACGAAAGAGAACTCCTCGCTCGAGAGACTGTGCCAATAGCCGCCGTGGATGAACAGCAGGACCGGCGCGTCCGGCCGGTCAGCCGGGAAGATATCGAGATGTTCGGCGACCGACGGGCCGTACGAAACGGCCCGGTGACACGTCAGTTCCCCCCGAGTCGCGTTGCTCTTCTCGACGTAGAATCGGGCGTATTCCTCGAAATCCTCGACCGAATCCCTGACCCTGTATTGGGCATCGAGTTCCTCCTGGCTCTCGAAATCGCGATACAGCATCCTGTCACAGTATTTGTTTCGGTGCCGAGATAAAGGTTCGTCGCGCTCGGAAACGGACAGTCACTCGTGGTCAAGACTTATCCTTCACCAATACTGAACCGGTGGTAGACATGCCAGTCGTCGAAGTGTCGCTCCCGGACGAGTTGCGAAGCGAGTTCGAAAAACTCGTCGACGAGGAGTTCGTATCCGAAGAACAGGCAGCCGAGGAGTTACTCCGCAGGGGAATCGACGCGTATAGCACGAACACTGGCGATGACTCCACACGCGCCGATGACGTCCTGGAGGGGGCGGAAAACAACCTGTTTGACACGGCGAACGACCCGGGGAGTATCGACGACGACAGCCTCTAGCCGGCGCCGCGTATCGAGGGGGAAATCAGCGCCGAGAGACACAGAGGAGCGGGCGAAACGAACGCGAGCGAGTTTCGTGCTTCGCCACCGTGGCGGTCGAGCGCGAGCCGCCGGTCACTCGGCATCGAGATACTGCAACACGCCCCGCACGTTCATCGCAGTCTCGGCACGGGCTTTGATCGGGCCCCAGGCCTCGAGGGTGGCTGTCTCCGGATCGACGTGTTCCACGACCGCGTCGACATCGCCCAGTTCGGCTCGCTTCTCGGCGACTGTGTTTACCCAGGCCTCGAGCACGGCGGCGTACGCAGCGAGCAAGCCGTCGGGTTCGGTCGGGCCGAAATGGGCGTAGTAAAGCGCCGACGGATCGAGGTCCCGGATCATCTCGACGTCGGCCAGACAGTCCTCCAGGTCGAAGTCCGGCGGCGGACTGATCGGTCGAACGCCGTCCAGGTCGGGGGAATGGACCCCGGCCGCGTCGGCAGTGAAGACCCCGCCGGTCGACTCGTCCCGAAACACCGCCTGGTGGAACGCATGCCCCGGCGCGTGGTGGACCGAGAGCGCCCGGTCCCCCAGGTCGATCCGGTCCCCCTCCTCGAGTTCGACGATCCGGGCCTCCGGGACCGGTTTCGGCTCGGTGTAGTACTGGATCTGTTCGCCCACGGCAGCCCTCGTTCCCGCCCAGAGCCGGCTCGGATCGGCGAGATGTCTCGCCCCCGCCTCGTGGACGTACACGTCGGCCCCGGGACACGCGTCGGCGAGATGGCCCGCCCCGCCGGCGTGATCCAGGTGGACGTGGGTGGGAACGATGGCGAGGTCCGTACAGTCGATCCCGACCGACTCCAGGGCGTCTATGATCGTCCCGTAGTTCGTTCCCAGTCCGGTGTCGATCACGGCCGGTCGCGGGGTGTCATAGAGATACACCGCACAGTAGGTCGCCGGTCCGAACGCGCCCGGATCGAGGTAGTAGAGGTCCGATCCGGGTGACACCCGCGAGACGGTTCGTTCCATGCCCCGCCGAACGTGGGGCAGGGCCAAAACTGCTCTCCCTCCGGGCACAGCTTTCAGGGGTCGTCTCGATATCCCAGGCCATTCACGCGAGAATCAACGGGAAAGAGTGCTCCGACAGGGATTTGAACCCGATGGCGAATCCGCACTGCGGTCGGATTCGCGTGGCTCAAATCCCTTTCTCCGCATTTTTGGCCCCTCACTACGCTCGTCGCAAAAATGCTCCGACAGGGATTTGAACCCTGGTCATTGCCTCGAGAGGGCGCACCCCACCTCAGGGAAAACCTTTTTATGGGGGTGTTTTTCCCTTGTTCTGAAACGTCCGATATCGGCCATGTGAGCCATTCTAAGAACTGGAGACTAAAAAGCCCCCCACGTAATTGCCCTTAAGGACAATACGGTTGAGAGGGCAAATTTCGGTCGCGTTTAAGAAGACCCAGGTAAATGCCCTCTTGGGCAATCGAGGGCAAAACCCCCCTCCCCCCGATTTCAAATTTCTTTAAGTCAAACCCGAAATTTTCGGCCTAAATGTCCGGTTCTACTCCCGTTTTGACCGCGCTCTTTAAATACGATCTTGAAAATCGCCTAGCCGGGTGTACGTGAAAGCATAAGCAGTAATCGAGAGCCAGTTTGGCCACCACTCTGTTATCAGATTGAACTCGGTTTTATTGATGCCCTGGAGTAACCTAGCCAATCCGGATCGACTTCCTCACCTCATATCGTGTTGGAAACAGCTCCACATATTTTGGATGAACAGACGAGTCTGTCACTCACTATTATCAGATGTTTCCAGTTTCTCTGGGCCCTGATCAATCACTCAAAATTAAAATACGTATCTTCCCATTCTCGCCGTTTTTCCAACAGGCGTTTCCCGGATTTCGTTAGGTTGTATTTGTTTGTCCGCTCATCCCGCTTTGACTTCTCAACATATCCCTGGTCAACCAATGAGTTGAGATTTGGGTATAGCCGTCCATGATTAATCGACCCTTCATAGTAATCTTCAAGCTCGGCCTTAATTTCCAGGCCGTTTGGACCATCAAGCCCTGCGATCACTGTCAAGAGGTCTCGATTGAATCCCGTGAGGTCAAACATATTTGGTTGATCTGCATCAATATATTTAAAATATTTGCAAAAACAGAATTGGCCTGAGCCTATCGCCGGGATAAAGAGGAGGTTTTTTTTTGATGATTCAGGTTTTCAACCCCGTTACCATTTAATGGCCAAAGCAAGGCCGTGCCGAAACAAGGTTTGAACGATATTTTTACCCACGGCGATGCTTGGTTACAGCATGGATGGATTTCGATTTCGTCTTCCCCTTATCCTGATCGCGTTAGCAACTGCCGTTGGCGTCCTAACTACACTATATGGGGTGT
>JBDGTI010000036.1:0-4707 GCA_042216995.1 Halodesulfurarchaeum sp.
CCCGGGGAGGGGTTCGAACCCTCGACCTCCGCATGTCCCAGGTCCAAGGCTCGGCCGACCTGAGATGGAGCCACCGATAGCCGCACCGAATCTCGAGACCCTATGAGTGCGGCGCTATGACCACTAAGCCACCCGGGCTCACGACCGGATAAGTTGCTCCCCCTCTAAAACCTTTGTATCTCCGGCGAGGAGACCCACGGCGTTTATAGCGACGGGACCGGATCTGCCGACATGGACATTCCGTCGGTCGTCGCGTCGGCCCTCGGGGAGGAGACGGTCTCGGACCGTGTCTCCCTCAAGGGCGAGGACGCGTTGTACGTCACCCCGACGCGGACCATCCACTACGAATCGGAGGGGTTTCTCAGCGACGAATCGGTCGAGGAGTACCCACACGACGCCGAACGCGTCAGCGTCGATACGGGACGCCGGAAAGCCACGCTGTCACTCGATTATGGGACGGACGGGACCCGCTCGTTCTCCATCCCGAAGGCCGCGGTTTCCGATGCCATCCACGCGGTTCTCGGCGGCGTGTTGCGGGCCCGATCGGTCATCGACCCCGAGGAGACTCTCAGGGCGACCTACCGCTTCGGCGAACTCACCCTCGCCGTGACGAGTCGCCGGGTCATCAAACACGTCGGCACCGCGGTCTGGGACGAGGAGTACGTCTCGGTCCCCTTCGAGTCGGTCAGAGGGCTTGAGACCGAGGAAGGGAACGTGGCCTCACAGCTCGTCGTCTCGACCCCGGACCGATCCGAGCGAATCAAGACCCCGAGCGAGGCCTTTCGGGAGGTCGACGAGACGGTCAGGGAGGCCCTGTTCGCCTATCACGACGTCCCCGACCAGGCGGCCTTCGAAGAACTGGTCAGCCCGGACGGGGACGCCGAAGACCGGGATGAGAACACGGGAGCGGGAGGAGAAACGAGGGACGAAACGGGAGCGGAAGGGGAGGAGCCGGAATACTCAGCAGCGTCGGAGTCGTCGGAATCAGAATCGGTCGAACCGGTGCGGTTCGTCGCCGCGACGGAACCTGATCCGGACGAACTCCTGGCGGAACTGGACGAACTCGAGGCGGCACTCGACGAGCAGGCGGCGCTGATCGAGGACCAGTTGGCGGCCATCGACGAGCAGCGCACCCGAATCGAGAGCCTCCGTGAATCGATCGGAGAGTGATCACTCCCGGCCGGTGACCTTCCTGATGCAGGAGGAGCCGAAGGGTCCATGCTCGTCGGCCTCCAGGTTGAGGTAGTACCCCGTCGAGAGCGCGGCTCCACACCGACGGCAGGTGAACTCTCCTTCCTTGGTAATGACCTCGCTCTCGAAACTGACGTCGTTCGATCCAACCGGCCGGACGACCTCCCCGTCCCGCTCGATGATCTCCTCGCGTTCGGCCCGTTCCAGGATCTCGCGGGTCGTCCGCGGGTCGGTGGTGATCGTCTCCAGTCGGTCGATGACCTCGGCGACGGTCAATTCCGGGTCCTCGAGGCGCTCGAGGAGTTCGACGCCGAGTTCGACGCGATCGGTCACGACCGGGAGCAGGTCCGAGGCGGGATTAAGCGTTGTGGGGGCCCTTAGCTACACTCGCTCCAGCCACACGCCTGACAGGTCTTGCACCCCTCGGAGTAGTACAGGTCCATCGAGCCACACTCGGGGCACTCCGGGCTCTCGCCGGCGTCGATCAGCGACTGGGTCGTCGCCGATTCGGCGGCTGTCGCCCCGCCGTCGGTCTCGGGACTGGACGGGGCAGTTTCCCCGTCGATTTCGTCGAGGGTCTCCTGCTGCGGGTAGGGTTTGTCGATCTCGTCCTCCAGGTGTCGCCGCAACGCCGTACCGATGGCGTCCGGGATCGAGTTGATCTGCTCGCCCTTGTCCCAGGCGACCTTGGGGCTGCGGGTGCCCTTGAGCTCGTCGACGATCTCGGAGGGGTCCACCCCGGAGCGCAGCGCCGTCGAGATGACCTTCGCCAGCGCCTCGGTGAACGAGTTGGTGAACCCGCCGGAGTGGCCGATGTTCGCGAACAGTTCGAACGGGCGCCCCTCGGCGTCCTCGTTGATCGTCACGTAGAGCTTGCCATAGCCCGTGTCGATGCGCTGGCTCACGCCCTGCAATGCGGCGGGACGGGCCCGCTTCTCCGCGTAGTCAGACCCCTCGAGGGAGTCGAGTTCGTCCCCCAGGAGGTCCGCGACGTCATCGTGGTTGAGGAACGACTCGATTCCGCCGAAGACCTCCTCGATCTGCTCGATGATGGCCTCGGCCGCCTCGTTCTCGTCCATGTTTGTGAACTCTGAGTTCTGGGCGCGAGTCGTGAGCACCTGCTTCGAGCGGGTGCCGTCCCGGTAGACGGTCACGCCCTTTCCGCCGTTGTCATAGATGTACCGGAAGACCTCGTCCATGTCCCCGACGGTTGCCTCCCGTGGGAAGTTCACCGTCTTCGAGATGGAGGAGTCCACGCCCTCCTGGAGGGCGGTCTGGATCGAGGCGTGTTCCTTTCCGGAGAGGTCACTGGAGGTGATGAAGAGTTCGGCGATGGCGTCCGGCACCGTCGAGAGCCCTTCGACGCCGTCGAACTCGTTTGCGGCCATCTGTTCGGTGGCCTCGGCCTTGACCGTCCCGACGTCGATGTCGTTTGCCTCCAGGGTGCGCAGGAAGTAGTCGTCGAACTCGACGAGCATCTCCTCGCCCTGGACGTCATCCGAGACGTTCTTGTAGTAGGCGACGTTGAAGATGGGCTCGCAGCCGCCGGTGGTATTGGCCACCATCGAGGTGGTCCCGGTCGGCGCGATCGTTGTCGTGTTGTGGTTCCGGACCGGATACCCCTCGGGCCACTCCGCGGGGTCCTCGCCGGTGTGGTGCTCGAACCACTCGGGGTAGCGGGTGGGGTCGGCGTACTTGGAGTCCTCCCACTCCGCGAAGGTGCCCCGCTCGCGAGCCAGTTCGTGGGAGACCCGCTTCGATTCGTGGTTGATGTGGGTCATGAGTTGCCGGGCGACCTCGTTGGCCGGGTCGGAACCATACCGCATCCCCAACTGGACGAACAGCTGAGCGATGCCCATGATCCCCAGCCCGATCTTGCGCATCTCACGCACCTTCTCGGTGATCTCCTCGACCGGGAAGTCGGACATCGTGACCACGTCCTCGAGGAATCGGGTTCCGATCCGGATGCGGCGATCGAACTCCTCCCAGTCGATTGCCTCCTCGAGGAACGCCTCGACGGCTGCCTCCAAGTCCCCGGTGTCACGCCCGTTCGACCAGGCTCGCCAATCTGACGTGTCAGTTGCAGCGATCGTCGAGAGGTTCACGTGACCGAGGTTACAGGCCTCGTACTCCTCGAGGGGCTGTTCTCCGCAATTATGACAGACCAGGCCGTTGGCGACGAAGGAGTGGGTGTCCGGCTCGATCAGGTCATACACCGGCTCGTGTCCGTCGTATTCGACGGATTCAACCGTCGCTTCGAACGTTTCGCCGTCGGCGGTCCGACTGTATTCCGAAAGCCGGTCGTCGAGGGCCGCGTTCTCGTCTTCCCGAAGGAACCCGATTTCCTCGCGGAAGGCGAGGAGTGCGTCCGTCGGGATGACCAGATCGTGATCGGCCTGGCGGTCGTAGGTTGCCGTGTCACCCGTCCCGTCCGGCATTTCCTGCTGGCCCGCCTCGTGACGATTCTCGTGGATCCTGCTGAAGACGCCGAAGTTGACCAGAAGGCGCTGGACGTCACGCAGCAGTTCGGTGCTGGGGCTCCTCAGCCGGACCGATACACCCTTCTCGATGGTTCCCTGAACGCCACCGTCGGCCGTGAAGAGCGCTCGAAGAAACCCCCGGGCCATCTCCTCGCTCCCGCGCATGACGGCCTCGGGGACCTGCAATTTCTCCTCGGCAAGCCCGGCTTCCGCGGCGTATTCGTACAGCCGCGTGGAACGAACACGCTGTTCGACGGCCCGTGCGCCCCGGTAGTCGTCGGACCGGGAGATCTCGCTGACGCCGACCTCGTATCCACCGTTTCTACGCGACTCGCGGACGATCTCGTTGACGTCTTCGGCGAATTGTTCGGAGATCGTGGCGTCCTCGTCGTAAAAGTTGAGAACGGCCCGTTCTTCCCCTTCTTTGAGATGGCCGTCACCGACGAGCCATCCCAGGACGCGCCCCTCCTCGGCGGTTCCGTGGGCCCCGAAGCTGCCCTTTCGATTCTGGACGTGAACGCTGTCGCCGGGTTCCAGGTCCTGTGCCTCGACCCATCCCGCATCGGTCCTCATCCGGTGATCGGCGGTGAGGCGGAGCCGGTATCCCTCCTCGGTCGACAGTTCGTAGACGTCCTTGACGCCAGTCTTGAAGACGCTACTTGCCTCCTTGACCGTCTCATCGTTCAATCGGCCGTCGACGACGACGTTCCGGGCGATCCCGCGTTCGTACAGTTCTTCGGCCGGTACGAGCCCGTCTTCCGTGCTGATTAGCGTCTCGCCCGTGACACACGGGTTCGTCGCGAGCATTTGATGCTCCGGATGCTCCTCGACGTCGAAGGAGTGCTCCTTGTTTGCCCGCTCCAGGTAGATCACGCCGGGTTCGCCGTTCTCGTGGGCTCCCTCGACGATGCGGTCCCAGAGGACCGAGGCGGGCAGGGAGAGTTCCTCGCCCACCTCGACGTACTCCCCGAGGTCATAGCGGGAGTACATCTCCTTCGTCTCCTCGGTGGCGACGTGGGGCTCTCCCGTGCGGGGG
>JBDGTI010000036.1:4765-18768 GCA_042216995.1 Halodesulfurarchaeum sp.
CGTCGGTGACGCCCACGGAGATGTTGAAATTCGAGAGGTGCCCCTCGACGGCGTTCCGGAGGTGCTCGGGAACCCGCCCCTCGTCGTCGATCAATTCGCGGGCCTCCTCGAGGGCCTCGGAGAAGTCGGTATAGGTTGGATCGTCGGGATCGTTGAGTTTGAGCGTGTGGGCAAGCGAGACGTCCTTGTTCTTCGAGTGGATGAACTCGATCACGTCCGGGTGGGAGATGCGCATCACGCCCATCTGGGCCCCGCGGCGGGTGCCGCCCTGGGCGATGGTCTCGGTCATCTGATCGAAGGTCCGCATGAACGTGATCGGGCCGGAGGCGATGCCGCCGGTCGAGCCGACCGGATCCCCGTAGGGCCGCAGTTTCCAGAACGCATAGCCCATCCCGCCGCCGCTCTGGAAGGTCAGTGCGGCCTCCTTTGCCGTTTCGTGGATATCACCGAGGTCGTCCGCCGGCGAGTTGACGAAGCAGGCCGAAAGCTGCTGGAGCTCGTTGCCCGCGTTCATCAGGGTCGGGGAGTTCGGCATGAACGAGAGGGAGCTCATCAGCTCCTCGTACTGGGCGGCCATATCCTCGACGTGGGTCCGGACCGCCTCGGGGACCTCGGGCACCACGGTTTCGTAGGCGAACTTGCTGACGTTCTCGGGGGTCAGCTCGGTTTCGACGTCGTCCTCGACGGTGGTTCCCTCCCCGAAGACCTCGGCGGCGAGTTCGTCGCGTCGCGGGTGGTCGGGCTTGACCTGTTCCGGCCGCACCGTCACCGTCAGGTCGTGATTCGACGCCTCGTATGGCACCTCCGCGAGCGCGATGTTCCGGGCGACCCGGCTGAAGAGGTCCTCCGGCGTCTCGATGAGTTCCCCCTCGGCGTTCTTCTTCAGGTAGCGTGCGGGGAGGATGTCGTGATAGGCGTTCGCCGTGAGTCGCTCTTCGAGCGTATCGCCGGTGACCCGCTTGACGGGGAGCTCGTACTCCCCGGCCCCCTCCGTGCTCATCTCGATACCTCCATCGTCGGTCGTGATCGTGCGTGTTCAATGTACATGGGTCTCGGAATGCGGGTGCCGGTCGAAACCGCTCGGCCGGTAAACCCGCGTCGGTTTTACCCGCTGCAGGTCATGCCATTCCGTGCCACGCCTGGCGGGTAGATGGCCACTACCCCGATAGCGCTGGGACCAGTATAAGCCTACTCCCGGCGGAGCGAAAGTGAAATTTCCGCGTCGGCTCAATCGCCTGATGGCCGCTCAACGGCTCGAATTCGTGGCTTTCAAACTTTTTCGGGCGTCTTCCTCGGCCGCCACGAGGAAGTTCTCGATGAGGTCGTGCCCGACCGGTGTCAACACGCTCTCGGGGTGGAACTGCACGGCCGCGATGGGGTGTTCCCGGTGGCGGATCGCCATCGGAATCGTCCGGCCCTCCTGTTCAGTTCGGGCCGAGATCTCGAAGGTCTCCGGCACGGCAAGGGCGATCAGCGAGTGGTACCGACCCCCCTGGAATCCGGACTCGAGCCCCGCGAAGATCCCGCGACCGTCGTGCTCGATCGGGTCGGCCTTCCCGTGTATCGGTTCGGGCGCGGTCCCGACCTCGCCGCCGTAGACCGAGACTGCCGCTTCCATTCCGAGACAGACCCCGAGTGTGGGAATCTCGGGTGACAGTTTCCGGAGCAATGGGGCAGAAACCCCCACGTCGCGGTCGTTCGCGGGGTGGCCCGGACCCGGACTGATGATGATCGCGTCGGCCTCGGCCGCCCGAACCGTCGCCAGGTCGACGTCGTTTTTCAGGACCGAGATCTCGGGCTGGCTGCCGTCCGAAAGCCGAATCTCCGAGACGTACTCGACCAGGTTGTAGGTGAACGAGTCGTAGTTGTCGATAACGAGAACCTTCATCGGGACCCCTCCGACTCCGCCTCGATGTCCCGCACTGCCGCGAGCGCCCCGTCCATCTTCGACTCGGTCTCCTCGTACTCGCTGGTCGGGTCGGAGTCCGCCACGATGCCCGCCCCCGCCCGGACGCGGAGTACGTCTGGTTCTCCGGACTCGATGGTCGCGGTTCGGATGGCGATGGCGACGTCGGCGTCCCCCTGCCAGGAGACGTAGCCGACGCCGCCGCCGTACACCCCCCGTGGGCGGTCCTCCAGCTCGTCGATGAGTTCCATCGCCCGGAGCTTCGGGGCGCCGGAGAGCGTCCCGGCCGGGAAGCAGGCCCGGATCGCGTCGAAGGCGTCCTCGTCCTCCCGGAGCCGTCCGGTGACCGTCGACTCGATGTGCTGGACGTGGCTGTACTTCAGGACCCGCATGAACTCCTCGACCTCGACGCTGCCCGCGGCGGCGACCCGCCTGACGTCGTTGCGGGACAGGTCGACGAGCATGGTGTGCTCGGCTCGCTCCTTGTCGTCGGCCAGCATCTCGCCGGCGAGGCGCCGGTCCTCGGCCGGGCTCGATCCCCGGGGACAGGTCCCGGCGATCGGGTTGTTGAGCACGGTCCGGCCGTCGACCGAGACCAGCGTCTCCGGGCTCGCGCCGACGATCGACCGGTCGCCGTGGGAGAGCAGGTACATGTACGGCGAGGGGTTCACCTCGCGCATCGACGCGTAGAGCGTCACGGGGTCGACCGATCCCCTGAGTTCGCGGGTACGCGAGATGACCGCCTGGTATATCTCGCCCTCGGTGACCGCCTGTTTGGCCCGCTCGACGGCCCGCTCGTAGGCCCCCTGCGGGCCCGCCCGCTCGCCAGACCGGCGGAACGCCTCACTGGTCGGGGCAGTGGCGCTCGCCAGTCGATCCCGGACGCGCCGGGCCTCCTCCTGGAGGGCCGCATAGACCGCGCCCGGATCGGCGTCCGGGTCGACCACCGGCGTGAAGACGAGCGAGACGGCGTCCCGGGCGTGATCGAAGACCAGCGTTCGGGTGGTGAGCGCGAACTGCGCGTCCGGGACCGGGCTCTCCGGGCGCTCGATTCCGACCTCCGAGAGCCACAGGTCATAGACCGCATCGTAGGCGAGAAACCCGACCAGGCCGCCGGAGAGAAGTTGCCTGTCGGTCTCGGGGAACCCCCGTCGCTCCAGGTCCGGCAGGCCACCGCGCAGTCGATCGAGGACGTCGCCCTCCCCCGGATCGACCAGGTCCGCAGCGGGGGAATCACGAAGGCGCTCGACCCGGTCCCCATCGGCGTCGAGGGTCAGAACTGCGTCGGGATCGTATCCAACGAAGGAAAACCGGGCGTGGCGTTCGGTCGAGCTTCCGGCCGAGAACGCGTCGGCGGGATCGCTCGCCGCGGTTTTCTCGCCGCTCTCGAGGAGGAAGCTGTACTCGCTGTCCGCGCCGAGGGTCACCGCCGCCGCGAGCGGCGTCACCGAGACCGGGAGTTCCGCGGCGATCCGAACCACGACCGGGTCCGGCCCGGCAACGAGGTCCTCGAACGCCGAACGGGACGTCTCCAGGGCGCTCATCGATCGCCCACCCCCGTGGCGGCTCCAACGAACGACCGCACTCGATCGGGGTCCTTCCGACCCGGTTCCGCCTCGACGCCGGACGCGGCGTCCACCGCGTAGGGTTCGACCGTCTCGACGGCCTCCGCGACGTTTTCCGGGGTCAATCCGCCGGCGAGCACGAGGGGCACGTCGAGTTGAGCGAGCGCTCTCGTCGCGTCCCAGTCGTGGGTCCGGCCCGTTCCGCCGGCACCCGCCTCGTCGGTCGAATCGACGAGGAGGGCGTCCGCCGCGGTCGCGTACGCCTCGATCCGGTCCTCGTCGTGGTCGACGGCCGCGATGACGGTCACGTCCCGGGTGGCGAGTTCGGCCACCGCCTCGGGTGAGAGCCCCCCGTGGACCTGAACGGCATCCGGCCCGACCTGTCCGATACGCTCCTCGGCCCGTTCGACCGATGCGGGCATCGTCACCAGCACGGTGCTGACGAACGGGGGCACGCGCTCGAAGATCGATCGGGCCCGGCCGGGATCGATCTCGCGGGGGGAATCGACCGGCACGTCGACGATGGCCCCGACCGCGTCGACGCCCGCCTCGACTGCCCGATCGACGTCACGCTCCCGGGTGAATCCACAGATCTTCACGCGGGCCATCTCAGACCGCCGGAACCGCCTGGAGGTCGGCGAGTTTCTCCGCGGCCGACCCGGAGTCGATCGCCCGAGCCGCCGCCTCGACGCCGTCCCGGAGCGACGTCGCCTCGCCGGCGACGTAGATCGCGGCCCCGGCGTTTGCGAGCACCACGTCCCGCATCGCGCCCGAGGCCGAACCGTCGACGATACGTTCGAGGTGTCTCGCGTTCTCCTCGGGGGAGCCGCCGGCGATTGCATCGATGGGAGCCCGGCTTACACCGAGGTCAGCGGGCGTGAGCGTGTACTCCTCGATTGATTCGCCACGCACTTCGGCCACGGTCGTCTCGTCGTGGATCGCGATCTCGTCCAGGCCCGATCCGTGCACGACCAGCGCCCGGTCGACGGGCATGTGTGCGAGTGCGCGGGCGATCCGCGGGACCAGGTCCGGATCGTAGACGCCGAGGACCTGTGCGTCGGCCCCGGCCGGATTCGTCAGGGGCCCGAGCACGTTGAACACCGTCCGCATCCCCAGTTCCTGCCGTGGGCCGATGACGGCCTTCATCGCGGGGTGGAACACCGGCGCGAGCATGAACCCGATCCCGGACTGCTCGATCGTCCGTTCGACGGCGGCCGGTTCGGCCTCGACCGGGACGCCGATCTCCTCGAGGACGTCGGCACTCCCGGTGGGCGATGAGACCGAGTAGTTGCCGTGCTTCGCGATCGGAACCCCGGCCCCGCTGGCGACGACGGCACTGGCCGTCGAGACGTTGATGGTGTCGTAGTCGTCCCCGCCGGTCCCGCAGGTGTCCACCAGCGGGCTCCGGTCGGGCTCGATCGTCCGGGCCGCGTCGCGCATCCCCTGTGCGAAGCCGGCGATCTCGGCCTCGGTTTCCCCCTTCGACCGCATCGCTGTCAGGAGCGCGCCGATCTGGGCCTCCGTCGCGTCCTCGAAGATCCGGGTCGCGGCAGTTCGTGCCTCCCCAACGGAGAGATCCTCGCCATCGGCCACTCGTTCGATGTACCCTTTCATTGGAATCACCGATGTACTGTTTCGGTGTTTTATGAACAAGATTGTACATCACTTAACGGTTTCGTATACGGCAGTGCGGATCGGGCGTTTCGAAACCTTCAACTGTACCCACCGGATACGATTTGGTAGATACGAGGGTCGGTGGTCTAGTCTGGCTATGACACCTCCTTGACATGGAGGAGGCCGGCGGTTCAAATCCGCCCCGACCCATATTTTGCGGCGAGTACCTTCGCGAGCCGCAAAAGTGTCCGGCGATTTGAGCCCAGCGGACGAACGTGAGAAGTCCTCGCGGTTCAAATCCGCCCCGACCCATCGAGTGGGGTGAACCCGACGCCTCCAAGAGCCAGGGAATGCCACACGTCACGACCGAAATCGAGGCGATGGTACGGGACGCTCCGTACATCAAGACCGATCGCGAGGACATGTAGGTCGAATGGCGATCGCTATTGGACAGTCACACGGACCACGTGACCGCCACAGCCACATTGGTCGATATATTCCCACGAGATCCCGTCCCCACCGAACTGTTCCTCAAGGACGTCGAATAGATACGTTTCCGGGTGGCCGTGATTTTCATGCGTGACAAGATTCACGTGGTATCCCGGTTCCGTTTTTTCGACGGCTTCGATCGCATGTCGCTCGAGCAGATCGAGGTCGTCCCCGTACTGTGACGCTTCGAGATTTGCCGACCAAGAATTCGAATGCACGTGATCGGTAACCGGTTCGCTCTCCCCGTGTGCCTCCTCGTGACTCGACGTCTGATCTGTCATCAGTTGACTGTTTGGATCAGCCGACGTAAGCTGTCGTCTCGGGGCGGAACCTTCGTACAAATGCGTGTGGTCCCCCGAACAGTTCAGTGAGAAAATCCCATCCTAAAATGGAGCCTCGGGATCTGCATCCGTTGAATCCCCCGATCCATCCGCTTCTTTTCCAAGTAGCACACGGAATTCGCCCGGTTGTGTTTGTTGGTACTCCCAGTGGAATGCATCTCCCGTCTCTGCCTCGAACTGGTGGTAGAGGGGTTTGGGATCGTGATCGTTGATCAGGACGAACCCCTCGCCGTCTGATAGTGTTCTGTAGGATTCAAATATCTGCTCGTGGCGCTTGGCCGGTGGCAGCTCTCGAACGTCCAGCTCCCCCGTGACAGTCAGTCCCGCCGGTGATGATTCGTCTGTCGGTGACGAGCTGTCGTCCGGGGACGGCGGCATCTCCTTCGTGATTCGGACAATGCACCGATTTGCGTTTTCGTCCGTCACCGTCCAGTCGAATCCGCCGGCGTACTGCTGATTGAACTCCCGTTTCAGACCCCGGGGTTCGTGCGGGGCGATCACCTCCAGTACGTCGCCCTCGGCCAGTCCTTCGAAGCGGTGGTGGATCGTCGGGTGTCGCTCCTGTTTCGGTATCTCCCGGACGTCAAACGAGGCCGTGACATCGGTCTCCTCGGATTCGGTGGCCTCCTCTTTTCCGATCTTGACTTCCCAGCTTCCCGCGTCCCGGGTGCGGTACTCCCACTGAACCCGATCCCCGTGCATCGAGCGCAACTCGTAGTAGAGGGGCTTTGGATCGTGATCATTGATCAAAATGAACTCCCCTCCGGGGGAGAGACGGTCAAACGTCCCCGTCAGCACCTCGTGCCGGGAATCCGGTGGCAGTTCCCGGACGTCGAACTCGACTGGATCGTCGGAGTGCTCATCGGCGACCTGGAGTTCCACACGCCAGGTCTCACCGTCCCGGGTTGCTTCCTCCTGTTTCAGGTGGGCATCGTGCTCGATTTGTGCCTGTGGCATCCAGGACTGTGGATGGAGAGTCGAGACGACGAGCAGTTCGTCTCCGGGCGTCCCTGCCGTCACGAACTCGACGATTTCATCTCGTGCCTCCCCCGGTGGGAGCGTACTCACGTCACGTTCCGAGTTCATCCCGGTCCGGGGAATGGGTGTGCTCGGGTAAGCTTTTGAGGCGAATCGATTCGGGGTGAAGGCCGTTTTCCCCGTCCCGTCCAGGCATCCGGTCACGGGATTCGAGTTCTCCGGGACCGAATGTGGTGGGGTTCGCTCAAACGTCGGACTCACCGCCTGATCTCGAATCCCTCCTCCCCGGTCGGTTCCTCCCACGTGACGCTCACGTCGGTCACCGTGGCCTTCGGACTTCCCTCGTGACACCACTCGATCATCTCCTCGACGGCCGATTCGGGGCCCTCGAAGACGGCCTCGACGCGGCCGTCCTCCAGGTTGCGAACCCATCCGTCGACCGACCGCTTGCGCGCCTCCTCGCGGGTGTTCGCCCGGAAGTACACGCCCTGGACGGTTCCGGAGACGAAGACGTGGGCTCGATGTCGATCCATGGGTATCGGTACGTCGGGGACCGCCGAAATAGTGGTGGTTCGCACTCGGGCTGTCGGGCTCCCGGGCCCCTCTATAAGTTATTGATATCCGTCGTCTAAATCATCCAAAGGAATTATATACCCTGCACCAGTTATTTTGGAATGGGTTATTCCAAATGGCTACCTACTACGATTTCGTCCTCGGTTTCATTCCGGTCGTCCTGTTCAGCATCGCGGGCGGTCTCCATCTGGTCGGTCTGGGCCTGCAGATCGGCATCGCCGTCGGGGGGCTATTCGCGATGGGACTGATCGGTCACGCACTGTTCGTCAACGGCCCGACAGCCGCCGAACCCACGCCCTCACCTGCCGAACCCGCCGCGACCCGGACCGAGTCCGTGTCCACCGCATCCGCCCCGATGGCCGACTGATTCACCGTCCGTCCGCGGCCTGCCGGTCGGCCACGAGTTCGGCCACCTCGCTTGGCGTCTCGCCGACCGGGACGCCCGCGGCTTCAAGCGCCTCGATCTTGCTCTCGGCCGTCCCGGTGTCCCCGCCTGAGACGATGGCCCCTGCATGACCCATGCGGGTCCCCGGCGGGGCAGTTCGGCCGGCGATGAAACCCACGACCGGCGTGTCCATCTCCCGATCGATGAAGGCGGCGGCCTGCTCCTCGTCCTCGCCGCCGATCTCCCCGATCATGACGACCACCTCCGTCGCCGGGTCGCGTTCGAAGGCCTCCAGGACGGCCCGGAAGTCCGTCCCCACGATCGGATCGCCCCCGATTCCGACCGCCGTCGACTGGCCTCGTCCCGCCGCGGTGAGGTTCTCGACGATCTGGTAGGTGAGCGTCCCGGAGCGGGAAACGACCCCGACGGAACCAGGCTGGAAGACTTCGCCGGGGAGGATGCCCAGCGTGGCCGCACCCGGCGTGATGACACCCGGGCAGTTCGGTCCGATGAGCTGCGTGTCGACCTCCTGCAGGCGACGGTCGACCCGGGCCATGTCCTGGACCGGGATCCCCTCGGTGATCGCGACGACGAGATCTAGCTCGGTTGCGAGTGCCTCGAAGAGGGCGTCCGTCGCGAACGCCGGCGGGACGAACACCACCGAGGCGTCGGCCGATTCTTCGGCGACTGCCGCCTCGACCCGATCGTAGACCGGCACGCCGGCGACGGTCTGTCCGCCCCGTCCCGGCACGGCCCCGGCGACCACGTTCGTCCCGTACTCGATCATCGCTTCGGCGTGGAACTGGCCCTGCGAGCCGGTGATGCCCTGGACGACGACGCGGGTGTCCTGATCGACGAGGATGCTCATTGGCTCTCCCCCTGGGCCAGGTTGACGGCCCGCGTTACCGCCTTTTCGAATGACGACTCGGTCTCGACCGCCCCGGTCAGCGCCTCCCGCCCGGCCGCGGCGTTGGTGCCGGTCAGGCGAACCACGACCGGTGTGGGAAGCTCGTCGTAGTCGGCCAGCGCCTGGTTGATTCCGGCGGCGACCTCATCACCCCTGGTGATCCCGCCGAAGACGTTGAACAGCACGACCTCGACGTTCGGGTCCGCGAAGACCACCTCAAGCGCGGCCGCGACCCGGTCGGCGTCGGCGCCGCCGCCGACGTCGAGAAAGTTGGCCGGCGAGCCGCCGACGTGATCGATCATATCGAGGGTCGTCATCACCAGGCCCGCCCCGTTGCCGATGACCCCGACTGACCCGTCCAGCCGGACGTACTCGAGACCGGCCGCCGCGGCCTGTGCCTCCAGGCTGTCTCCGCCGGATTCGGCGTCGAACTCCGCGAGTTCCTCCTGTCTGAACAGCGCGTCATCGTCGATATTGAGGACTGCGTCGACCGCGATTACGTCGCCGCTCTCGGCGATCAGCAGGGGGTTGATCTCGGCGTCGGTCGCGTCGCGCTCCGCCCAGACGCCATAGAGGGTCCGAAGCACGCCGGCGACTTCGTCGGCGACCGAACGCGGAATTCCGGCCCGGTACACGGCGTTCCTGGCCTGATACGGATGCAGTCCGAAGGCGGGATCCACGTGTTCCCGGCCGATCGTCTCCGGAGTCTCCGCGGCGACCGATTCGATGTCGACCCCGCCCTCGGCCGAGGCCATCACGACCGGCCGCCGTTCGGCCCGGTCCATCGTGACCCCCACATAGAGCTCCCGGGTCGCCTCGACGGCCTGTTCGACGAGGAGGGTTTCGACGTCGTAGCCCTCGATCGTCATCCCGAGGATCGACTCGGCCGCCGCCCGGAGCTCGTGCTCGGCGTCGACGATCTCGATCCCGCCAGCTTTGCCCCGCCCGCCGACGGGAACCTGTGCCTTGATCGCGACTGGATAGCCGATCTCGCGTGCGGCCGTCACGGCCGCCTCGAGGCTTTCGACCGGCCGGAATTCCGGCGTCGGAATACCCGCCTCGGCGAAGACCGACTTGGCCCGGAACTCGTGGAGTCGCATGCATGAGTCGGGGAGTGGGGAGCGCATAAACCCCACCCCTCCGCCGCGACGGTCTCGCTTCTCGCCCGCCGTTTCCCGTGACGGCGAGCGGGCGTTGGTATCAGCCGTGACGGCTCCCAGCCCGTCCGCGAAGTGCCCCGGCAAATTGGCCGACGAACCACACGTATATCCTCGCGACGCGGTAACACGACGTATGGACGTCAGCTTCGACTTCAGCGACCGGGTCGTACTGATCACGGGCGTCTCGGGAAGCCTCGGCGGCGCCGTCGCCGAGGAATTCCGCTCGGCCGGCGCGACCGTCGCCGGCACCGACCGCAATCCGCCCGGCGAGACCGAGAACCCCCTCTCGGGCGAGGAAATCGACTTCTACGAGGCGGATCTGACCGACGAACGCGAGGTCGAAACGGTGATCGGGGACCTCATCGCCGAACACGGCCGCCTGGATCACCTGCTCAACATCGCCGGGACGTGGGCCGGAGGCGATCCGATCGAAGAGACGGACCTCTCGACCTTCGAGACGGTCTTCGACGTGAACCTGAAGACGGCCTTCCTCGTCTCGAAATACGCCCTGCCACACCTCCAGGAAACCGGGGGGACGATCGTGAACGTGAGCGCGAAGGCCTCGCTCTCGGGCGGCACTGGCGATGGCCCCTACCGGGCGTCCAAGGCCGGTGTGCGTCTCCTCACCGAGACGATCGCCGAGGAGAATCGCGGGACAGTCAGGGCCAACGCCGTCATGCCGAGTGTCATCGACACGCCGGCGAACCGCGAGATGTTTCCGAACGCCGATTTCGACGCCTGGGTCGACCCGGCGGTCATCGCCCGGACGATGCTGGCCCTCTGCAGCGACGCGACCCTCGCGACCAGCGGAGCCGCCGTTCCGGTCTTCGGCGAGGCCTAGGGGGACCGGCCTACTGGGAGAGGGGGTTCTCCCCGTCTGCCTGCACGGTCATGACTGGAATCGGTGCCGATCGCACTACCCGCTCGGCCACGCTCCCGAGAAGCAGGCGGTCCAGCCCGCCCCGTCCATGGGTTCCCATGACGATCAGGTCACAGTCGGCCTCCGTGGCGTACTCGACGATCCGACGACTCGGCCGCCCCTCGAGGGTGACCCGCTCGACGGGAACCGACCGGATCGACGCGGCCTCGACGACGTCGGAGAGGGCTTCTTCCCCCTCGTGTTCGAGAGCCTCCGTGACCCCCTCCCAGGAACCCTCGGTCGGCACGCCGGAGAAGCTCGCGAAGTTGAGGACGTACACCGCGTGGATCGTGGCGTCGTGGACGGCCGCGAGTTCGACGGCGTGATCGATCGCCGGTCGACTCGCCGCTGATCCGTCCGTGGGAACGAGGATCCGCTGGTAGAGTCCCATGTGTCATGGTACCGTCGACCGGGACTTAACTGTTCGCGAGGTGGACCCGCTTCAGGTCGGCGACACCCGCCCGGCGGACGACTGCCCGGATGGGGTCCTGATACCCCACCAGATTGTCGGTGGTGCCGTCGATGACGAGCAGCCGGGCCGGTCGTCCCGGGGCGATACGCCCGCCCGGCCGGTCCGCGACCGCGGCCCCGGCCTGTGTCGCCATCTGGAGGGCCGCCTTCGCGGAGACGTCACAGCACTTCGTGAGAAACGCGAGCTCCCGGAACATCGAGGGGCCGTTGAGCATGACGTTGTCCGTCCCGAGTGCCACTCTCGTGTACTCTCGGAACGTCGAGACCGGCGGGAGTCCCACGCCGGTGACGAGATTCGAGCGCGGGGAGACGACGATGGGGACCCCCTGGTCAGCGACCTGTTCTAGGTGCTCGCGCTCGGCGTGCACCATGTGGACGAGGTGGTCGGGTTCGAGGGCCAGTGCGTCCCCGATGTCGCTCGTGTCCCGCTCCCCGGCGTGGATCGCGAAGGGCTTTCCGGCGTCTCTGGCGGCCTCCCGGGCGGCCGCGTAGTCGCCGTCGTTGGTGCTGCTGGCCCCGTACCCGTCGGCGACCGAGAGGACATCGGGGTCCCCGCGGCCGAAGGCCAGAGCCTCGATGTCGAGGCCCTCGGCGGCACGTCGGAGCGCCGCCACGCCCTCGATTCCCTGCTCGCGGAAATCGAGGAAGGAACCGGTTCCGCTCTGCTGCATGAAGGCAAGCGAACGCCGCATGGCTTCGATCTGTGCCGCCGAACTCGACTCGGCGAGCAGTTGGTGTTTCAGGCCGTCTGGCGGCGCGACGAGTTCCTCGAGGCTCAGGCCCCGGCCGGCCTCCTTCGCGATGGAGTCCCCGACGTGGGTGTGGGCGTTCACGAACGCCGGGAGGATGATGTCCTCGCTCTCGACGGCCGTCTCCTCGATGGCCGTGATCGTCCCGTCCTCGATTACGACCCGCCCCTCCACGACGTGGAGCTCAGAGCCGGCGAGGATCCGCCCCTCCAGTCTCACGCCGATCCACCCCCGAAGTCCGAGAGCGAGGTGTACCGGCCCGGCGAATCGACCTCGGCGATCCGGGCGCCGTCGGTGTCGATCCCGAGCACCGCCTCGGCCGCCTGCCCCACCGTTTCGGTCAGCTCACGCGGCGCGTAGACCCCGAGCCGCCACTGCTCGCGCTGGGCCTGTTCGAGCGCCCTGACGAGCGTGGACTGCTCGGTCAACTGTCGGATCTCGCCGTTGACGACCACGCGGGTCGTCGACTCGCGCATCGATGGTGGACCCTGCACGTCGAGCAGGACCTGATCCCGCGTTACGTCCGCCCGTTCGGCGATCGACGCCTCGGTCTCCCGGATCGCATCCGGGGTAGCCTCGATGAGGTCCTCGGCCAGGTCCTCACCAACGTCGCCGTACTCGGCCCAGATGGCCCGCTTGTAGAGCCGCCGATCCGCCAGCCGGTTCGCCAGCGGGGCCGCCAGCTCGTCGCCTCTGAGCGCGGCCTGGAGGGCCGGGTCGTCCATCCGGAACACGTCCTGGGCCGAGACGTCGCTGCTCTCCAGCAGGTGGAATGTCGCCCGCTGGAGCATCGTCTTGCTGATCCGGGCCACGTGGTGGTTGTAGACGGTCGGGTTCATCAGCGCCCGGGCCATGAGGAGGCTCTCGGCGGTCTGGACGTTGCCCTCCGAGAGGACGAGGTCCCCCTCGACGAAACTAAGCGCCCGGAGCAGCCGCTCGAAGTCGATCGTGCCGTAGGGAACCCCCGTGTGGTGGGCGTCCCGCACCAGGTAGTCCATCCGATCGACGTCCAGTTCCCCGGCGACGAGCTGGCCCAGTCGGTTCTCTCCGGCGATCAGCCCCGCGACCCGGTTCCGATCGACGTCGTGGGCGTCGAACACGTCGGTAACGGCGTCGGCGGTGAGCAGTTCGCCGACGTCGTCGTGGGAGCGACCCGTTCGCCGGTCGAGGAGGTCTTCGAGGGCGTGACTGAACGGCCCGTGTCCGACGTCGTGTAGCAGAGCTGCCGCCCGGACCGCTCTCGCGTCCCGTCCCCGGATGCCCAGGTGGTCAAGCGCCCGCGTGGCCAGCTCGTAGACCCCGAGACTGTGTTCGAAACGGGTGTGATTCGCCGAGGGGTACACCAGGGAGGCCGTGCCGAGTTGGGACACGCGCCGGAGCCGCTGGACGAGCGGCGTGTCGAGAAGTGCCGCCGCGACGCCCTCGACCTCGATGTGGTCGTGGACGCTGTCCTTGATGGTCGTCATTGGCCGCTGATTCGTCGGGTCCACAGTAAAAACCCGGGATGCCGAAGCGTGACATTCCCGGCAGAAGCGTGACATTCCCGGCAGATGGCGTTCCTGGTGTCCCACCGGGATCCCGGTTCGACCACCGGTGCCGGTGGAACGAATGCTTTTAACCTGACCGGGGGCAAACCGGCCGTATGGCTATCAAGCCCGACTACGTCAAGAAGACCGGCACGATCCTGCTCGAGCGATACCCCGAGGCCTTCCAGAGTGACGACTTCGACCACAACAAGGAGTCCGTCTCCGCCCTGACCGACATCGAATCGAAGGAGGTTCGCAACCGGATCGCGGGCTACGTCACGCACAAACTCAACTGAACCCGGGGAGACCGCATCGGAAGGGCTTAAGGCCGGGCTATCCAACCGTCTATATGATTCAGGTAGGCATTCTCGGTGCGACCGGCGCCGTCGGACAGCGGTTCGTTCAACTCCTCGACGACCA
>JBDGTI010000035.1:0-18673 GCA_042216995.1 Halodesulfurarchaeum sp.
TAGGGCGTGTACTCGGTGACGTTCCCGTTCCAGTAGCGCATGGCCGCCCGGACGAGGGCGGTGTAGTTCCGCGACCCGTCCGCCGTCGACCCGACGGCCACGCGGACGGCCTGCGAGCGCCAGGGGTTCTCGGGGAGCGGGTCGGTCGACGCCCGGGTCGTCCTCCGAGCCGGGGTCGGTGTTCCCGGCTCCCCGGCGGCGGACCGCGCGGGCGTCGCGGTCGCGGTTCGCGAGTCGGTCGTGGCGACTCCGGAGGGCGCGTTCGACGGGGCCGGCGGGCCGGCACACCCCGCCGTGATGAGCAACGCGGCGAGGGCGAGTGCGAGGAGGGCTCGCCGGGGAGTCCCCATGCCCGCCCCCAACGCGGGACGGCCCCATAAGGGGTCTGATCGTGTCCCGCCGTGGCCGTCGCCGATCGACGCGAAAAAATGGAAAACGGGTAGGGGAACCGATCCGGGACCGCGCCCGGATCGGTCGCGGTGACCGGTTCCGCCGGTCAGTCGTGATCAGTTAGTCCCTGCGGAGCGCGAGCAGCGCGGCGCCGAGCAGCGCGACCAGCCCCAGGCCCATCGTGAAGCCCGGCGTCTGGGTCGTCGTGGTCGGCGTCGGCGTTGCCGTCGGCGTCGGTTCGGTCGTCGTCGGCGTCGGCTCGGTCGTCGTCGGCGTCGGCTCCGTGGTCGTCGGCGTGGGTTCAGTCGTGGTCGGGGTCGGTTCCGTGGTCGTCGGCGTCGGCGAAGTCGTGGTCGGCTGGGCCTCCATCAGCGTGCCCGTCACCGACTCGTCCTTCGCCGTCACCGTGATGTCAGCGCCGACCGCGTACTCCGCGAGGTCGAACGTCGTCGACCAGGTGCCGCCTTCCTGCACCGTCACCTGCGTGTTCTTCAGCAGGAAGTTACCCGAGCTCTTGACCGTCACCGAGATGTTCGTGCCGGGTGCCATCGTGGCGGTCCCGGACACCGTGACGTTGTCTGCCGCCGGCAGGTTCAGCGCGTCCGTCGCGTTCAGGTTGTCGAACGTGACGTCACGCTCGTCGATCTCGACCGTGGTCGAGAATTCGACCTTCTCCGTCGCCGAGGAGGTGTCCTCCACGTACGGCGAGGACTCGTTCACCACGAGGGTCGCCTCGTAGGAGTTGTCTGCCTTCCACTCTCCGTTCTCCGTCTCGAAGTGGACGTAGAACGTGTTGTTGTCGAGATCCTTGATCAGCGTCGCCTGCGAGACGTTGATCGAGGTGGGCTGCTGGTTCACGCCCGTGCCGACCTGCGTGACCTCGAGGTACACGCCCGTCGTCGACGCGTTCGGCACCGCGTTGCCCGTCGCGTTCAGGTTGTCGGCCGTGTAGTCGCTCGGGGCCATGAAGCCCTCGAATCCGGAGGCCTCGACCTTGAACAGGACCTCGTCCTTGATCGCGGCGCTACCGGTTGCGACCGCGTTCTCCATGATGGAGGCGCGGTCGTCGAGGGTCGCGTCGTCCGGGGCGACGTAGGTCTCGATGCCCGAGGTCGCCCGCGGCTGCAGGTTGATCGACGCGACGTCCGTCTCGACCCAATTGCCGTTGTCGCCTTTCACCGACACGTTCAGGTCGTAGCCCGTCGCTGCGAGCGGGTCTTTCAGGCTATCGCCCAGACCGTCCACGTAGGTAACGCTAGTCACCTTGTCGTCGTCCGCGTACGGCGCCGAGAACGTGCCGCTTGCGCCGAGGTTGGCATCGTACGTGTCGAAGCTGAGGACGACTTCACCGTCGTCGTTGCCGTCGACGACTTTCATTGACACGAAGTAGTTGACGTCCCTGCTACCGACGAAGACCTTCGCCGTCGTGTCGGTCCCGCCTTCCTCGACGTTTACGGTCACGTTCATCACGTCACCGCGCTCGTCCGTGTACAGTGTCTGCGGGAACGAGGCATCCGCGTCCGCGTAGCCCGTGACCGTGAAGTTCTTCACCGTCTCCGTGACGCCCGTCTGCACGTCCGTCGCCTCGACGTAGTAATCGGCCGCTGCCTGCGTGCCGAAGTCCAGCGTGCCCGACCCGCTGCCGGACAGCATGACCGAGTCCGTCGCGGCCACGGAGTCGTTGCCTGCGTAGTACAGCGTGCCTTCGACCTTGCGGTTGCCCGCGTTCGCGCTCACATCGACCGTCAGCGCGTCGTTGGTCTTCAGCTCCTTGTCGTCCGAGGACGCGCTCAGGCCCAGGTTCCGCAGGCCGAGGTAGTACGACGCGAGGGGTGTTTCTGAGGCCGTGTCGGCTGTATCGTCGAACTGGTACACGGCAGACGTGTTCCGGTTCGCCGTGTCGAAGACGAAGACCTGGCTCCCTGTTCCGGTACTACCCGAGAACACGAACTCCGACTGGGTCTTAATCTCTAGGCCATCGTTGTCTGCCTTGAAGTTCACCGCAACCACTTCGCCCGCGTAAGCGAACGAGTCGGGACCACTGTAACTACCGCTGCCTCCCATCTGGATGGTGCGGCTCGTGACAGTCACACTCTCGTTGGTGTCCGACGAGTAGAGTGCGATGCCGTTACTATTCTCGACTCCACCGGCCAGGAACTCGACCGTCACGCTCTGCGTGGGGTCGATATTGCTGCTGAGGCCGTTAATGACGAGTGTGTCGCTATCAGTCTGGGACGTGGAGAACGTCAGCGAACTGTCCGCCACCATAGAATCGTCTACCCAGACGTTGATGTTGGACCCGGTGAAGGTGGACGTGTCCATTGCCTCGCTAAAGGAGACTTCAATCTCACTCGCCGTGTCAGCCGAGTCAAGGGACTCGTCGTTGTACTCGACGGCGCCTTCAACGGACGGGCCAGCGACGCTTGTCAGGCCAACGGAGTGCTGGTTGTTGTCGTTAGCACCGTCGTTGAAGTAGTTCCCGCTGGTCGCAACAGCCTGAATCGCGTCCTTCGAGATGTCGGACGACGAGATTTCGTTGTTGACGTTCAACACGACCGTTGCGGTCGAGGTGCCCGTGGATTTCGACCGAATCCCGGAGATGCTACTCGCGTTCTGGCCGTTATTATCGACGAGCTTGAAGTCACTAGCGTCGATCGAAGAGGTGGGCACCGAATCGTTCAGCGTGACCATGACCGTACTCGATCCGGCCTTCGTCTCGGCTGATTTGATACCCGGCGGCGTGTCGTCAATCTCGAGGGTCGCGGACGCTCCGCTGCTGACATCAGTACTCGTGGAGGGAGTACCCTCAACGGCATACACCGTGTAGTCACCTTCAGCCAGATTGTCCGTCTTCAGACCACTGAAGGAAACGGTGGTACCAGAACCGGTATGACTCGCGGTAGTTGAGTTGTCACCGGAGTCGTATATTCCGTCACCATCTTCGTCAATAATTACGGTGACGGTCTCATCTCCTGTGTCATCAGCAATCGTTACTGTTCCTGATAGGTCTGTGCCACTATTGACAACAGCTTCTTTACCAAAGTTGTTGGTATCATCAAGAGTGACACCACTTGCTGTCGCAGCCGCACTCCCGGCGAACGCGATGCTCCCAACCACTACGGAAAGGACCATCAGCGCGGCCAGGAACAGGCCACGGACTTTGTCTGTGTGTTCTGTCATGGTTTGTGATTGCTCACGTCCTGACGTTGCTATCCAGGGCGGGTGTCCGTCCTGGAGCCGGGGTCAGGGGCCCGGCGGGTAGGGGTACGTACCGTATTGATGCGGGACTTCGGTAAATATCTTGTGTCGGGAAATCCGCCGTGTGATGGGTACACAATGTCGAATGCGGCCGGTACCGGGCGCCGGCCCGATCGGGCCGGGACCGGGATGGGAGTAACACGGGAGAGAACCGATCGGCAGGTTTCTTGGTCCGGCCCCCCGTTGGTCCCGCCCATGACCGACTACGCCGCGATGTTCGGCCAGGGCGGACTCAACGACCGCGTCGACCCCGACGAACTGCTCGCGGACATCGGCCTCGACCGCGAGGAGATCGCCTGGCGCAAGGACTTCGTGGACTTCGATGAGACCGACGAGAGACGCCTCGAGCGCTACGCCGACCGCTTCGAGGAGGAGAGCGAGGCGGTCGCCGAGATGTTCTACGAGAACCTCACGGCCCACGAGGAGACCACCGAGGTGATCGAGCGCTCCCCGAAGGGCATCGAGGCCCTCAAGCGGACCCAGCAGGCCTACCTCGTCACCCTCGCGACCGGGGACTACGGCCCGGAGTACTTCCGGGACCGCGCCCGCATCGGGAAGATCCACGACGAACTCGACATGCCGATGAAGCACTACATCGGCCAGTACGGCGTCTACTACAACCTCCTGGTCCCGCTGGTGACCGAGCGGGTCCAGGAGCGGGTCGGGGCGGCCGTCCGGGAGGCCGTGGCCGACGAACTCGAGGACGCCCCGATCGCGAACGGCTCGGGGGCCGACGCCCCCCACGACGCCGACGCGATGGCGGGGGCCGGGGCGGCGGGCGCGGCGGGCGACCCCGGGTCCGGGGCGGCCCCGATCGAGCGGGCCGTCGAGGCCGGGATCACCGCCGCCCGGAGCGAGATCGAGGAGGGCTTCGCGGAGCTGCACTCCATCCTGAAGCTCATCAACCTCGACATGCAGGTCGTCGCGGACACCTACATCCACTCCTACACCGAGGAGCTCGAGGACACCCTCGACCGCCAGCGGACCGTCGCCACGGAGGTCCAGTCCGCCATCGACGAACTCGCGGCAGCCGCGGACAACGTCGCGAACAGCACCTCCGAGATCAGCGGGCTGGCCGACGACCAGCGCGAGAACATGGACCAGATCGCCGGGGAGGTCTCGAACCTCTCCGCGACCATCGAGGAGGTCGCCTCCAGCGCGGACACCGTCGCCACCCAGAGCCAGGACGCAAAGGAGAAGGCCGAGGCCGGCCAGGAGACCGGCGAGCACGCCCGGGCGGTCATGGAGGAGGTCAACGAGGCCAGCAAGCAGGTCCAGCGGGACGTGTATGACCTCCAGGAGACCGTCGAGGAGATCGACGAGATCGTCACCGTGATCAACGATATCGCCGACCAGACCAACCTCCTCGCGCTCAACGCCAACATCGAGGCCGCCCGGGCCGGCGAGGAGGGCGATGGCTTCGCGGTCGTGGCCGACGAGGTGAAGTCCCTGGCCGAACAGACCCAGGCCCAGGCCGGCGAGATCGAGGCCATGCTCGAGGACGTCCGGGAGAACACCGAGGAGACCGTCGACAGCCTCGAGTCCACCCGCGAGCAGATCCGCCAGGGCGTCGAGGAGGTCGACGAGTCCATCGACATGCTCGATGAGATCGCCGACCTGGTGACCGACACCGTCGCGGGCATCGAGGAGGTCTCGGCGGCCACCGACGAACAGGCCGCGAGCGCCGAGGAGATCGCCGCGATGATCGACCAGGCCCGGGAGCAGGCCGACGACGTGGCCACCGAGACCGAGGACGTCGCCGCGAGCACCGAGGAGCAGGCCGCGAACGTCCAGGAGATCAAGGAGTCGGTCGAACGCCTCGAGGCCGGGGAGTCAGCTACCCACGAGTGAACTCGTGGGCCCGTCAGTGGGACCCGAGTTTCGCTCCCGTGAAAGCCCCACGCCCGCTCCGTTCGAAGAGCGGGCGTTCTCAGGGACGTTCAGCACGGGAGTCTGAGGGACTCGTTGTCCTCCCCTGTCCGGGGCTGGCTGACGGACAGCCCGCCCCACCGACCGTCTGGGCCTGTGGGACGTCTCTTGTGTTTTGACCCGGAGTCAACTCAAGCGTACGCTTCCCACCGCGAAAGCGGATGGGCTTCCGCGCTGTCATCCCTGTGAGACCCCGACCTGCTCACTCGCCGCCGGCGCGGCTCCTCCCGTGGGGTCGGGGCCCGCTCCGAGACGGTCTCGGACACCGAGTCCGACGGCCCGCCAGACGTGGTCCGGCGACGCGCTGTGCGGACACCGAATCGGTGTCCGGGGGGCTCCCCCGGCGTCGACGAGCGCGGATCTCCGCCGCCCATCAGAATCGCCGGGCGATTCTGCGGGGCGGTCTCCGAGTGGTACTCCTCCGTCGGTAATTCAGTTCTGGTTTCGAAAGAACAAGCTTGATTGGGTACCGCCCCGATACGCCGGCATGGAGTTCAGAATTCCGCCGCTCGATGAGTCGGCCATGGACCGGGCCCGGGAGCGACAGCAGGCCCTCACCAAGCCCCCGGGCAGCCTCGGCCGACTCGAGCGCTTTGCCACCGAGATCGCGGGCATGACCGGCGACCCCACCCCCGAACTCGGGGCGGCCGTCATCGCGACCGTCGCCGGCGATCACGGCGTGGTCGAGGAGGGGGTCAGCGCCTTCCCCCAGGAGGTCACCGCCCAGATGGTCGCGAACCTCCTCCACGGCGGGGCCGCCGTGAACGCCCTCGCGGACGTGACAGACGCCCGGAACCTCGTGGTCGACGCCGGGGTCGCCACCGCCGAGTACCCCGGCGTCGAGGACGTCGCGGTCGAGACCGTCGCCCCCGGCACCGACAACATCGCCGAGGGCCCGGCCATGACCCGCGAGCAGGCCAGGGAGGCCCTCGCGGTCGGCCGCCGGATCGTCACGGAGCGCGCCCCGGGGGCCGACATCATCGGGCTGGGTGACATGGGCATCGGGAACACCACCCCCAGCGCGGCGATCACGGCCGCGATCACCGGCGAGCCCCCCGAGGCGGTCACCGACCACGGCACGGGCATCGACGAGGAGACCTACGAGCACAAGGTGGCGGTGGTCGAGCGCGCCCTCGCGGCCGACCCCCCGGACCCCGAGGACGGCCTCGACGTGCTGCGGTCGGTCGGCGGGTTCGAGATCGGCGCGCTCGCGGGGGTCGCCCTGGCGGGCGCGAGCCGGCGGACGCCGGTCGTCGTCGACGGGTTCATCACCGGCGCGGCCGCGCTGGTGGCCGCCCGGATCGAGCCGGCCGTGACCGACTACCTCCTGCCCTCCCACAGCTCGGTCGAGTCCGGGCACGCGATCCAGCACGACGCCCTCGGCCTGGACCCGCTGTTCGACCTGGACCTCCGGCTGGGGGAGGGGACCGGCGCGGCCCTGGCCGTCTCGGTCTACCGGGGCGCCTGTGCCACGCTCCGCGAGATGGCGACCTTCGAGGAGGCGGGGGTCTCGACCTGAGACGGGCCGATGGCTCGTCGGGACTGACCGCGACGGATTCCGCCACGCGAATCGGGTCGAATCGCGCCACCGCCTGCCCGGGCCGAGCCGCTACACCCTCACGAAAGTCCCGAAGAATAGCGCACAGACCCGAGTACCGTCCACCGTGACGGGAATAGTGCCACCGGGGAATCGGCATAGCCGAGACTCCCACGGAGGAAACCCCGTCGTCGCCGGGCTCCGCCCGGCCGCCTGAGGGACTTCGTCCTCTGTTCACGACGGGGAATGTCAGAGGCTCCGCACCAGCCCCTTGTACTCGGACTCCTCGATGGCCTTCAGGGTCCGGGTGTCGGCCACCCCCCGCTCCGCGAACCGGAGCGCGAACTGGGTGTACATCTCGTCGTTGGGAAACTCGGCGATGGAGACGAAATCGTAGTCCCCCATGGTGAGGTAGACGTCCGTGATCTCCCCGCCCATCTCCTCGGCCATCGCTTTCATCTGCTCGGTGCGGGAGGCGCTCTCCTCGATCTCTTCGAAGCCCTCTGCGGTCAGGTTGGTGAGGCGAATGTAGGTTGGCATGGGTTGGAGTGGGTGATTGGTATACTGTACCATGACAACGTGCCCAGGGATATTTATACGTTTCCGTTCCGGCGTCGAAACGCGTAAGCCCTCCCCACGAGACGGGCCGACATGACCCGGATCCCCTTCGGCATCGCGGGCCTCGATTCGCGGATCGGCGGTGCGCCGTCGGGGAGTGTCGTGCTGCTCGCCGGGGAGAGCGGCGCCGGCGCACGCGAGTTCCTCTACACGAGCGCGGTGATGAACGGGCTCGCGGCGGCCGACCCGGAGTTGCACTCGCTTCACTACGGCGAGCGCGCCGGGAACGCCCGCTCCCCCGACTCGATTCACTACCTCTCCTACACGGCCGAGGAGTCCTCCCTCGCCGCCGAGATCGAGTACAGCATGGACGAGGAGCTGGTGAGTGCCGGCCTGGAGCCGGTCACCTTCGCCGACCTCTCGGGGGAGTACTTCCAGCTCAGTCCGGTCCCCCGGGAGTGGTACGGCCCGGCCCACCGGGACATCACCGACCTGGGCCAGGACGCCGAGCGCCAGGGCGTCCTCACGGCCACGGCGGATTATCTCGACGCGCACGCGAGCGGGAGTCTCGTCCTGCTGGACTCCCTCACGGACCTCCTGGCCGCCCGGGGGCGCCATCACTCCATCGCCGACCTGGTCCTCACGCTGAAGGGGCTCAGGCGGGCCGCCCGGGAGTGGGAGGGACTCATCCTCCTCCTGCTCACCAAGGACGCCGTCACCGAGCAGGAGCTCGGGAGCCTGATGACCGCCGTCGACGGCACCCTCCAGTTCGAGTGGGAGACCGGGGGCAACGAGCGGGTCCGGACGATGTTCGTCCCCGAGTTCCGGGGCGTGCTCTCCCAGCTCCAGGAGGAGGACATCATCCGGTTCGAGACCGAGATTCACGACGCCGGCTTCGACGTCTCGAACGTCCGGAAGATCCGATGACCGGGAGAGCCACCTTTAAGCCGCCCTCGCCCGAATCCCGGGATCAATGAGTGACTGCCGTCTCCGGGGTCGACGCCGGCCGGCGGGGCCCGGTCCGGCCGTCGACCGCTCCCAGGGAGCGGCGGGAGATCGGCGCGTTCACCAGCCGCGACCGACGGACAGCGGGGCCGGATGACCGCTTCGGCGGACCCGGGCGAGCTGCGGGACCGACTCGAGGAGCTCGAGGCATCCACCGAGGAGAAGATCGAGGACCTCCGGGAGCGGGTGGTCCAGGTCAAACGCGAGACCGACGAAAAGGCCCCGGCCGAGCACGACCACGACCAGCTCGCGGCCAGGCTCACCGCCCTGGAGTCGGACCTCGAATCGGTCCAGGCGGCCCTCGAACGGACCGACGACCGCCTCGAGGGGGGATTCGAGAACTTCGAGGAGATCCTCGAGACCCTGCTCGACCGGACCGACGGCCTGGAGGGGGACGTACGGACCCTGGGCCAGGCCCTGCGCGGACTGCGAGAGACCCTGGATACCGTCGCCGAGCGCGAGCAGCGGCGGGCCCGGGCCGACCACCTCAAGGACACCGCGGCGGCCCGCGGGGTCCGCACCGCCGCCTGCGAGGACTGCAACACGAAAGTCGACGTGGCGCTGTTGTCCGATGCGACCTGCCCGAGTTGCGGCGCGGCCTTCCACACCCTCGATGCGAACCCGGGCTTTTTCGGGCGGTCGGTGCTCGAGACGGGCGAGCGGCCCGCACTGGAGGGCGAGACGGCGAGCCCCCAGGCCGACCTGGACGCCCTGAGCGACCGGGAGTCCCCCGACCAGTCCGAGTGGCACGAAGCGGAGTCCCCGGAGGAAGACCAATGAGCGACGACCGCGACCCCGAACGCGACGAACGCGACGGGGAGGAGTCCGAGCAGGCGTCGATCCCGCTCTCGGAGCTGCGCTCGGCGATGGACGGCGACCGGGACCGTGATCACGACCGGGGGGAGTCGGACGCGGCCGAATCGATGCCCCTCTCGGAGTTGCGGGACACGCTGACCCGGTCGGAGTCGGACGACGGGGACGAAGCGGAGTCGGAGTCAGCAGCGGGGCCCTTCGTCGAGGAGCAGCCCGAACCGGTCGACACCGAGAGCGTCTGGGCCGACCTCCTCATGGATGACGGCGAGGCCGAGGGGGAGTTCGAGCCGACCGAGGTCGAGTCCACGCCCGCGGGGGAGACCCAGGTCATCTCGAAGCACATCTGCGAGCGGTGTCGGTATCTCGCCGAGCCCCCCGAGCTTCGCTGCACGCATGCGGGGACGGCCATCCACGAACTCGTGGACGTGGACCACGTCCGGGTCACGGACTGCCCGATGGTCGGGCCGGAGGGCGAATCCCGCCGGCTGGAGTGAGAGCGTTTTTGCGAGTGGGACCCCTACGGGGGTGCATGCAGTTCTGTCCGGAGTGCGGTTCGATGATGCACGCCGACGGCGACGTGATGGTCTGTGCGAACTGCGGGCACGAGGAGCCACGCGACGAGTCGATGACCGAGGCGTACGTCTCGACGGAGGAGCAAGACGAGAGCGACGTGATCGAGACCGAGGAGGGCATGAACTTCGAGGGCAAGCCCACCGCGGAGGAGGAGTGCCCCGAGTGTGGCCACGCGGAGGCCTGGTACACGATCAAGCAGACCGGGTCGGCCGACGAGCCCCCGACCCGGTTCTTCAAGTGCAAGGCCTGCGGGCACCGGTGGCGGGGGTACGCCTGACCGCGAAACCGTTTTCCGCCCCGACGCGGTAGTCACTCGAAATGAGCTACGACGCGGTGGTCCTGGACAACGACGGCGTGCTCACCACCATGACCGGCCGGTCGGTGATGGTGCGGGCCGTCCGGGACGCCTACCGGGACATGGGCGTCGTCGACCCTGACCCGGCCGACGTCGACCGGCTCGTCCACGGGGTCACCCCGGAGGACCTGGCGTCGGTCGCCGAGCGGTACGGGCTGGCTCCCCGCCCGCTGTGGTACCGGCGGGACCTGCGGGCCTCGCTGGTCCAGGAGCGGGAGATCCGGGCCGGGCGCAAGACCCTCTACCGGGACGTCGAGGCGCTTTCGGCCATCGACCGGCCGCTCGGGATCGTCAGTTCGAACCAGCAGCGCACCCTCGCGACGATCCTCGAGGAATACGGGATCGGCGACCGCTTCCGGACGGTCCACGGCCGGGAGATGCACCCCGAGAGCCTGGCACGCAAGAAGCCCGATCCCCACTACCTCGACCTGGCCATCGAGGACCTGGGGGCCGAGAACCCACTCTACGTGGGCGACAGCGAATCGGACGTGCTCGCGGCCGAGGCCGCCGGCGTGGACTCCGTGTTCGTCAGACGCGATCACCGGGCCGAGGCCGACCTCGAGGTCCCGCCCACCGCCGAGATCGAGACGCTTTTCGAACTGCCCGAGGTCGTCCAGTCGTCCTGAACAGGCCGGGTCGGTTCCGAGTCCGGGCCCGGCTCCAGGCGGTTCGGTCGCGGCTATTCCCACCAGTACCCACCCGGACGGCCCCCGCCGTCTCCACTCGATCCGGGAGCCCGTTCCCGTCGCCCGGCCATCCGCTGCCAAACAGTCACTGACAGGTGGTAACACGCCCTCGGATGACTTATCCCTGTTCGACTCGAAAATCAACGCGTGACTGAACAACGAGAGGAGAAGGACCTCCGCATGCCTTCGGGGTCCGAGCAGTTCGGCGTCGTCACCCAGCATCTCGGCGGGAACCACGTCCGCGTCCGCTGTGCGGACGGGGAGACCCGCCTCGGCCGCATCCCCGGCCGGATGAAGTACCGCACCTGGATCGAGAAGGACGACGTGGTCCTCATCGACCCGTGGGACTGGCAGGACGAGAAGGGCGACATCGAGTGGCGGTACGAGGAGGCCGACGCCGAGCAGCTCCGGCGCGAGGGACACATCGAGTAGCCCGCCCGGGGGATTGGCCAAACAGAGCGATTTTGTATCCGTATGAGACACGGTCCGTATGAGCAACCCGGTCCCCGAGGCGGCCGAACGGCTCCTCGAATCCGAACCCCTGACCGGCTTTCTGGCCACGAGCGTCGAGGACAGGCCCCACGTCGCCCCGCTCTGGTACCGGTACGCCGACGGGACGGTCGAGCTGACGACGATCGGCCGCAAGCTCGCGAACGTCCGCGAGAACCCCCGGGTCTCCCTGGCCGTCCAGAAGGCCGAGGCCGGGGTCCCGGAGTGGGTGGTCACGCTCCGGGGGACCGCCGAGGTGATCGCGGACGAGGCCGAAACGCGACGGGTACGTCGCGAGATCAACGCGAAGTACGGGGCCGACCCCGACGCCTACAGCGGGAACACGCTGGTCGCGATCGAGGTGGGCTCGGCCAGTTACACCGTGTACTAGTCAGTCCTCGACGGTCGACGCAGCCTCGGGCCGGTACTCGCGGCTGATCGCCTTCCATTTGCCGGTCCGGAACCGGTAGTAGTTGATCGCGCCGGGGACGACCGTCTCGCCGAAGAAGGACAGATAGATGCCCCAGATGCCCAGTGCCGTGGTCGCCCCGAGATACACGAACGGGATCGAGAAGCCGAACATGCCGATCGCACGGCTGTAGAAGGGCCAGTTGGTGTCACCGGTGGCATCGAGCGCGCCCGCGGTCGTCCTCGCGACCCCCTGGGGGACGATGGCGACGGCGGCCACGTGGACCATCTCCACCGCGATCGGGAAGGCGGGGTCGGCCCGCGCCCCGACGAACAGCGAGACGATCGGCCCGGCGAACAGGAGAAAGGCCCCGCCGGCCACGGCGTAGGTCGCCACCGAGAAGCGGGTGATCTCGCGGCCGTAGGCCTCGGCGACGTCCTCCTCGTGCTTGCCGAGTTCCTGGCCGACGAGACTGCTCGCGGCCATGCCGAATCCCCAGCCCGGCGTGTTCATGATCCCCCAGATCCGCCGGGTGATGATGTACGCCGCCGTGACCTGGGTGCCGAACATGCCCACGAAGGCCAGCGTGGGAAACCGGGCGAGGGTCCAGACCGAGTTCCGGCCGATCACCGGGATGCCGATCGAGACGAGATCGCGGATGGTCCCCAGGTGGACATACCGGCCGAACGGGTCCACCTGCACCGGAAACGCCCCCACGCCGGGGAGCCCCCCGCGGACCAGCCCCGCGGCCAGCGAGCCGGTCACGAAGACGTTCGCGAGGACGGTGCCCCAGGCCGCCCCCGCGACGCCCATGTCCAGCCCGAAGATGAACACGGCGTTGAGCAGCACGTTCAGGCCGGCCCCGCCCCCGCGGAGGAGCATCGGAATCCAGGCGTCGTCCGCGCCGATCAGCGCCCGGCTCCCGATGAGGTTCAGCGCCGCGAAGGGCACCCCGAGGGCCATGACCTCCAGGTACCGCGCCCCGTACTCGATCTCCGCCTCGGCGTCGGTCAGGACCCCCACGAGCGCCTCCGGCGCGCTCGCGAAGAGGGCGGCGATCGGGATCGTGACCACGACCAGCAGGGCCGCACTCGACCGGATGGCCTGGCCCAGTTCGTCCTCGCGGGCCGCGCTGTAGCGCTGGGAGACCAGCGCGATCGTCCCGGCGGCCACGCCGGCCCCGACGCTGAAGGTAACCCCCCAGTACGGCGTGGCGAAACCGACCCCGCTGATCGCCGCGGCGTCGAGGGCGATCCCGACCATCGCCACGTCCGCGGCGTTCTTCGACATCCGGGCGATGCCGGTCAAAATCCGGGGCCAGGAGAGGGCCACCGTCTGTTCGGCCCGGTCCTCGGAAATCAGGCCGAACCGGGCGAGTATCCGGCCGATGGCCACGAGGAGAACGCGGATCGGGTTGGCGAGCACTGTGCGGAGGGACTCCAGCACCACGCCCGGGACTTGCTCGGGTGCCAACAAAGGTCCCGCGGATCGGAGCCGGGCGATTCCGCGGATCGATATCGGGACGGATCAGTCCGCACGCGGGAACTGCTCGATGGTCGCCCGATCGAAGGCCGCGGCGTCGAACTCGTAGTCCCCCTCCAGGAACTCGACGACCGACCGGGCGTCCCGCCGGGCGTTCCGCAGGCAGGTCGAGGCGCCCGGCGAGGGGGTGATGTTGAAGATGACGTCCTCGCCCTCGATGGTGGCCTCGCCCATGTCCAGGGAGCGGGCGCTCGTATCGACGATCTGCGGGCGGATCCCGCCGTAGCCACGCGCCGGCTCGATGTCATCGATCGTCGCGCTCGGGACGACCTTCCGGACGTGGGGGAGGAAGGCCCGCTCGCCGATCGCCGGCAGGTCATAGAGCAGGTTCCGGAGCACGTAGGGAAGCAGGGTCCGGTCGGCGAGGATGGAGGCGTAACTCGCGAACGAGGCCGGGTCCAGGCCGAAGACGTCGAGGAAGTCCCCGACCGTCGAGAGGTCGCCGCGTTCGAGGGCCGGGACCGGTTTCGCGGTCGGCCCGAAGCGCGTGATCGACGGGTCGTGCACGTCGGCGTCGCCGTGGACCGCCGCGAAGGGCAACTTCGCCATCTGGAGCGTGTAGACCTTCCCGTTGAGGAAGTCCTCGGCCAGGAAGAAACTGCCCGCGATCGGCAGCAGCGCCATGTCCTCGCCGTAGCCCAGTTGCTTGGCGAACTGCAGGCTGTGAGAGCCGGCACTCACGACCAGCCCCTCGGACAGGGCCGTGCCCGCCGCGGTCCGGACCGCATAGCCGTCGGCGGTCTCGGCGATGCCCTCGACTGCCGTGTCCGTGTGGACGTCGACCCCGCCCGCCTCGCGGGCGTCCTCGACCAGGGATCGGGCGGTCGCGCCGTAGTCGACGACGTAGCCGTCGGGGGTGTAAAGCGCCCGGAGCTCCACGTCCGGATCCCGCCCCTCGACGACCGCCGGTTCGAGCTCCGCGATGCGCTCGCGGCCGATCAGCTCGAGCTTCGGATAGAGCTCGCCGAATCCCCGCTCGTGGTACCGGGCCTCGAGGCGGTCGACCTCCGCCTCGCCGACCGCGATGACCATCTTCGAGCGCCTATCGTGCATCTCCCGCTCGGGGTCCGCCGCCTCGAGGTAGCCCGCGAGTGTCTCCGCGGCGCCTTTCACCGACTCGGCCTTCTCCAGGCTGTAGTTGGTCTCGATATCGCCGAAGTGAAGGGTCTGTGAGTTGTTCGTGTACTTCGTGTTGATCGCGCCGATCTCGGACTCCTTCTCGAACAGCGCCACCCGCTCGACGTCGGAGAACCTCGAGACGGCATACAGTAGCGATGCCCCGCTGATGCCCCCGCCGACGATGATGAGATCGTATTGCTCCGCCATGATTGGAGATCGACACCCAGCGGTGTCCAGTGTGTGAAAATCCGCCGGCAGGTCGTATTAACGCTGTGTTCTTCGGCCAGCGGTCTCCGCCGGGAGACCCCCTCCGAGATCAGCGGGAAAGTGTTCTCCCGGACCGGGCGGGTGGAGATTAAATAGCCAGAGGCCCAACCCACACTCACCAATGACAGACACGGAGGAGGACGCGATCCCGGTGTCGGAACTCGAAGCGCTGGTCGACCAGTTCCGGGAGCGGGCCGACGACCGGATGAGCCTGGGGCTGATCGAGGCCTCGGACGGCATCAACCGGTGTGCCGACGAACTCGAGGAGCTGATCGAATCGAGGTGATCGACGGGCCTTTCCGCCCGCGGGACGGTGTACAGCCGTGAATTCGAAGGACCTCCGCCGCGAGTGGGCCGACCGCTCGGGCGAGTACTCGCCGGCGTATTACGCCTATCGCGGACCGGACAGGCGAAGCGAGCGGGTTCGGGCCGCGATCGATCGACACCTCACAGGGGAGCCGGCGATCCTGGAGGTCGGCTGTAGCGCCGGTCGACACCTGGCCCACCTCCTCGAACACGGGTACGGGGATCTGACGGGGATCGAACTCAACGAGCGGGCCCGTGGGGCCATGGCGGAGACCTTCCCCCGGCTCGCGGCCCGGAGCACCGTCCATTATGACTCGATGGAGTCGGTGCTTCCGACCGTCGAGACCGACCGCTTTGATGCCGTCTTCTCGGTCGAGACCCTCCAGCACGTCCACCCCGACAGCGAGTGGGTCTTCGACGAGCTGGCCCGGGTCACCGCCGACCTGTTGATCACGGTCGAAAACGAGGGCGGGGGAGAGGATCCCCCCGCATTCACGGAGGTGCGGGACGGCATCCGGCTCTATCACCGCGACTGGCAGGCCGTCTTCACCGATCGCGGGTTCGAGGAGACAGCGGCCGAGGCGGGCGACCGGGACACGATCCGGGTGTTTCGCCGCCTGCCCGACTGACCGCCCATCGGGACCCGGGGACGGGCGCGGCGGGGCAAAACGACCGTTCAGCACACGACGGGGGCCGGCGAAAAGCACCGAACGGCGGCCGGAAAACGGGGCCCGGCGACTGCGCCGACCGCCAGTTCGGTCCCGCCGAATCGACGCCGGGCCCGGACGGCGGCCTGGGCCCCCGGTGGCGGGCCGTACGGCCGCGCCGACGGACCATGAAACCCACCCCGGAGAGCCGATCGACGACCGGACGGTCGGCGGGCGATGACCGGTTAGGTCTCGATCTCGATCTCCGTCCCACGGGTCATCGAACCGGACTCGATCGGCAGCCGGACCTCCAGAATGCCGTTATTGTACTGCGCGGAGATGACCTCATCCTCGACCGCCTTCGGGAACCGGAACCGGCGGTGGTAGGTCCGGCGCCTACCGCGGCTCTCCTCCTCGTGCTCGGCGGCGATGTTGAGAACGCCCTCGTTCCACGTGACCTCGATCTCCGAGGGATCATACCCCGGAAGCTCGACGCTCAACACGAACTCGTCGTCCTCCTCGTACAGCTCGTAGTCGGCACTCCCGGTTTCGAAGAGCCGATTCGGGAATCCGGAGTCCTGGAACCACGAGCTAGCGGGCTCGATGACCATGACTGGTCACCTCGATTCCATTTATGGATTGTTTGTTGTACGTAATAAGGCTTTCTATCACGTGAACGGGACAATCCCTATACGGGGGGACCCTGTCGGCCCTGGGTATGGAGGAGATGCCCGGACAGAGCTGTCGCTGCGGGGAGGACACCGAATCCAAAGCCGCGTACTGCAGCAACTGCGGAGCCCGGAAGCAGTGGATATCCCAGGGCCCACACAGCCAGATCTTCGAGTGCCCACACTGCGTTTGAGGGCCACCATCGAAGTATGCGATTCCGTGAGTTCCACTGTGAATCCTGTGACCTCGAGATGCCCTCCGGGTTCGGAGAGTACATGTACGTCGTCGATGAGGAGGGTGTGACACAGGCACCACCATCCAGGCGAGGGGCTCCAGATTCGGAAGCTACTCGGGGAGGACGTCGGAGGAGCTGATCGAGGAACGCAGCGGGGACAGAGCGTACTACGTGTGCCGGGAGTGGCCATGCCTTCGAGGCGGAACGGGACGAGGACCGGAACTGCCCGCAGTGTGGCAGTCCCACTGTGGCCTCGCAGAACGAGTTGGTGGGTGAGACGTGCCCGCGGTGTGGGGGAAGGGGACCTTCGTCGAGGAAACCACGGGCATCGGATAGTCCGGCGTCGAGAGACCGGCGCCTCTCGGGGCGGCAGTGGCGGTTCCGGTTGCCCACTCGAGGACTGCCGGGATCGACCGCGCAGCCATTTCACCCGCGATACTCCCTCCAGCACTCGGTGTGGAACGCCCGCTCGGTCAACGGGAACGGGCTGTCCGCCTCGTTGACCCGCTGAATCAGGTACTCCTCACCCTCGCCCGGGTTCCGGCCGTCTTCGGGGATGGACTCCCCACAGACGAAACACTCCCGGTCCGGCGGTCCCCGGTATATCAGGATCTGCTCCGCCAACTCATCCGGTTCGCCGAGTCCGAGGTCGTCGAGTACCGCCTCGAAGGGGCCTGTGACCTGCTCCATCTCCCGGTTTTTCGCCACAGCGAGGTCCGCCGCTATCCCCTGGAACGAATCGTCTTCGTCTTCCTCAGTCATTCTTCGCGGTCCTCTCCTCCGATCTGCGCGTGGTCTCGAATTTCTCGGGTCGATTCGGTCCCCGTCCGTTCGGTGCCGACTCTCCGTTCGTCTGTGGTGACCACACCCAGCGTGGTGAGGCTGTCGGTCCGCTCAGTCGGGAGCGCCCTGCCCGGTCTCGATCGCTCACCGGGTTTCCGGCGGCCACGTCGGTCCTCCCGAGTTCGTCGGGACGACGAACCCGAGTTGTGCCTCGAACCGGAACTCGAGAGCGGCCCGTGTCTCACGGGCCCAGTGGATCCCAGCGAACCCCACGTTTTCGTTCCACGAGCGAGGAGAGCAACGGGACCCGTCGTGAACTGCTTCGTCACCGCTTCCGGGGGCCCGTACATCCCCATTTCCCGGGGAGTCACGGCCGTTGCTGAGAAGCGCACCGAGATCCGGAGGAACCGCCCGGCGACTTCGGGAGAAAGACCGTCACGGTGACCGGGATCCAGCGAAGCCAAAAGACGTCCACGTCAACGCACCGTACAGGACCTCGAAATGAGAGAATTCTATCTCATACAGAGGCAGCGCGGAAACCCACGGCTTTAGCCGTCCCCAGAACGCTTCGCGTTCTGGTGGGCTGCACAAGACCTTCGGTCTTGTGAACGTGGGAGGAAGCGTCACTTCTGGAACAAACCACGCATCCAGCCACGGCTGACTCCCCAACGCAAAACACAGTTTTTAAATAATACTGACCCAACATTTGAACCGTGACGGTCGTCAGAAACCTCGAAATCAAGCTTGACGTTGACGAGGATGCACACAGCGTTCTCGATGCAACGTTCGAGCAATTCCGTCAAGCCGCGCAACACGTCGCGGACTACGGCTGGTCTGACGACCCCACTCAGATAATCGAAAGCGAATCAAAACTCCACAATACCACGTACTCCGACGTACGTGAAAAGACAAACCTCACTGCAAACCACGTCCAAGCCGCACGCAGTCTCGCCGCAAACGCACTCGAAAACTGCAAAGACCGTATCCTCGAAGACGGTAAGAAAGCGAGCAAACCTAAATTCCGCGGTACCGTGGTCGTCTACGATGGGCGCACGATAACGTACAACGACGACCACTGCACTTTATCAACTACAGAAGACCGC